>NZ_JACVTX010000011.1:0-158055 GCF_016624745.1 Erwinia sp. S43 | reverse complement strand
AGAAGTGAAGAAGTGAAGAAGTGAAGAAGTGAAGAAGTGAAGAAGTGAAGAAGTGAAGATAGATGAATCTGAAAACCAGCATTTTTCCAGAAAGAAGAATTTTCGCCACCCGCGACACCTAAGTTAACGGCAATCGGTGCAGGCCGGGTTCACGGACCGTCGGGCGCAGGGATGCGCCCGTCGAGGCTACATGGATGTATTCACGCCGAGTCCGTGAACCCGGCCTGCACCGATAAGCCAATAGCCTGAATTGAAGCGCCGCCTGCGCGATATCTTAGCGTTCACTGGAAAAGCTCAAAGTGAGCACGGCGAACTCACTGTGCTTTAAAATCCCGCTCAATGCTGTTCAACATATTGCTGGCACTGTAGTAATCCAGACGGAACGTATCCGGCCCCATCGAATACACCCGCTTCGCGCTCACCGGCTCCAGATGTACCAGGAACTGATTCGCCTCCACCTTCTGCACCGTCTCATCATCGGACGAGAACAGAATCATCGTCTTGCCCGTCAGCCCCGCCGCCATATTCTCGCCGGTCAGCTGGATAATGTCGTTGCGCTTGCCCATGCTGGTACCGCCGTGAACATCAGCAGGCGGCATCGCCAGGCTGAAGCCCAGCTCGGTCAGCAGCTTGCCCTGCGCCGATTCCGGCGTCCACAGATTCACGCCGCGCCCGTCTTCATAGTAAACCAGGGCTGACACCGGCTGCGGTGGCAGAGTAATCTCCTGCTTCACCTGCTGCACGCGCTGCTCAAAACGATCAATCACCGCTTTCGCATCGTTCTCGCGCCCGGTGATATCACCCAGCTGAAGCGCCAGCTGCTGCCAGCTTTTATTGCCGTAATCAATCACCAGCGTCGGCGCAATGGTCGACAGCTGATCGTACAGCTTGATCGCCGAATCCCCGCCGGTAGCGGCGATGATAATCAGATCGGGTGCCTCGGCCGCAATTGCTTCCGCATTCGGCTCGGTCACGTACAGCGGTTTCAGCTGGCGTTCTTTCGCGACCGCGCTCCACTGGGTAAAGAAGCCCTGCTCATCCGCCACCGTCGAGTTGCGCCCGGTGGCGCCGGAACCAATCACCGGCGCGTTAATCGCCAGCAGCGTACCGGTCAGGGTGACGCTGGTGGACACAATCCGCTTCGGTGCCTGTTGCAGGGTCAACGCGCCTTTCGGCGTTTGCAGGGTGCGCGGCCAGCTTTGCGGTTCACTTACCGCCGCGTTTTGCCGATCTGAACCAGACGTTTCACCTGGCGCGGAATTTTGCTGCTGTTCACCGTACGCCGCGTCATGATGTTCGGTGCCGTGGTGCTCACCTTCGGCGGCGTTCTGATGGGCAACAGCATCATGCTGCGCCGCTGGCTTAGCATCGTCGGAGGCCTGGTCACAGCCGCTGAGCATCACGCCCAGCGCCAGTGCACCGGCAACCAACATCAGGCGGGTAACGGAAGATTGAGGTTTCATGGTTAGGATTTGGTTGTAAATGAGTATTATTATCATACATGCAATACCCTTGAAGTTAAACGCTTTAGCCGCAGGCGGGCGGCAATCAGCATGGGGTATCATCCGCATAATTTATGGATACAGCGCATGCGAATTGGATTTATCGGGCTGGAATAAAAAAGGCTGCGTGACGATCGCGTCAGCAGCCTGTTTTACTTAGCGAAATCGCTCTGAATTACACTTTCATCCAGCGGCCTTCCGCAGCGGAAACGGCAATCGCTTCCAGCACTTTCGACACCTGCAGACCTTCCGCGAAGTCCGGCCACATGCGGTCATCGGCGGCGATGCCGTTAATCAGGTCGCGCACTTCAACGGTTTTCTGATCGTTAAAGCCGATACCGTGACCGGCAGAGATGCAGAATGCCGCATAGTCTGGGTGTGCAGGCCCGGTCAGGATGGTTTTGAAGCCCTGACGACCGGCCGGTTCGTCATGGATATACAGCTCAAGCTCGGCCATGCGCTCCTGGGTGTAGCGGATGGTACCTTTGGTGCCGGTGACCACGTAGGTCAGGCCCATTTTGCTGCCGCAGGCAATACGCGAGGTCTCAATCACGCCGTGCGCGCCGTTAGCAAAGCGCAGCAGCGCGCTGGCCTGGTCTTCGTTTTCCACATCGCGCAGCGTAGACGGATCTTTCGGGTCCGGACGCTGTTTGATGACCGTCATCATATCGCCGCTGACTTCGCTGATGTTGCCCACCAGGAAGTGCGCCATATTGACGATATGCGCAGCCAGATCGCCCAGCGCGCCCAGTCCGGCCAGCGCTTTCTGGCAGTGCCAGTCCAGCGGGGTGTTCGGGTTAGCCAGATAGTCTTCGTTGTGGGTGCCGTAGAAATGCACGACTTCACCGATTTCACCGCGAGCGATAATCTCTTTCGCCAGCTGGCTGGTCGGGTTTTTCATGTAGTTGAAGCCCACCAGGGTTTTTACCCCGGCTTTTTCCGCTGCGCGAACCATTTCTTCCGCATCTGCCACATCCAGCGCCAGCGGTTTTTCGGAATAAACGTGCTTTCCGTGGCGAATCGCTTCCAGCGCCATTTCCTTATGCAGGAAGTTTGGCGCGCAGATATCCACCACGTCAATATTCTCGTCCGCCACCAGCTCACGCCAGTCTCCGGTCGATCGGTTAAAGCCCAGCGCGGCGGCCTGAGCGCGCGCTACGTCCGGGTTAACCTCGGCAACCATCTCACGTACCAGTTCGCCTTTCAGCTTAAAGACTGTAGAAGCCTGAGAGTAAGCGATAGCGTGGCAGCGTCCGATGTAGCCGGTGCCGATCAGTCCGATTCTGACTTTTTGCATGACAAATCCTTGGGTGTAGGGGTGGCAAAATGGAACGAAATGAAAAACTAACTGGAATATATATTTCAAAAATACACAACTCAATATGAAAATGAAATAAACGTGATCGCGATTGCATAAAGAGATGTAACCGCCAGTGCAACGCAGATCCAACCTGCAAAGCGGTACGCAAAAGATAAAAAAATGCGGGTTACAGCACAAAATACGCATCAACTGCCGATTTAATCAGCAGTTAAACCAGAAACATCAAATCAGCCTTTGACATCCCCTCCCCCACTCGATACTATGCGCCCCGTTCAAACGATTCCTCTGTAGTTCAGTCGGTAGAACGGCGGACTGTTAATCCGTATGTCACTGGTTCGAGTCCAGTCAGAGGAGCCATATTTAGAGAAGCCCGCTTAAGGAAACTTAAGCGGGCTTTTTGCTTTTGCGTTAAACGGTCAGGCGATCGGCATTATGGCCCGCGCGAAATGCCCCTTTATGCGGCCGACAATCATCGATGAACGAGTGAGCTATCTGCCTCAGCGGCCGACTAGCCATCAGTTGAACAGGTTAGTTTCTCCCATTCGTCTATTTCCTGACCTAATGCCGCGAGCTTTTGCCGCACTAAACCCAGTGCATCACTGCCTAACAATAAATGCGTGGGTGGGTTCCGGCTCTCCATGATTGCCAGCATAGCGCGTGCGGCTTTAACGGGATCGCCGAGCTGCTTACCGCTTTTTTCCTCACGAGACTGACGGATGGGATCGAACAAAGCATCATAGTCCGGGATGCTACGCGCGCTGCGTACCATTGAGCGCCCGGCCCAGTCGGTGCGAAACGAACCGGGTGCCACGGCGGTCACGCAGATGTTGAACGGGTTAAGTTCTTTGCTTAACGTTTCTGATATCCCTTCCAGGGCAAATTTGCTGCCGCAGTAATAGCTGATGCCGGGCAAGGTAATGAAACTGCCCATCGAGGTGATATTGATAATATGGCCGCGACGGCGCTGACGCATGCCCGGCAGCACGGCTTTGATCATCGCCACGGCACCAAACACATTCACGTCAAACTGGCGGCGCATCTCAGCGAGTGAAGATTCTTCCATGATGCCTTCATGGCCGTAACCGGCATTGTTCACCAGCACATCAATCGGACCGAGGGTGGACTCAATTTCCGCAACGACTTCATCAATGCGCTCAAAGTCCGTTACATCAAGAAGGCGTCCAAAAGCCCGCTGCGCATCGAGCGCCTCGAAAGCGTTGAGTGCTTCGTGGTTACGCACCGTACCAAGGACACGATGGCCTGCGGCGAGGGCTTCCTGCGCCAGCGCGCGGCCAAAGCCGCTGCTGACGCCGGTGATTAAAATCGTTTTTGCCGATGTCATAACATAACTCCCATAAACAGTGAAGATTGCATGGTATTCTCCACACTGGCGCATTTTTAGGCCTTATTCTCTCTTTTTATTGCCTGATTTTATGAGGCTGATATGTCTGAATTGATTGCTCAGGTAAAAGCACTCGCGGCGCAGGAGGGGTACAACCTCACTGCGTTGCCCGATGTGCGAATTTTGCGTGCCGATCGCCCACTTGCCAGAACGCCTGTGCTTTATGACCCGGGTATGGTGATCGTCTGCCAGGGTAGCAAACGGGGCTATTTCGGTCAGCAGACCTATTTATATAATGAACAGCACTACCTGGCGGTTTCGGTGCCTGTGCCGTTTGTGATGGAAACCGACGCCTCGGCTGAACATCCGTTGCTGGCGATTTATATGCATCTGGATTTCCAGCTGGCCACTGAACTGATGTTGCAGATTGAACAGCACGGCACCCCGCATCCTCCCGCCGCGCCGCAAAGCATGATGTCGAGCCCGATGGACGACGCGGTAAAAACGTCCGTGCTGAATTTGCTTGAAGCCCTGAATAATCCGCTTGAGGCGCCCATCCTCGGTCCCGGGCGGGTACGTGAACTTTATTACCGCGTGTTGACGGGTGCACAGGGCAATGCAATGCGCGCCGCGCTGGCTTTGCAGGGGCAGTTCGGCAAAATCGGTAAAGTGCTGGAACGCATCCATGCCACCTATGCGGAGCCGTTAACGCTGCCGCAGCTGGCGCTGGAAGCCGGAATGAGCGTGCCGACGTTTCATCACCATTTCAAAGCGATAACCCGGATGCCGCCGATGCAGTATGTCAAATCGGTACGCCTGCACCAGGCGCGGATGTTGATGGTGCGGCAGCAGCTCACCGCCGCTGCCGCGAGCTACGCCGTCGGCTATGAAAGCCCATCGCAGTTTAATCGCGAGTTCAAGCGCCTGTTTGGTCTGCCACCGGCAGAGGAGATAAAACGCATGCAGCAGCACTTCGCCGTTCCGCCTGCGCAGCCCGCGTCAGTATTCGTTTCATCACATTAAGGTGGCATGGCCGAATCTGGTGGCATATTAAGTGAAAGGCCATCATGTCAGCTATGAGTGAAAAGAAGAAAACAACTTAGAAGAGTGAAGATTTTCGCGACTATAAAACTTGCGAAATACAGTCACCCTAATTAATATCCATCCGGATGGTTAAATATGAGGTGAGCATGGGACGTAAAAAAGAAATTAGTACTGACAGTATTCTGGATGCGGCTGAGCAAGTGATCGGGCAGATTGGAGTGGCAAAGCTAACAATCGATGCGGTCGCTGCACAGGCAAAAATCAGCAAAGCAAGTGTTCTGTATGTTCACAAAACTAAACAGGTACTGCTTGAAGCAGTAGTCACTCGCGCTATGGAACGTGACGATTTGATGCATCATGAGATGGAACTTACGTTAGACACAAATGACAGTGTTGCTTTGAGAGGCCGTATTGAAGTAGCCAAAACGCCACCGCCCGAAGAGTTTCGCCCTATTGCTCTTAGCCTCAGTTCCGCGCTCATTCTGAATGAAGATCTTCGTAAAACAATGCAACAACATCAGACTGAAGTGATTGAACGGATCACGACGACATCTTCAAACCCTCGTGGCGCCATGCTGGCATATCTGGCCTTAGAAGGATTCAAATTCCTGGACCATCTGGATTTTCACAAATGGACAGCTGACGAACGAGCGCAAATACTCGCTGAACTTAACTGGCTGGCAGATCAGGACGTTCCCGCAATGAAGGTTAAAGGTGATTAAAATGTCTAAAAGCCAGGAAGACCTGCAGAAATTAATGGCTAATCGTCGTGTTTTCATCACTGGTGGAAGTGGCTTTGTTGGGCGAAATCTGATCCGCTATTATCGTCGTTCCGGTGCGGAAGTGCGGGTTCTGACCAGAAGTGATATCGCAGACCGAAAGGTGTCAGAAGCGGGAGGCATTCCTGTTCGTGGTGATATGTTTGCTGCAGACTTGCATCTTTCTATGCTGGATTGTGATCTGTTGATACATGCAGCTGCGGATACGGCACATGCCTATCACTCTGCAGAACAATGGCATGTCAATGTGAATGGCACCGATCAGGTATTTGCAGCAGCACAGAGAGCAGGATTAAAAAAGGCAGTGTATATCAGTACTGAGTCAGTATTGCTCACCGGTGCTCCGCTCATCATGGCTGATGAGACATCACATATACCGGAAAAATCTGTCGGCGCTTATTCACGTTCAAAAGCGGCAGGTGAACATAGAGCTCTCGCATATCAAAACGAGGCTATGAGTGTCACTATTGTACGGCCCAGGTTTGTCTGGGGTAATGGGGATACCACTGCCTTGCCACAGCTTACTGAAGCAGTAAATAAGGGAAAATTCGCCTGGATTAGCAACGGAAACTATTTAACCTCAACAACTCATATTGAAAATCTATGCCAGGGAATAAGCCGTGCCGCTGAGTATGGACGTAATGGTGAGATTTATTTTATTACCGACGATACACCTAATGATTTCAGAGAGTTTGTCAGTGCGTTACTGGCGACTCAAGGAATAAATGCGCCCTCCAAAAGTGTTCCCCGTACGCTGATCCGTATACTTGCGCAGTTAGGTGACGGATTGAATCGATTAACCGCGGGAAGAATAAAAAGCCCATTAAATATGCAGGTTTTTGCCACATCGGCAGTGGAAGTATCACTGGATATCACCAAAGCCAGGAATGAGCTCGGCTATCAACCGCTGATATCTCTGGAGCGTGGCCTGGAATTGATGACAAGGTAAATCTTTTATCATAAAACCTGCGGTATTCGGCAGTGTCACCGTTTACAGCAGGTCCAGTTGAGTTGACGATCCTGGTGGGTAGACACCCTTGCACCCTGAGTATTCGTCAACAGATGTAGAGCACTGACTGATTCGAAAAGAAAAGCGGTGATCGTCCTGTGATTCTCGCTCAATATTTGTAACCAGTAAGTGCCTTGCCTGAATCACTGCAAAGTCTCATTCTGAGGGTGAACCCCGTTGGTAATACGCGTCTTCATACCTTTCCGGAAAAGGGTCTCTTACCCGGCTGCAGAATACAAACTAAATTGCGCTACCCTGAATCTGTTCCGCCAGTTCGTTTAGTTCTGCCATTTCATTAATTGACAAGGTCATTGACGCAGCAGCCAGATTTTCTGCCAACCGTTGTCTATTTCTTGTCCCTGGGATGGGGATCGCTGATATCTGCATCTCTCTGGCTTTGGTATAGAGCCACGCCAGAGCGACCTGTGCCGTGCTCATATTTTTCGCTTCCGCAATAGCGCTTACCTTTGCGACAATTAAAGCATTGGCGGCCAGATTCTCACGTGTAAAGCGTGGAAAATGGTGGCGAGCGTCATTTTCCGCAAGCACTGTGTTAATAGTGCTATTCGTCAACAGCCCACGGCCCAGGGGAGCATAGGGAACCAGCGTAATACCCAGCTCTGCAGCAACGGGAATAACATCCTGCTCAATGTCTCGGCTGAAGAGTGACCATTCTGACTGCAGTGCCGATATGGGATGAATCGCACTGGCTTCACGTAACTCATCGCCATTGACAGCAGAAAGACCTACTGCGCCGATTTTTCCTTCCGCGACTAAATCAGCAAGGGTTCCGACTGAGTCGCTCAGAGGCACTGCGGGATCGCGCCGGTGCATATAATAAAGATCAATACAGTCAATCTGCATCCTCTGCAAAGAGCGGTCTACCGCTGTCCGGATATATTCCGGGCGATTATCTATACTCCAGTCGTCCGGATTTTCAGGCGTACGCGTATAGCCGAATTTGGTGCAGATAAACATTTTATCTCTGTAGCGGCGCACCCAGGGGGAAAGAAATCGCTCATTTTCGCCCAAACCGTACATATCTGCGGTATCAAACATATTGACCCCCTGTTCAATAGCCGTTTCAATTACCGCCTCCACATTTTGTATGTCGGTGGGTCCATAAAATTCACTGATCCCCATACAGCCGAGCCCCTGGATACCTATTTCACGGCCATGGTTGCCCAATCTGAGGGTGGGAATTTTGTTTACAGGGCTGGTCATATTTATTACTCCGGTGGTTGGTATGGCTGTGTTATAACTATGGAGTTAACCCCATAGTCAAGGAGAAATCAGTGCTGATTTCAGAATTTGCCAAAGCAACCGGAATGACTGTCGATACAATACGTTTTTATATCGCGAAAGGTCTTCTCACTCCGCACGTCGGGCGCAAAGGAGGCTCACGACCCTATCAGATATTTTCACAGGGGGATGTCACAACGGCACTGATGATTAAACTACAAAAGTCGCTGGGCTATTCAATTCGCGAAATTGTTGATATCAATGCCGGTTATCACGTGCAGCCGGTTTCTCCACAAGCGACCATTAGGGCGTTAAAGCAACAGATAGATAAACTGGAAGAAAAGCAAAAAAACCTTCAGTCTGCATTGTTATTTCTGCGTGATAAATTGCAGTGGGTTGAGAGTGGCATGTCCGAGGATGCCCCGCATGCAGAAAAGTATCTTTGTCAGCAACGGTGATACCCGGCAGCGGTAAGAGATGACAGAGGACTCTTTTCTCTTATCACCTCACTGTTCTTTTTTTCGGGATTAACGGCTCCCAGCTTAATGTAAACTGACCACTACCGACATACCTGGCCTGAGGTTCTCAGCTGCAGAATGATCGGGAGTGATTGCCACTGCAAATTTTTGTGATATTTTGATGAAATTCCCCGCAGCATTACTGGCGTTCAGGGCGCGTGTTTCACCTAATGAAATGGGGGAAATTTGCTGTATCGTACCCGTAAATTTTTTACCAGGAAGTGCATCAACTTCATAAAATACTTTCTCACCAACTCTGAGCAGATCCAGTTTACTTTCTTTAAAGTTAGCGATTATCCAGGGGGTTCCGGTTGACAAAACGGTGAGTGAGTCGCCAATAGTAACTTTATCGCCGGGATTTACATAAACCTCCCCTACATTGCCATCGTCGAACGCCCTGATTTTAGTATAATTTAAATCCAACTGTGCACGCGCAATGCTGTTATCTGCAATTTCCAATTGTGCTCTCAGGGATTCTTTACTTTTTATGGTATAATCGAGGTTTGCTTCAGCACGGAATATCGCAGTAGTTGCGCTCTGAACTTTAATATTACTTACATTATATTCGCTTTTAATCGTGTCGAAATCGGCACGGCTAACAATCCCTTTTTCTGCCAAGGGTGAATAGCGTTGGTATTTGTTTTTTTCATTAACAAATTCAAATTCCGCTGACTTTTTATCGCCCTCTGCTTTTTTGATATCTGCTGTTGCGATGGCAATAGCGTTATCGCTGTTTTTTAACTCAGATAAAATACGTTTACGTTCAGCTACCGCTTTTGCCAGCACGATTTGATATTCACTATCATCAATATTAAATAATAAGTCCCCTTTCTTCACACGCTGAAAATCTTTGATATAAACTTCCCGTATCTGACCTTGTACCTGAGGTACGACATAAGTAATATTTCCGCGCACACTGGCATTGTCCGTGGTCGCCCTGTCACCTAAAAAAGATAACCAACCACCAGAATAGCAAATCAATAGTATTGCACTAACCAGTAGCAATAGTGACACCCTAAAAATTGCGCTGGGTTTTAGTCCCAATGTTTTCATATTAGCCTCGAGAAGTGACACATAGACGACGTACAAGAAAAAGTGTAACCAATGAAAAAAGTGACAACATCATCAACACTATCATGTTGTCATGCCAGGCTAAGCTATCTGCTAATTGTGTTAGTTTCTTTATGCCTTCATCAGCAGAGAACTGAGGCGAAAAATCTTCTGAACGCCTGACGGTACCGGGTGTTATTTTATCGCCTAATAATGCAAGATATTCCGCTGAAAATATTTTATGCATGGCGGTGATTACTGCATTTGATATCAGGGTTCCTATTGACTGTGCTCCCAGAAAAATAAGCAGGAAGCTCATAAACTGCGACTTTCCCAGTTTTAGCGCTCTTGTGTATCCGTAGTATATTGCCCCCGGAATATATAAGGCCGAAGCAACCCCCATAACAAACTGCCCCATAATGAATTCTTCCGGTGCCGGGGTATCACCTGACAGATAGTCAGAAATCAGGGCAAAAAGACATAACCACAAGGTTATATACTGAAACGCCACCACGTTCTTTTTATTTATAAAACGCAAAACAATTATTGTGCCAAAAACTAACCCTGCGCTAAAAGCCAGATAAATAGAGGGGAAATCTGCTTTACCTGCCGTGCCATTATTCATCAGTAGTGGAACAACAATGCTGTTTGTTTCACTCATGATGATCCTGAAGACAAAGAGCGAACAAAAAAACAAAAACATTTCCGGATTTGTGATCCATGAAAAAACAACAATTGGATTTTTACGATGTCGCTCATTGACAAAAAGAAGAGCAAAACTTAACCCACTGATAACAAGTAGAAACGAGAGCGAATCACCATCATCACCGAAATAAACCACAATCCTGATAAGGTATAATGACAGTGACGATGTAAAAATAAATAAACTGATATAACTCACTATATCTCTGTACTCAAACATATTCTCTTTTGCCGTCTGAGTTAGTGGTATAAAGATAATAACCACCAAACTTAATAGCGCCATAAAAATATCAATAACAAAAACACCGGTCCAATAGCGCTCATCGATAATCCAATTAGTCACTATGCTGGAGAATGAAACAGCCAGTTGACTTCCAAACATACCTAGCGTTAATCCAATGAGAATCTTCCTGTGAGATTTTATTTTTTCATTGACATAAAATACAGCAAGCGTGTTGAGAGGAGCACTGGATATCCCCATCAAAAAACGGGTAATAAAGGCCATTATCGAGTTATGACTATACAACTGCAGTACGGAGCAGATTAAAAACATCACCAGGCCCAGCTCAGCAAACAGCTTTAGGCCAACAAATGCACGAAATTTATATAAAAGCATTATCGCAGTCAGGTTAGACATATAAAATACTGAGTTAAGCAATAACATGTCATCCTGGGTAAGGCCGACATACCCCTGGATAGATGCAATATTAGATGCGAAAAGATTAATCGAAAATCCCTGGCTAAGGCCAAGAATCAGAGCCGCTGTGATATATAGAAAAACTTCACATTTCGGATGCTGTGACAAAAAATGGCCAAACTGTATGGCTAAAGATTCTTTATTATGAATTATTTTAAGTTTGGTTATCATGTTTTCACTGAATGCTCTTTTATTATTTTTCTGAACTCAGACCACATTTATGCGGTGAGTTCAGGCCGAACCCAGCTGACAGGCAACTAATACCGGACTGATCGTAATGTTGACCAAGTTTCGGGATAATTAATTAAGTACTAATGTTTTTAGGCGGTTTTATTTGCCTACAGATAGTGCCCTTTCAGCAACAGGGGAAAATTTACATCACGTGTTGAAACCGCTTTTGACCTGCCAACGATGATAAATGTATCGCTTACAGTCGATCATAGAGTTCGCCCAATTGGGTAAATATTGTCACGACCGCTGTCAGTTCCTTCTCTGAATAGCTGGCAAGCGAAGTCTGTAACCACTCGTGTATCATCGCTTCCCGTTGCCTGCTGCGCTGCTGGCCGATGCTGGTTAGCGTCACCTCAACTCGGCGACGGTCGTCATCGGCAACATGTTTTTCAACATATCCGGCAGTAACCAAGCCTTTCAAAAGCTGCGTTACTGCTCCGCTGGAGGTTTCCGTACC
The DNA here is from genome assembly GCF_016624745.1 of Erwinia sp. S43. Taxonomy (NCBI): domain Bacteria; kingdom Pseudomonadati; phylum Pseudomonadota; class Gammaproteobacteria; order Enterobacterales; family Erwiniaceae; genus Erwinia; species Erwinia sp. S43. The sequence goes on along the minus strand of NZ_JACVTX010000011.1, from coordinate 146,161 downwards.
CTCAGCTAATTCCGTGACAGACAATGAACCACGTTCATCCAGCAGTTTCAGAATGCGCGCGTGGGTCATCGATAATGCGCCCAGTTCCCGGGTCGCACGGCCACGCAGACGCGCATCCGCAGCACTTAACTGATACGCAGCCCTGACGAGCATCGTGAACGTTGGTGTTTCCTGAGTCATAAGGGCTCTACCCGGTCTAAGTTTTGATTAAGATAGCGAAAGTCTAAACGTGCGTCAATTTAATTTAGTACTTAACTAAATGAATTACACATGCGGAAAATTTATGAAGACAAAGCATTTTGTTACTCTGTAAGACATTTCCATAATGGCATGATGTTTACTAAAACCATTCTCTCTAATGAAAATATGGAGGGGTATTCAATGCCCACATTTGGCACATAGCAAACTGAAGCCCGCTCTGAGCAAGTATCAGCTTTCTCCCCCCAAAACATCACCCAAGAATCGCCTCCAGCCGTGCCAGCACCTCATTGACAATAACCTCGGGTACACGCTCCAGGCGTTTACCGTTACGCACTTCCATATCAAGGGTTCTGGGCTGGTCGCAGCGGATCACGCCGGTGGTTTTCGTTCCCGCACCATCCAGAGAAACGGCGAAGCCTGCCGTGCGGGCGAAGTTGCCGCCGCTGGTGATTGGCACAACAACGGGGAGCCGGGTGAAAGCGTTAAACGAAGCGGGTGAAACAATCAGTACCGGCCGCGTTCCGCGTTGTTCATGCCCCGCAGTGGGATCGAGAGAGACGAGCCAGATTTCTCCCCTGTCCATTTACAGGACCTCCTTACCCAGGGCAGAGGCATTAGCCCATTCCCGATCCTCGTCACTGATTTCTGCGTGCGGATCGCACTGCGCCAGCAGCTCATCAAGGGAATAATGCGGTCGTTTCTGGGGTTCAATAATCAGGCGGCCATTATCAATGGTCATGCCGACTTCACTATCGGTAGTCAGCCCCAGCGTTTTAAGCACGGCAGGAGGAACCGCCAGCATGACGGAGCCTCCAACCTTTTTCAGGCGAGCAATATGCATAGAACACCTCCAAAAATTATATTTAAATATAACATTGTCGGCGATGCGTGCGCAATTATTAATCAATTCCATTGTGGTAATTTCCTTAGTTTAGCCTGTTATCAAGCAGGAGCTGAGTCCATGGCAAATAAAGCCGATGATAGAAAACTTCTCCACCGGCTCAAAGAGTTATGACGTTTCAGGAAGGGAAAATGCGGCGCGGCTTCCAAAGCTTTGCGCCGCCGAAGGCAAGGGGATTACACGAAAGACTAACTCAGTAAGCACAAAGGCCCGCCCTCCATGGCAGCCCTTCACTATCATGCAACGCTATTCTTCGCCGTTGCCGGCAGCAGCGTTTTACTGCCTTTAAGGGTGAAGACAGAAATCACCGTAAAACTCAGCGTAATACAGCCCAGGGTCAGATACGCCTGGTGGAAGCCGACGGTATCGTACATCCGCCCTACCCACGCCGAGAGCACCACGCCCGATAGCTGTTTCGATAAGTTAAAGCCGATCAGGAACAGAGTGGCGGAAAGCTTCGGGTTAAACGCCGAGGAGATGTACTTAAAGGTGCCGACCAGTAGAAACGGCAGCTCAAACATATGCAGCATCTTGAGGATCACCACTTCCACCGCCGAGCTGGCAAAGGACGATCCCAGAATACGCATGGACATAATCAGTCCGGCAATTAACAGGGCATTTTTGGCACCGATGCGGTTAATAATAAACGGCGCGCAGAACATGATCATCGCATTGAGCAGCTCCCCGCCGGTGGTGACAAAGCCAAACACTTCGGTGCCGCGCTGCGGGCTGGAGAAAAAGCCTTTAAAGAAGTTGGCGAACTGCTGGTCGAACACGTCATACACGCTGGCCACGCCCACCACGTAAACAATAAAACCCCAGAAGCGCGGCATCCGCAGCAGTTCGGCGGCGGTGCGCATTGAGAACGCCCGGCGGTTGGCGCCCAGCGCGTCGATGACTTCGGCGCTGTTGCTGCTCTCGGGTTTGGATACCCACAGCAGCACGCCGAGGATCAGCGCAAATCCGGAGGCGATCCAGAAGGTGATATTCGGGTCGATGCTGAACAGAATGCCGGTGATTGAGGCACACAGCGCCCAGCCGATGCAGCCGGAAACGCGGACCTTGCCGTATTCAAAGCGGTTAGCGCGGCTGACGCGTTCAATATACGCCTCCACCGCGCCGGAACCGCTGGAGAACACCATCCCCAGGTAGATCCCGCCCACCAGCGCACCGGCGATGATGTTCATCTGCAGCAGCGGTGAGAACACGAAGATAAAGAACGGCGCAAAGAGGATTAACAGCCCCGTAATGGTCCACAGCAGATGCTTGCGCAGCCCGAGCTTATCGGAAATCAGGCCGAACACCGGCTGGAAGACAATGGAAAACAGGGAAATCGAGGAGAAAACAATCCCGGTTTCGGTTTTGGTCAGGTGGTTAACTTCCGCCAGCCACACGGGGAAAAACGGGAAGTAGGCCGACATAATGAAGTAGTAGAAGAAAAAGAACAGCATGAAATAGATAAAGTTGTGCCGTTCACGTGGGGCAAGTTCAGAAAGTTTCATGGTGATGTCCCGTATTATTTCTGTAGGGTTGGGGGCTTCTGCCACCGATTATTATTGGAAGTACATCGTTAACCGTTATTGTCATCCCGTCTCAGTCAGCAGCCGCTTCTAAACTAAAATGTCGCCCGTCAGACATGAATGATTTCGTTATCAGATATTTTCGTTGATGCCGCAATAACGGCGAAAATGAAACCCGCCCGCCGTCACGAAACGCCGGGAAAACGGCTGCTTTTTGTCGTTCGTTAAACATAAAATGTTAGCGCACGACATTCACCTTTACCGCAATAAGGAGCGCCGCATGCAGCGCCATTTGGCAACGTTAGAAGATGTCGCCCGCGAGGCCGGCGTTTCCCAGCAGACGGTTTCCCGGGTACTGAATAATCCAGCGGTGGTGGCCGAACGCACGCGTGAGAAAGTGATCCGCGCGATGCAGGCGCTGCACTATGTCCCGAACCGCTCCGCACAGCTGCTGGCGGGGAAATCCGCGCCGTCGATTGGGTTGATTACCGCCTCGCTGACGCTGCACGCACCGTCGCAAATTGCCGCCGCGGTGAAAAGCTACGCCGGATCGCACCAGCTGGAAGTGTCGATTGCGATGCCGGTTCAGGCCGATTTTTCGTCGCTGCAGGACCGACTAAATGAGTTCCGCGCTCAGCATATTCGCGGGGCGATTATCAGCCTGCCGCTGGAAAGCAGCGTGGCGGAGCGGCTGGCGGCGGAAAACAGCGATATTGCCTGCCTGTTTCTGGATGTCTCGCCGGAGAGCGACGTCTGCTGCGTGCGTTTCGATCACCGCGACGGCTGCGGGGCCTGCGTGCAGCACCTGTGGGATGCCGGGCATCGGGAGTTCGGCCTGCTGGCCGGGCCGGAAAGTTCCGTCTCCGCCCGTATGCGCCTGAGCAGCTGGCGAGAAGCGCTGCACCGGCTGGGGATCGCCAACGCGGTGACGGTATTTGGCGACTGGAGCGCCGCCAGCGGCTGGCAGAAAACCTTTGAACTGCTGCACCAGCATCCGCGGATCAGCGCGATGGTGGTGGCCAACGATCAGATGGCGCTCGGCGTGCTTAGCGCACTGGCGCAGCTCAATCGCACCGGCAGCCGGGCCGTGTCGGTCACCGGCTATGACGATACGGCGGACAGCCTCTACTTCCAGCCGCCGTTAACCACCGTGGCTCAGGATTTCAATGTGTTGGGGAAACGCGCGGTGGAAAGGCTGATCCAGCTAATGGCCGCACCGCAGATCAAGATCCGCGAGCTGCTGCCGACGCGGTTGATCATCCGCCAGTCAACCCGCCCTTACAGCGGGGAAACTGACGATGAGAAAGAGAAGGTGATTACGCAGTTAAAAACGCTGGTGGAGAAGCTGTGAACATCGCAAACGGATCATCGCGCGATGTCGATCCCACAGAGGAACCGCTCCTCACACCAGCGACATCAGTTAAAAGCGGAACGCGCCGCCCACGGTGTACTGGGTCTGCGCACCGTCAGAATTGGCGAACCGGCTGCTGACGTCGGTATACAGCGACAGGTTATCGCCCATCAGCCACTGCACGCCCACGCCGCCCCGGCCAAAGCTCTTGTCCGGCGCTCCGATGCTCACGCTGCGCACGGCCCCTTCCGCCCGGTCGCGAACGTTGAACTGGTCATTCACGCCGTCGCTGAGTTCACGCACCCAGGACAGATGCGCGTACGGCAGTAAGGTCTGATGCTGCGCAACGCTGAATGATGAGGAAATTTTCCAGCCCAGCGAGGCTTCCAGCGAGTTGAAATCCTGCTTCTGGTAGTCCACGGCGGTGCGCAGATCTTCACGGTCGCTGAAACCGTCAACCGAATAGTGCGTGTAGTCCAGTCCGGCAAACGGCCCGGTGCGCAGCTGAGCGAAGGTAAAGTCATAGCCGCCGTTCACCCGGCCACCGTAGAAGTTGGCGTTGGTATGGCCGTTAAGCGTATGGTCCAGCAGCGCCAGGCCATCGCCTGATTCGATATACACCGAGCGGCGGGTATCGAGGCTGGCCCGCCCGGCAGACAGGTCACCGGTCAGCCAAAGCGGGTTATCGAAGGTCAGCTGGCCATAAACCCCCAGTTGCCAGGTGTCCCCTTTCACCGATCCGTCACGCTCCAGCTTATCTTTATTACGCTGATAGCTCAGGCTCGATCCCAGCACGGCGCGATCGTTGAACTGGTAGTCAACCAGGGCATAAGCCATGGTATTTTGCGCGCGCCCCTGCGGCACGGTATCAAAACCATCCGCCGGGGTAGACTGGCCTTCAATACCGACGGCACCTCCCCACGTGCCCGCTTCACGAGGCTGCAGGCTGAGCAGCTGACGGCGGCCGTCGTGCAGATCGTTCAGGCTCTGATGCTGACGGCGCAGGCTCTCTTCCACCACGCGCTGAAGCTGCCCTGCGGAAGATGCGGAGTACAGCAGGTCGGTATTGGACCACTCAAGCAGCAGCCGGGTGAGGATTAACGACACGTCGTGCAGGCGCTGGGTAATTCTTTCCTGACCAAACACGCTGGTCAGGAATTCTTCGTTATCCGTGGCCGGACTGTGCCAGGTTGCCCCGCCCGGTACTGCCGGATTGGTGGTCTGGGTATAGCCGTCTTTATCACCGATATCCCAGTTGGTCGCTTCCAGATACAGCACCGGAATGTCGAGAATGTTAAAGCTGTCGCCGTCGCTACAGCAGCCGGTCCCGGCAGGATACTGCGGATCGAGCCCCGGGTTGGTATACAGCTTCACGCCCAGTTCTTCGGAAATGCGGAACAGCTGGTCGCGCAGGCTGGTCAGCGCCGGGTTGCTGACGCTGTTATCCCCGGCGTGGGCATAGAGCATATCCCCGGTGATCATACTGTCCATGTTGATCATCCCTTTCAGGTTACCGGTCAGGTTGTTGGCCTCCAGCTCTTTAACCATCGCTGCCGATCCGCGCAGCCCCTCCTCTTCCGCACCGAATGCCGCAAAGACCAGCGTGCGCTCGGTCTGAATGCCGCTCAGATTATGCGCAATTTCGGTCAGCAGTGACGCGCCCGAGGCGTTATCGTCCAGCGCTTCCAGCGTCGGTCTGCCGTAGTAGGAATCGAAGTGCGCGCCGGTAACAATATAGTCATCCTGCAAACCTTTATTGTAAGCAATCACGTTCTGCGAGGCGCGAGTCTGGCCCCGCACGGTCCAGGTAAAATCCTGGCGGAGAACGTTATAACCCGGAGACATGCGGTCCTCCATCCACTGCGCCGCGCCGACAAAGTTATCGGTGTCGCGATATCGACCGGGATAATCGTGGATTAGTGTATCGAGGGTTTCTTTGGCGTAGTCGCCATATTCAACGGCAGCACCGGCCTGTTGAGCCGAGAGGAGAGCTAAAGCCACGGCGAGTTTCTTAAACATTCCTTTACCCTATGAGTTATTGTCATTAATAAAAGCAAGTATTTCAGCCAGCGAGATAAAGCACCGATCGTGCCAGGGAGTGCATAAAGGGAATGGACCGAGGTTTTTTTGCGAGAAATCAACAGATTGAAATGAATAACTATGCAATCCCTATGCAAACCGCGTCCAGCACAGCCACGTTGTAACGTTAGTGTAAAAAAAACCGGTGGGTGAATATTCATTTACTATTTTTACAATATTCTTACGAAAAGTGTGCTCAAACCTGCAATTTATCCTCTCCGATCCGCCGGATGCACCACTGACGAACAGCGTTGCACGGTGATGAATCAGTGAGATGCCGGGGTGATTAAGGAAGTCAGGAAGTCAGGAAGTCAGGAAGTCAGGAAGTCAGGAAGTCAGGAAGTGAAAACGTAGTCGGAGCGCAGTGCAAACAGGTAAGCCTGTCTTCAATAAAATTGCGCTAAATATAAGAAATACCCCCCGCGAATTTCGCGAGAGGCATCGTTTTTTGCTCTACGGCCTGAACACTGACGGCCCGAAGATCAGAACACCACTTCAGCCTGCACGCCGAAGCTAATCTGATAATCTTTACCGTCGTTAAAGGTGGTGCTGTCGATCTCGTTTTCCAGCGCCTTCAGGTAGGTGGTGTACAGGCGGATTTCCGGGCGCGAGTTCAGAATGCTGGTATCCACCTTAAAGACCTGCGCCAGCGTCACCTTATAGCCGGACTCATCAAAGCTGAGGTTGTTGGCGCGGTTCTGCTGGTTAAAGTAACCCAGCTCCAGCGCGGTCTGCATGGTGCGGCTCCAGATCCACGACGGGCGGATCACCGCGCGCGCGGTTTCGAAGTCGGTGTGTGCGCCGGTGTAAGTGGAGTAGAGATCGTGGCCGCGACCGTAGACCAGCGCGTGCGCCATGATGATCTTGTCGCTCAGGTAAAACTCGCCCTGGCTGACCAGACGCCAGCCGATGCCGTCACTGTGAATGCCGTAGTAGGAGCTGTTGTAGTCAAAATCCGGATTGGCGCTGGAGATATTCATAAACTGGCTGGCCAGCGAGTTATCGGCCACCTGTAGCGTCAGTTCGTTGGTGCCGTTGAGCAGCGGGTTGCGCAGAATCGCCTGGCCAAGCCAGGAGGATTTGACCTTATAGTAGTCGTTATCCGCCTGCGCCTCTTTCTGTTCATCGGTCTGATTGGCGAAGGCGTATTTAGCCCCCAGCTCCAGCGTCACGCTGTCGGTTATCGGCAGGTTTTTATAGCGAACTTCGGCGATATTGACGTTAACCTGGGTGGTATCGCTACAGGTTGAGGAACCCGCCGCACACACCGTGCTGTAGTTATCGATGTCGTTGCGGGTCAGCGCCATGCTCAGCGATCCCACCGGCATCGCCCAGTTCTCAATCCCGATGCCCGCGCCGGAAAGCGTGCGGTTGCTTTTCCAGTCCAGCAGTTGAATTTCATACTGCGGCAGCGTGTGTTTACCGATCCACACCGAGGCTTCCGGCGCGAACGGCAGCAGGCCGTTACCCTCTACGTACAGCTTGCTGAGCTTGCCCATACCGCCGCCGGACATGCCCTTTTCGAAGGATTCATTGCTCTGGGTTAAGCCTAAATCGCCCTCAAACTGCACGTTAGCCCAGATGGATTTATCGCCCTCGCGCCAGGCGCGTTTTTTCAGCGACAGGTTATACCAGCCGTCGTATTCGTTACCGAAGCGCCCCAGCGACCCCACGCCCCAGGACTTCGGCCCGCCGTTGGTGGTGCTGGCCCAGCCGGAGCGGAAATAGCCGGAGTATTTAAAGCCGGTGTCGTCCTGCACATATTTACTGATCTGCTTCAGCGTGTCCGGCGACAGCTCCAGCGGTGCGGCGGGTGCAGCGGAGGCGGTCCGGGCGACCGATGGCGCAGCGGTTGCCGGAACGCCAGCAGCCGATCTCCCTGATGAAGATGCCGCCGGAACGCCAGAAGCAACGCTGCCCGCAGACGAAGCCGAGGCAGCATAAGCAGCAGAACCCGCCGGAGAACCGGATGCCGCCGAATCAGCACGAGCCGAAGCCGTCGCCTGCTCCTTATCCTCGTAGGCCTGCAGTTTCTGCTGGGTAGCCAGCAACTGCGCCTCCAGCATTTCCATGCGCTGTTCCAGCGTCAGTTTTTGCGCCACGGCTTCACCGCTGACGGCGTAGCAAGAGAATAACGCCGCCGCGATCATCGTTTTTTTATAATTCAGTTGTTTCGCTTTCATTATTACCCCAGGGTATTGCATCCCCGCAAAAAAAAAGACCCGCCGCCAGCGGAGTGTATTTCCGCCGGTTGCAGGTCTCGCCTGAATTAAATCAGTCACGTCCTGAAGGGATAGTTTGAATTAACCATCAATGTTGTTTTATTAACGACGGCGACAGCCCAACGCCGCTACTGACTTTATTTCTACTGCGCGTTAATTCATTACAGCGACAGCGCCATCACCGGTTCGCCAGAGCGAGAATGCGGTTTATCGCTAATCTGCATTTCACGCCACGCTTCACTGTTTGTGACAATTACCGGCGTCACCGTGTCATAGCCCGCTTTCTTAATTTCATCGAGATCGAAGGTCAGCAGCAGCTGGCCTTTTTTCACCTCATCACCCTCTTTCACCTGCATCTGGAAATGCTGGCCTTCCAGCTGCACGGTATTGATACCCACGTGGATCAGGATCTCCGCGCCGCCGGTGGAGTTAATGCCGATGGCGTGGCCGCTGGCGAAGGTGCTGGCGATATGGCCATCCACCGGGGAGTACACCCGTCCTTCATCCGGCACAATGGCGAAGCCCTGGCCGACAATGCCGGAGGAGAAAACCTTGTCATCAACCGCAGTCAGCGGGATCACCGTGCCGGAGATCGGGGCGGCGATCTGCTCGTTGACCACCTGCGCCGCCGTTGCTGCCGTTGCTGCCGTTGCTGCCGCAGAAGTTTCCGTGCTCACGGTGCGTTTTTCCACTGCTGCGGGCGCAGAAGGTGCGGTTTGAGCCGTGGTCTTCAGCGCCGGGTCATCGAATCCGACCAGCAGCGTCAGCACCAGGCTGGCGGCAAAGGCCACCACGCAGCCGATAATAAAGCCGATAAAGCCTTCGCCGTAGAAGATAGGCAGGGTCAGCAGGCCCGGCATGCCCATGGAAATGGCTGAGCTTTTGGCATAGCCCGCAATGGCTCCGCCGAATCCGGCGGCGATCACCGCGCAGACAAACGGCTTTTTCAGCTTGAGGGTCACACCGTAAACACCCGGCTCGGTAATGCCGAACAGCGAGGCGATAAAGCTGCTTCCCGCCAGCGCCTTAAGCTTTTTATCTTTGGTACGCAGCATCACCGCCAGCAGCGCGCCGGACTGGGCAAACACCGACGGGCTGGAAGCCGCCTTCAGATAGCTGTGGCCCATCACCGAAATATCGTTGATAAAGACCGTTACAAAGCCCCAGTGCACGCCGAAGATCACCAAAATCTGCCACGATGCGGCCATCAGCGCGCTGGCAATAATTGGATTGATGCCGTAGATGCTGACAAACAGTGACGCCACCGCTTCGCTCGCCGAAACGCCCACCGGCCCGATGGTCATTAACGTCAGCGGCACCATCAGCGTCAGCAGGAAGAACGGCGTCAGGATATTACGCACGCTTTCGTGAATATGGCGGTTCAGGAAGCGTTCCAGAATCGACATCAGCCAGACGCTGAAAATAATCGGGATCACCGTGCCGGTATATTTCATCATCATCACCGGCAGGCCGAAGAAGGTCACCGGATTACCGGCGGTAAACAGCTGCTGGATGCTGGGATAAATCAGCGCACCGGCAATCGACACCGCAACAAATACGTTGGTTTCAAATTTACGCGCGGAGGTAATCGCCAGCAGCATCGGCAGGAAATAGAACAGGCTGTCCGAGGCCGCATGCAAAATAATGTAGGTGGTTTCTTTGCTGGTCATCCAGCCCGCCGCCAGCACAATCGCCAGCGCGCCTTTTAATACCCCGGCGGCGGCCATCGCGCCCAGCAGCGGAGTGAAAATTCCCGACACCAGATCGATCAGACGGCCGAGTACCGAGGCGCTGTTTTGCTGCTCCGGTGCCGCCTTTTTACTTTTGCTGTCGTCCAGCAGCCCGGAGATGGCACCGATTGCGCGGAACACATCCGGCACGCGGTTACCGATCACCACCTGCAGCTGACCGGAGCCTCTCACCACGGTGATCACGCCGTCCAGCGCTTCCAGCTCCGGCTGATTGACCTTGCTATTGTCGATAATTTTAAAGCGCAGCCGCGTGGCGCAATGCACCAGCGAGGCAACGTTGTTCTCCCCACCCACCAGCTTGAGTATATTTCCTGCCAGCACTTCAGTATTCATGATAATAATTCCCGTTTTATCGACGACAGTCATTGCAGTGCGTTTACGATCGTTGCCTGTATCCGCTGGCCAGCAGGAAAAAAAGCAAAAAAAAACCTGGATAAAATAGTGTGAAAAAACACACTGCTTTATCCAGGTTTCGCCCAGAGAATTCTGGTCACGTCCTGACGAACGCCCTTCTTTTAACAATACCGCTGAAGAAATTCCACTGATATATTCGGTTTTGTGAAAGTCATCACTAAATTTTCATTCCGCCCGCGGTGGAAAAGAATTAAATACGGCGGCTGCATCACATTTATCAGGAATAGTGATTGCCCCGGCCGTACCCTGTTCTTATAACTACGCCCTCAGGACGTTACTGATCATTCGGCGAAACCTGCTTTCTGTTGCTTACCCGGCAACGGAAAGCAGGTTTTTTTGTTTTTGGCGATCCCCAACGGAGAAAGATGATGGCCCGGTTAAACCCACTACTCGGCGCGATGCTCGCCTGTACCCTCACCAGCACCACCGCCCTCGCCGCAGCGGAACAGGCAGCGACGCAGCAACAGGAACAAACGCAGGCGCAGGCAGGACAGCAGAAAACGCGCATTCTGATTTTGTCCGATATCGGCAATGAGCCGGACGACTCGCAGTCGCTGGTGCGCTTCCTGGTGTACAGCAACGAATTTAACGTGGAGGGGCTGATAGCCACCACCTCAACCTGGCTGCGTGACCGGGTGAACCCGGAGATGATGCACAAGCGCATCGACGCCTATGCGCAGGCGCTACCGAATCTGCGCAGGCACGCGGAAGGCTACCCGAGCGCCGAAGAACTGCGTTCGGTCGTGCGGGCCGGTCGCGCTGGCTACGGTATGGATTACGTCGGCGCGGGGAAATCTACCGAGGCGTCGGCGCTGATTATCAAGTCGGTGGATAAATCTGACCCGCGCCCGCTGTGGATCGACGTCTGGGGCGGCGCGGTGGATCTGGCGCAGGCGCTGTACGACGTGCGCGCCACCCGCAGCGCGGAAGAGGTTGAGGCGTTCGTCAGTAAAATCCGCGTTTATGCGATATCCGATCAGGACAATACCGGCGAATGGATACGGGCGCAGTTCCCTGCACTGCGCTATATCACCAGCATTCACGCCTGGAATGACTACTTCATCGCCACCTGGAGCGGCATGTCGTCGCGCTTTGCCGAAGGCGGCGATATGAGCCAGGTCAACAACGACTGGCTGGCCCGCAACATCCGCAATCAGGGACCGTTGGGCGCGGCCTATCCGGCCATTGAATACACTATGGAAGGCGATACGCCCTCGTTCCTCTACCTGCTGCAAAACGGACTGAACGCGCCGGAACATCCGGAGTACGGCGGCTGGGGCGGGCGCTATGCGGCGGTCACGCCCGACAGCCGTAGCGGGCTGCGTACCAGCACCTCCGATACGGTCACCGGCGTCGATGGCAAAAGCCACCGCACCGCCAGTGCCACCATCTGGCGCTGGCGCGAGGCGTATCAAAATGATTTTGCCGCACGTATGCAGTGGAGCGTGACCCCGGACGTGAAAAAGGCCAACCACAATCCGCAGCTGGTGCTGAACGGGCAGCCGGGACAGGGGATCGTCGAGCTGAAAGTGAAATCGGGCGAAGTGGTAGAGCTGTCGGCGAAGGGGTCGCACGATGTGGATAATAACCGCCTCAGCTACCGCTGGTGGCAGTACAAAGAACCGACCGCCACCACGATGAATATCCACTTTGGCCCGGACCTCAAGCTGGAGGATACCGAGCGCGAGGCACTCCGCTTTACCGCGCCAGCGGTGAAAACAGCGACGCCGTTCCATATCATTCTGCAGGTGCAGGATGACGGTACGCCGTCACTGTTCGCCTACCGCCGCGCTATCGTCACCGTAACGCCATAACGGCAGCACGCCCGGGCACACAGGGTGCCCGGGCAACGCGATCTCTCACGGTCAGACGGGATCGTTCAGGCTGGCACCGTTGCTGCCGATCACATCGCGATACCAGTAAAAGCTTTTCTTACGGCGGCGCTCCAGCGTGCCGTTGCCTTCATCATCGCGGTCAACGTAGATAAAGCCATAGCGTTTAGACATCTGTGCAGTACCGGCGCTGACCAGATCGATCGGCCCCCAGCTGGTGTAGCCCATCAGCTCAACGCCGTCTTCAATCGCTTCCCTCACCTGCACCAGATGGGCTTGCAGATACTGGATGCGGTAATCGTCCTGGATCGAGCCGTCCGCAGCCGGAACGTCTTTCGCCCCCAGACCATTTTCCACAATAAACAGCGGCTTCAGGTAGCGATCGTGCAGTTCGTTGAGCAGGAAGCGCAGCCCCTGCGGGTCGATCTGCCAGCCCCATTCGGAGCTTTGCAGGTGCGGGTTGGGGATCATCTTCATGATATTGGTGCGCGAGCTTTGATACAGCTCCGGCTGCGCCGCCGCACAGCCGCTCATGTAGTAGCTGAAGGAGATAAAATCGACCGTCTCTTTCAGGTCGGCAGCGTCCTGCGCGGTGATATTCAGCGCAATGTCGTTTTCGCGGAAGAAGCGCTGTATCCACGCCGGATAAGCACCGCGCGCCTGCACGTCGCCAAAGAACAGCCAGTCGCGGTTCACGCTCTGCGCCTTCAGCACATCTTCCGGCTTACAGGTGATCGGGTAGCGGATCCCGCCCAGCAGCATGCTGCCGATTTTGGCATCCGGGATAATCTCGTGGCAGGCCTTCACCGCACGGGCGCTGGCTACCAGCTGATGATGGATTGCCTGATAGATTTCCTGCTTGCTTCTTTCCCCCGCCAGTCCGACGCCGGTAAACGGTGCGTGCAGCGCCATATTGATTTCGTTGAAGGTCAGCCAGTACTTCACCTTATCGCGGTAGCGGGTGAAAACCGTGCGCGCATAGCGTTCAAACATCGCAATCACTTCGCGGCCGCCCCAGCCGTCGTACTTTTTCACCAGCCCGTAAGGCATCTCATAGTGCGACAGCGTGATCAGCGGCTGGATACCGTAGCGCGCCATTTCATCAAACAGGCGGTCGTAAAACGCCAGCCCCTCTTCATTTGGCTGGGTTTCATCACCCTCGGGATAGATACGCGTCCAGGCGATGGAGGTGCGCAGCACTTTAAAGCCCATCTCGGCAAACAGCTTCACGTCTTCCGGGTAGCGGTGATAGAAATCGATGGCCTGATCTTTCACGCCGCGGCTGTCCGCGTCACGCTCAACGACCTTGCCGTGGATGCCCTGCGGTTGCAGATCGGAGGTGGAAACGCCCTTCCCACCCTCGTTCCATGCGCCTTCAACCTGGTTGGCTGCTACCGAACCGCCCCACAAAAATCCTTCCGGGAATGCCATATTCATCGTTACCTTCTCCTTTATGACTCATTTAACTGCGTGCCTGCTGTGCAGGCCTGAAAACAAAAAAACCTGCTCAGCACCGGCATCGTAAGATGTCGTTGCTGAAGCAGGTTTCGCCTGATTGGTTCAGTTACGCCCTGAAGTAAGACCTGTAAATCAGTTTAACCGCCGCTGAGGCGATTGATATGGATGGTCAGAAACATCACCTCATCGGTGGTGAGCTGGCAGCCATAGTTTTTATCCACGTAGTGACAGATTTTCTTTGCACAGGCCCAGGCCTTCGGCATCATTTCGGTAATGCCCTGATAGATACTGTCGTCGCCGTGCGCCACGGTTTTACGATTCAACAGCCGCAGAGCGAAGAATTTCAGATGGGTAACAAAGCGCTGGTAGTCCAGCGAGTTTTCATCCCAGGTCAGCTTGAAATCGTACTGCAAAATGCTCAGTACATCCCTGATAATGGTCGCACTGTCCATGGTGCTCTGCATATCGCTGTTATTTTTGGCATTGGCCAGATGCAGGGCGATAAATCCCGCCTCATCCTGCGGCAGCGTAATACCGAGCGCCTGCTCGATCAGCCCCAGCGCTTCAAGCCCGACGGCAAACTCTTCGGCGTAAAAACGTTTGATATCCCACAGCAGGAAGTTCTTAATCGCCAGGCCGTTGCTGTGGCGCTGAATGGCGAAATTAATATGGTCGCTGAGCGCCAGGAACAGCGTGTCCTGCACGGTGATCGCCAGCCGCTGCTGCGCCAGGTTGATAATCCGCTGGGTCACGGCCAGGTTCGCAGGCGGGATCTCCGCCAGCAGCTGCGCGAACACATCCGCCAGCCCCTCGGACTTTTTCACAAACTGGCTTTCAATCTCGCTGGCGTCCACCGCATCCCCGGGCTTTTTACCAAAACCAATACCGCGCCCGATCGCCACCACCTCTTCATGCCGGGCGTTGATCAGCAGGACCGCGTTATTGCTCAGAATCTTATCGACTATCATTGCAGCCATCTTTCACGTGACCTTTTTCATAAAAAAGACAAAAAAAAACCTGATTGCATTGAAGCCATTACGGTTTCAATGCGATCAGGTTTCGCTCAGAGTTATCTGATAACGTCCAGGGGGCTGTTATAACGAATCATCCCGCCAGTCTCAAGCACCCTCGCCAGGAACTGTGACGATAATCATGAACTGATGCCCGGACGGGTTCTGCTGATACGGATATCGCGAGGCCCTTCCCCGCCGGGATGCTGCCGAGGGGGAAGGCACAGCTCAATCACGGTTCACCGATTGCTACAGGCTCAGAATAAGCATAATCGCTTATCTTCCGTTATCCTTCACAGCTGACATTTCAACAAAGCCAGCCACGGTAAAAGATTATTACCATCCACTCTGTCTACTAGAAACCCTTTTTCATCGATAAGTATTTTCTTCTGTTTTACGGAATTACCGACATTTCCACCGATGGTAATAAGGTATCCTTGTTCCCGATTAACATAAATAACCACGTCACCGTGTGAAGGGTAGAAACTGTCCGTTTTATACGCCAGTTCGGCATTTTCAAAACTGTATTCGCTCGCATATTCGCGGCCCGAGCAAATAATATCACCCGGTGCGGGAATATCCGAATCAGGTGAAACAGCATAGTAAGCGCTTTTAGTGCCGTTTACCTTCGCCTTTCTTGCAGACTCGATATAATGACAGTGCGCCGAAGAATAGTTAAACAGATCGCCTGCGCCGGCATTTTTAACAACGAAAGAAACAAAGGCTGATGACCATGCCGGATTATAAAACTTCCCGTGTTTATCTTTTGACAGCGTTTTGCCATCTATATTATCTATATTGATGGCTTTCCAGTAGTCGCCAACGCGTTTATAAACAGCAGCATCATATTCTTTCAGCGTTCCCGACCGGAATTTGGAATATTCGCGATCGCATGCCGACAAAAGTTCTTTGATAAAAACAGTCATACATCCCCCACAGACTAGTGAAAAATGAAACCTCATCTGTTAAAAATTTAATTACTTTTTTAGTTTTTAATAACCAAAAATGAAACGCGTAAACTTTTCGCTTTCCAGAGACAGGCGTTATGAAAGGCGTTGGTATCGGTTTGCCGAAAGCGATAATAACCTGACCGGCCCCCCTTTTCCAACACGTTGCTTTCATTGAAGAAAAACATTAACCCAATGAAATTTATTATGTTTTTCATTGAGCGCAATATTTTAACCCGGCAAAAAAATTTTTACGGTAGATCGCCGATTCAATCAGGGGATATCGCGAATAACAGCCTGAGCCGGGAGCAGGCGTTGCAGGGTATCGCCCACTTCGCCTTTACGCCAACGGGCCAAAACCCTGTCTGCCCTGTTCGTCGCTGCGGTTTATTCGATCGGCTGCAGCGATGTTCTACGTCGCTGCAGCCGTTGAAGCGCGGAAGTCAGTTGCAGCGAGCTGAACGATTATCCGATCAGCTCCCGCGATAGGTGGACCAGCCGCCGGGAGCAATCAGAAACGGCAGATGATAGTGATCGTCCGCCGCAGCCGGAATAATGAAATCAATCTGCGCGCAGGGGAAAGGCGTCTCCAGCCCCTTTGCTGCAAACCAGTCGCCGGTTTCCGCCACCAGCCGATAGCGCCCGGGCGGCAGCGGCGCGGGGGCGAAATCGCCCAGCCGTCCGTTGGCGTTGGTCAGCCCGCTGGCGATAACCTGCTCGCCCTGCTCAAGCCGCAGCGCCACGCCCCCGGCGGGTTTACCGGTGGAAATATCCAGAATATGAGTGCTGAGGGTGGTCATTCGCTTATTGCTCCTTCCAGTCGTAACAGGGTAATTTCGCGCAGCGCTTCCAGCGCCGCCTGCACTTCTTCTGCGTGGCTGTTGTTCAAACGCTGTGCCAGCGCGGCCAGGATCTCCTCGCCGCTGCGGCCTTTGGCGCGGATCAGGAACACCCGGCCAAAGCGTGCCTCATAGCGGGCATTACCCGCCTTCAGTGCCAGCGCCAGCTGCGAGTCCTGGTCGTTAACGGCTCCCTGCTCCTGCCGCGACAGCGCGGCGTGCGCCTGGCTGCCGGTGGGCTTTTCGCCGATGCGCGGATGGGCGCTCAGCGCCTGATTCAGCTCCGCTTCCCCCCAGCCCTGCGACGCCTGCTGTGCAGCGCCGAGCAGCGATTCACGGCTGGCATACGGGCGTGCCGCTACCACGGCTTCGCTCCACGCCGGGATTGCCACGCAAGGCGCAATCAGGGCCAGCGCCTGCGGCGGTGAAAGATGATTAAAGTGACTCAGCGCTGTCATTACTGCTCCTTGCTGCCGCGACCGGCGCGGTGGTTTTCTCTTCGGGGATAATCAGGTTAAGGACAATCGCCACCAGCCCGCCGCTGGTCGCCGCCGAGCCAAACAGGTTGCCGATAATCGGCGGGAAGTGGGCGAGAAACGCCGGAACCGCCTCCACGCCCAGGCCAAAGCCAAATGCCAGGCCGACGATCAGCATATCGCGGCGGTTTAACGGCACCTGAGTAATAATGCGGATACCTGCCGCCACCACGCAGCCAAACATCACCATCGTCGCGCCGCCCAGCACCGGTGTAGGGATCTGCCGCAGGATCTCACCAAACGGCGGGAACAGCCCCAGCAGGATCAGAATCACCCCAATATAGCGGCCAACGTAGCGGCTGGCGACGCCGGTCATCTGGATCACACCGTTGTTCTGCGCAAAGGTGGTGTTGGGAAACGCACACAGCATAGCGGCAATCATGCAGCTGATGCCGTCGGCCAGAATGCCGCCCTTCAGGCGAGAGCAGAATGCGCCGTCTTCAATCGACTGTTTCGAGATCAGGCAGTTAGCCGTCAGATCGCCCACCGCTTCAAGAATACACACCAGCGACACTAAGGCGATCGGCAGGAAAATGGCGCTGTTAAACTGAAAGCCAAACGGGAACAGCGACGGCAGACGGAACCAGGTGTCGCCGATGCCGGTCAGGTGAAAATTCCCGCTCAGCGCGGCGGCAACGCAGCCGACGGCAATGCCCACCACCACCGAAGAGAGGCGCAGCCAGCGGTTCTTCGCGCAGCTCAGCAGCACGATCGCGCCCAGCGTAACGGCCCCGAGGGCGATATTGCTCATGCTGCCGAACGCCTGCGACTGCTCGCCGCCGCACCAGTTGATCACGCTGACTTTAATCAGGCTGATGCCGATCAGCGCAATCACGCTGCCGGTAATAATCGGGGTGAAGATTTTTTTCAGCGGTTCGATAAAGCGGCTGACGATCACCGGCACCAGCGCGGCAACGAAGTTCACGCCAAACAGCATGGCCATAATATCCTGCGGGCCGCCGCCCTGGCCTTTGACCCAGATGCCACCGGCAATCGCCACGCCGAGAAAGGCAAAGCTGGTGCCCTGCATGCAGATCATCCCCGCCCCGATGCCCCAGACGCGGTTGGACTGGAGAAACGTACCAATGCCGGAGGCCAGCAGCGACATGCTGATCAGATACGGCATCCAGTCGCCCAGCCCGAGCGTAGCACCAATAATCAGCGGCGGAGTGATAATCCCCACCAGCCCGGCCAGCACGTGCTGTAGCGCGCTGAAAAACGCCGGAAGCGGTGGGATCTTCTGCTCAAGTCCGTAAATCAGCGTGTCGTTCTTTTCATCAGCCATGGTTGTTGCATCCCGTTGCGAATAAGCGATATCTGCACATTGCATAAACCAGACCAGAGTCGCCAAAACGGCGCGGATAATTTGTTTTACGGCCGATTACCAACGCAATTTCAATAAGATAAATTCACCAATAACGTCGTTTTGTCCGCCTGTAAATCACCGCATCTGAATGAAACGTTAGATTCCTGATGACCAGGTAAGAAATTATTGATTCACGATAAAGCAGAGACTGCGATGTATCGCACTAAAAAGAGGCACAACACCGCCTGCTTACGATAGAAACGCCGCCGCCAGCGCCTTTGCCGACCTGGTACGCAAATTGCTGAACCCCATAACGAAGCCTGAACAGGAGAGAAAAATGAAAGCATTAGTTATCGGTGGCGGCATTGGCGGCCTGAGCGCAGCGGTTGCGCTGGAGAACGCAGGGATCGACTGCGAAGTATACGAAGCGGTAAAAGAGATCAAACCGGTGGGTGCGGCGATTTCCATCTGGCCTAACGGCGTAAAGTGCATGCACCACCTCGGCATGGGCGAGATTATTGAAACCTTTGGCGGACCGCTGCGTTCCATGGCCTATCAGGATCATCTGCGCGGTGAGGTGCTCACCCAGTTCAGCCTGGCCCCGCTGATCTCACGTACCGGCGGCCGCCCCTGCCCGGTTTCCCGTGCTGAACTTCAGCGCGAGATGCTGGATTTCTGGGGGCGCGATCGGGTGCAGTTCGGCAAGCGGGTGACCCACACCGAGGAAAACAGCGACGGAGTGACCGTCTGGTTTACCGACGGCACCTCGGCCCACGGCGATTTCCTGATTGCCGCCGACGGCAGCCACTCGGCGCTGCGGCCTTATGTCCTGGGCTACACGCCGGAGCGCCGCTACGCAGGCTACGTCAACTGGAACGGCCTGGTGCAGATCGATGAAGCCATTGCCCCTGCCGAACAATGGACCACCTTCGTGGGCGAAGGCAAGCGCGTGTCCCTGATGCCGGTATCCGACGGGCGCTTCTACTTCTTCTTTGACGTGCCGCTCCCGGCAGGGCTGCCCGAGGATCGTACGACGCTGCGCGCCGATCTGAGCCGCTATTTCAGCGGCTGGGCCGCACCGGTACAGACGCTTATCGCGGCGCTGAACCCGGAAACCACCAACCGCATTGAGATCCACGATATCGAGCCGTTTGACCGGCTGGTGCGCGGGAAAGTGGCGCTGCTGGGCGACGCCGGGCACAGCACCACGCCGGATATCGGCCAGGGCGGCTGCGCGGCGATGGAGGATGCGGTGGTACTCGGTGCCGTTTTCCGCGAGCACCGCGATATCGAATCGGCGCTACGCGAGTACGAGATACAGCGCTGCGACCGCGTGCGTGACCTGGTACTCAAGGCGCGCAAGCGCTGCGACGTGACCCACGGCAAGGATATGGCGCTCACCCAGGCCTGGTATCAGGAACTGAAGGAGGAAACCGGGGAACGCATCATCAACGGCATGTGCGAAACCATTCAGGGCGGACCGCTGGGCTAACGCATTCAGGTTTCGACTGTGGGCTGCATCGCCTCCAGCACCGCCGTCAGCTTCTGAATCGCCATCTGCGCCGGGCGCGAAAGCTGGCGCGAAGGGGCGGTACAGAGCGCCAGCGTCAGCGGCCGCAGCAGCGTGCCGCGCAAAGGAACAAACGCCAGCTGGCCGCGCTTCACTTCATCGTGAACGTCCAGCAGGCTCAGCACCGTTACGCCGCTGCCCTTCAGCAGCAGCGATTTGATCAGCCGAATATCATTACAGCTGACGGTGTTTGCCGGTGAAAAATCGTGGTGGCGGTAGAGCATCGCCACCCGCTCGTGAACGATCAGCGGCGCGCCGGGAAGGATATGGCGCTCGCCGCTCAGCTCGCCCAGCGAAATGCGCCCGGAGGATGCCAGCGGATGATCCGCGCGCATCACCATCCCCATCTCCAGCTCGACAAACGCCAGCACGCTCAGCCCCGCCTGCCCTTCAGGATCGAGGATCAGCCCGAAATCGAGATCGGCCTGGCGTATTCGCTGGCTGACCGTATGGCTGTCGGCCACCTGTAACACCAGCTCCAGCCACGGGCAGTCGGCGATGATGTCGGACAGCGCGGTGGCAAAACTGCCCTCGGCCAGCGCCTGTACCAGCCCGACGTTGACCGTGCCGCGCCGCAGCCCCTGTAGCTCATCAAACTTCTGCCGGGTCAGGCGAAACTCCTTTTGCCAGCGCAGAATATTGTCATACAGCAGCTCCCCCGCCGTGGTCATCCGCAGCCCTTCCGGCAGGCGTTCAAACAGCGGCGTACCAAATTCTTCTTCAGCCTGCAGGATCTGGCGATTAATCGCCGAGGCGGAAATATGCAGCTTTTCCGCAGCCCGGCGCAGGCTGCCGCAGCGGGCCACTTCGGCAAAGTAGAGCGCAAAACGTGAAAACGGACTCATGCGGCACCTGTACTCATTTTTGCAACACCCTGGTGAATTAATGCTGATGGATGCGTACACCCTAATATGACAACAATAAACCCACAACAATTAAACAACTACTTTTTGTGAGCAGGAAGGCCAACGATGAACACGCACAAACCCACTCCCCCCGCGCATTGCACCTTCGAGCCGGATGACTGGCTGAAGCTGGCGAAATGCTGGCACCCGGTAGCCCGCGCCTGCGACATCGACGCCGCGCCGGTGAAGGCCACGCTGCTGGACGAACAGCTGGTGATCTATCGCATCAAGGGTAAAGTCGTCGTTGCACGCGACGTCTGCCCGCATCGCGGCGTACCGCTTACGCTGGGTTTTCACGATGAGGAAGGGATTATCTGCCCGTACCACGGCCTGCGCTTCGGCGAAGACGGCCGCTGTAACCGCATTCCGTCCAGCCCGGACCAGCCGGTGCCGGCCAAGCTCAACCTGATGAGCTATACGGTGGAAGAGCGCTACGGACTGATCTGGACCTGCCTGGACTTTGATGCTGAAAACCCACCGCCGCTGCCGACCATGCCGCTCTGGGATGCAGAGGGCTACCAGCAGATCAACTGCCCGGGCTTTGAGGTCAACGGCTTCGCCGGTCGCCAGGTAGAAGGTTTCCTGGACGTTGCCCACTTTGCCTGGGTACACACCGATACCTTTGCCGACGCCGACAACCAGCTGGTGCCGGACTACAAACCGCAGGACACGCCGTTCGGCTTCGTTGCCGACTACTGGAGTTCGGTCAGCAACTACGCGCCGCACTCGGAATACCGCGCGCCGGAGGGCTTCCAGTGGCTGCGGCATTTTGAAATGCACCTGCCGTTTACCGCCACGTTGACCATTCATTTTCCGGGCGATGAGCGAATGGTGATTATGAACGCCGCGTCACCGGTGTCGGCCAGGGTCACCCGTATGTTTGCGCCGATCGCCCGCAATGTCGATCTGCACGTGCCGGTGGAGGACGTGCACGCCTTCAACCTGCGGGTGTTTGAGGAAGACCGGCTGATGGTGGAAACTCAGCGCCCGGAAAGACTGCCGCTGGATCTAACCCTGGAGGCGCATATTCCCGCCGATCGCAGTTCGATTGCCTACCGTCGCGGCCTGAAAAAAATGGGCTTCGGCGAATTTTTCCTCGTCTGACCGGAGGCTGCGATGAATGAGATGCTGGAAGCAAGAGTCGATGGCCTGTGGTGCCAGGGCGACAAAAGTCTGGCCGTCAGCCTGGTCGGCACCGGTGCTGCGCCGCTGCCGGCGTGGCAGCCCGGTGCGCATATCGACCTCCACCTGCCCTGCGGACTGATCCGTCAGTATTCGCTGACCGGCCCCGGTGAGACGAACCGCTATCTGATCTGCGTGGCGCGTGAAGCCGCATCACGCGGGGGATCGCGCTATATTCACGACACGCTGCGCCCCGGCCAGCGGCTGATGATCTCCGCCCCGCGCAACCTGTTTCCCCTGCATCCTGCCGGGCGGGTGCTGCTGCTGGCGGCGGGGATCGGCATCACCCCGCTGTATGCCATGGCGCTGCGGCTGAAGGCGGCTGGCACGCCTTTTGAACTGCACTACTTTGTCAAAAGCCGCCGCAGCGCCGCGTTTATCGCTGAGCTTCTGGAAAGCGGCAGTGAGGCGCTGTGTACCGTTCACTGCTCTGACGAAGGCGGCAGCCCGCGCCACCGGCTGGCGCAGGCCATTGCTGCACCGCAGGGCAATCAACACCTGTACGCCTGTGGCCCGCAGGGGTTTATGACTGCGGTGGCGGAAACCGCACGGGCGAAAGGCTGGGCGGCAGAGCAGATCCACAGCGAAGCCTTCCAGCCCGTTGCCCCGGCTGCGGCGGGAATGCAGGACGGCACGTTTACCGTCACGCTGGGGTCGACCGGGGAACGCTGGCCGGTACCGGGAAACAAGAGCATCGCCCAGGTGCTGCTGGAAAACGGCGTGGCCGTGCCGCTCTCCTGCGAGATGGGCCTGTGCGGTGCCTGCCTGACGCCGGTGATCGATGGCGTTATCGATCACCGCGATACCGTGCAGTCCGAACAGGAAAAAACCGCTCCGGCGCAGCATATTGCGCTGTGCTGTTCGCGCAGCCACTCCGGGGAGATTGTTATCGATCTTTGAAAGGCAGAGCCCCCCGCTACTGCGGGTCCCCTTTCGGGATCTCGGCAAAGAACCCGGCAAACAGCGGCTGACGCAGCTGGTGCAGCACTTCCTGCAGAGTATCCAGCGGTGCGGCGGACCAGTCGGCGCGGGCGTCAACGTCGGGGTATTCACGGTCATACCAGATTTTCAATGCTGCCGAATGCATCCCGCGCCTGTCGCCGCCCGCCATCGCTCCGGCACGCATCGCCGCCAGCAAACGATCGGCAAACGGCAGCTCGCTGCGCAGCTGGTATTCCCGGCGCATCTCCGCCAGCGTTTCCGCATTAAGCAGTAAATTCCCTCCGACCGCGCCGTCGTTCACCGACAGGCTGTCGGCATATACGCCGCACAGCGGGCCGCTCCAGTGCGCCACGCTGCCGCTGCGATCGACGATCATCACCTGCCTGCGCGCCGCTTCCGGGTCTTCCCGCAGCAGCATCGCCAGCGTTTCGGTGGCAGAAAATCCTTCACGCAAACGCGCAATGCCCTGAATGCCATACAGCGGATTGGTCATCGCCTGGGTGGCAATCGCTCCTACACGCGCGGCACCGTGGATCACCAGCGCGCCGACCGCCGGGCCTGCGGTGGCCGTGGCCGCACCGAATGCGCCGGTGCGCGGATCGCGCGCGACGATTGAGAAAGTCATGTCAGCTCCAGTCGCAGGGTCAGACTAAATTTATATGGATAAATTATTGCAATAAACTCTATTTATACGCATAAATAATAATCAGGACAACCGGAATTCACTCCCCGAAGCAGAAGAGGCCACCATGCTGAGTACGCGACGAATCAAGGTTTTAATCAGAAGTGCCCTGCTGCTGTGCCCGCTGCTCGGCTTACCGCAGGCCCAGGCCGCCACGCCCGCCGATGCGCTGCTGATAGGTCAGGTGGCCGAACCGCAGTCGCTCGATCCACAGGTCGCAACCGCCGCTAACGACTCGCGTATTCTGGTCAATATGTATGACGGACTGGTGCGCAACGGCGAAGGAAAACTGGATATCGAACCGGCGCTGGCCACCCGCTGGGAGATCAGCCCGGACGGACTGACTTACCGTTTTCACCTGCGCGACAACGTGCGCTTCCACGACGGCACGCCGTTTAACGCCGGGGCCGCGAAGTTCACCTTCGATCGTATGATCGATGAGAAGAACCCGTGGCACGATACCGGACCGTTCCCGCTGTCGTTTTTCTTCTCCAGCATCCAGTCCATTGACACCCCGGATGAGCAGACGCTGGTGTTTCACCTGAAAGAGCCCTTCGCGCCGTTTCTCTCCAATCTGGCGACCCCGACCGGGCTGATCGTGTCTCCCAGCGCGGTGAAAAAATACGGTAAGGATTTTGGTCGCCATCCGGTGGGAACCGGGGCGTTTCAGTTTGGCGAATGGCGGGCTAATCAGCGCGTGGTGGTGACCGCCAATGCGTCTTACTGGGACGGTAAACCGGCGGTCAGCACCGTGGTATTCCGGCCGATTACCGACGGCAATACCCGCGTAGCGGAGATGCTTTCGGGCGGGATCGACGCAATGGTCGAAGTGCCGCCGGATACGGTGAAACTGTTCGCGGAGCAGCGCAAACGCTTCCGTCTGTATGAAACCACCGGGCCGCACGTCTGGTACGTGATGCTGAATGCCCAGGTGCCACCGTTTAACGACGTCCGCGTGCGCCAGGCGGTGAACTACGCGGTGAACAAACAGTCGCTGGTCGACAATATTCTCCAGGGTTCGGCGGACGTGGCCGACGGCCCGATCCCGGCGGCGTTCAGCTGGGCGGCGAATCCCGACGTGAAGGCGTATCCCTACGATCCGCAGAAGGCGCGCGAGCTGCTGAAAGCGGCGGGAGCGGAAGGTGCAACCCTCACCTTCTACGTCACGGAGGGAGGATCGGGGATGCTCGACCCGGTGCCGATGGCCACCGCCATTCAGGCCGATCTGAAAGCGGTCGGGCTGAACGTGAAAATTGAAACTTATGAATGGAACACCTACCTGTCGAAGGTCAACGCCGGACTGACGCCGCAGACCCATATGGCGGAAATGGCGTGGATGACCAACGACCCGGATACCCTGCCATTTTTGACCCTGCGCACGGAAGCCTGGCCAAAAAAAGGCGGCTTTAACTCGGGCTACTACAGCAATCCGCAGGTGGATGCGCTGCTGGAGAAAGCCCGTCTGACCACCGATAACGCCGAGCGCGGGCGGCTTTACCGCCAGGTGCAGCAGATCGTGCATAACGATGCGCCGTGGCTGTTTGTCGCCAACTGGAAGCAGAATGCCGTGACCTCCACGCGCATTAACCATTTTTCCCTGCAACCGAACTTTAACCTGTTACTCAACCGGGTGACCAAACAGTAACGCCGACGCAGGAGCCTGACTATGTGGCACTACACGCTAAAACGCGTCCTGGCGATCGTTCCCATCTTTATCGGGCTTTCGCTGATCGTCTTTCTGATTATGGCGATGATCCCCGGCAATCCGGCCCAGGCGCTGCTGGGTGCCTGGGCCACGCCGGAAAACGTGGAACGCATCACCCGCGATCTCGGTCTGGATAAGCCGCTGTGGCAGCAGTATCTGATCTGGATCGGCAACATCCTGCACGGCGACTTTGGCCGCTCTTACGTGCTGAACCGCCCGGTGATTGACGAGGTCTTACAAAGGCTGTCGGCCACGCTGATCCTCGGCGGCAGCGCGCTGCTGCTGAGTACCGTGCTCGGACTGCTGGCGGGGATTGCCTCCGCGCTGCGCCAGTTCGGCTGGGGCGACCGGCTGATCACCTTGTGCGTGCTGGTCGGGATTTCCATGCCCTCGTTCTGGATAGGCCTGCTGATGATTATGCTGTTCGCCGTACAGCTACAGTGGTTCCCGGCCTCGGGGATGTTCGCCATCTGGGGCGGCGGTGACTGGCTGGATCTGCTGCATCATCTGGCGCTGCCCGCCATTACTCTGGCGATTGTTGCCACCGGGGTGATCGCCCGCCTGACCCGCACCGCAATGCTGGAAGTGCTGCGCCAGGACTTTATCCGCACCGCCCGCGCCAACGGCCTGAGCGAGTCGAAGGTGATTTACCGCCACGCCTTCCGCATGGCGCTGGTGTCGGTAATCCCGGTCATCGGCATTCAGGCCGGTTTCGTGCTGGGCGGCGCGGTGTACATTGAAACCGTCTTCCAGTGGCCGGGGCTGGGCGCGATGCTGGTGAAAGCCGTTGCCACCCGCGATCTGCTGCTGGTGCAGGGCGGCGTACTGGTGGCCGCCGCGGTCTATGTGCTGATCAACCTGTGCGCCGACATCCTGCAGGCGCTTCTCGACCCGAGGTTAAAATCATGAGCCAGATTCTGACTGCGCCCTCTGCGCGCCACCGCCCGTCGCTCTGGTCGCTGCTGCTGGCGAATCGCCTGGCAACGCTGGGGCTGATTATTCTGCTGCTGACGGCGATCGTTGCCCTCTGCGCACCGCTGCTGCCGCTGGCCGATCCGGATGCCACCAACCTGCTGCAGCGCCTGCTGCCGCCGCTGTCGCCGGGGCACCTGCTGGGCACCGATCCGCTGGGGCGCGATGTGCTCTCGCGCCTGATCTGGGGAACGCGGGTGTCGCTGGCGGTGGGCATCAGCGCCACGCTGCTGGCCGCGCTGTTCGGCACGCTGATCGGCCTGCTGGCGGGCTACGCGGGCGGCCGCACCGACAGCCTGCTGATGCGGCTGATCGATATGCTGATGGCCTTCCCCTATATCCTGCTGGCGCTGGCGATTGTTGCAGTGCTGGGGCCGGGGCTGCTGAACGCGCTGTACGCCATCGCCGTGGTCAATATTCCCTTCTTCGCCCGTAATATTCGCGGCCTGGCCGTCGGCCTGCGCCAGCGCGACTTCGTGCAGGCGGCGCGTCTCTCCGGCAAAAGCCACGCTTCGGTGCTGTTTACCGAAGTGCTGCCCAACGTGATGCCGGTGATCGTGGTGACCATGTCTACCACCATCGGCTGGATGATTCTGGAAACCGCCGGGCTGTCGTTCCTCGGCCTCGGCACCCAGCCGCCGGATGCCGACCTCGGCTCCATGCTCGGCCAGGGTCGCGCGCAGATGTTCAGCGCCCCGCACGTATCGCTGGTGCCGGGAATTATGATTTTCCTGCTGGTGATGAGCTTTAACCTGCTGGGCGACGGCATCCGCGACCTGCTCGATCCGCGCCTGCGCTCCGGCGTGCTGCAACGTGCGCAGGCGGTCACCACCGTCACCCGCCCTGCCGTACCGACGGCAAAAACCGAAGACGCCCTGCTGGAGGTGGTGGATCTGAAGGTCAGCTTCCGCGCAGGAAAACAGACTCAGCAGGCGGTAAAGGGCATCAGCTTCCATCTGCAACGCGGGGAATGCCTGGGGCTGATTGGCGAAAGCGGCTCGGGCAAAAGCGTTACCGCACTGTCAATCATGGGCCTGCTGGCCTCGCCGCCGGGGGAAATCAGCGGCGGCGCGGTGTACGTCGGCGGTGAAGAGATGCTGTCGCTTTCCCCTGATGCCCTGCGCCAGCGGCGCGGCGCGCGCGTGGCCTATATTTTCCAGGACCCGCTGAGCACGCTGCACCCTCAGCTGCGTATCGGTGACCAGATCGTTGAGGCGATTCAGGCGCACAGACCGCTGTCGCGCAGCGAGGCTCGGCAAAAAGCCGTGGCCCTGCTGGAGGACGTCGGTATTCCCGATGCGGCCGCGCGCTTTAACGCCTGGCCGCATCAGCTTTCCGGCGGTCAGCGCCAGCGCGTGGGCATCGCGATGGCGCTGGCGAACGACCCGGAGATTATCATCGCCGATGAACCGACCACCGCGCTGGACGTTACCGTGCAGGCGCGCATTCTTGAGCTGCTGCAAAACCTGCGCCGCCAGCGCGGGCTGACGCTGCTGTTTATCACCCACGACTTCGGCGTGATTGCGCAAATCTGCGACCGTGTGGCGGTGATGCGCCACGGCGAGATCGTAGAAAGCGGCGATACCGCCACCGTCCTGGCAAATCCGCAGCATGATTACACCCGGCGGCTGATCGCCAGCGTGCCGAAAGCAGGCCAGGGCCGTGATTTCCTGCGCCAGGTCGCAGCACTGTACCCCGGCAGCCAGCCCCAACAGGAGCGCGTATGAGCAACGTGATTGAGGTGGAAAACCTGACCAAAACCTTCGGCCACGCCGCGCGCTGGTTCAGCCCGGCGGCTCATCAGGTGCAGGCGGTGAAAGGAATCTCACTGCATCTTGCCGCCGGGGAAACGCTGGCGGTAGTGGGCGAAAGCGGCTCGGGAAAAAGTACCCTGGCGCGCATGCTGGTCGGGCTGGAGACGCCGACATCCGGCACCATTCGCCTGATGGGTAACGAGGCAGGCCCGGGGCGCAGCGCTAAAGAGAACGGACGGCTGATCCAGTATGTCTTTCAGGACCCGGTCGCTTCTCTGAACCCGCGAAAAACCATCGCTGAGACGCTGGACGTGCCGCTGAAAGCGCTGTGCGGCTACGGCAGCGCCAAAAGAAAAGCGCGGATGCTGGAGCTGATGGAGGCGGTGAAAATGCCCGCCGATGCGCTGATTGGCTATCCGCACGAGTTTTCCGGCGGGCAGGCCCAGCGGCTGGCGCTGGCGCGGGCCCTGGCCGCCGAAGCACGTATTCTGGTGCTGGATGAACCGGTCAGCGCGCTGGATGTGTCGGTACAGGCGCAGGTTCTGCTGCTGCTGGAGCAGTTAAAAGAACAGTTTGGCCTCTCCTACCTGTTTATCAGCCACGATCTGGCGGTGGTCGAATCGATTGCCGATCGGGTAGCGGTGATGTATCACGGAGATTTGGTAGAATGTGCCGATAACGCCACGCTGTTCCGTTCACCTCAGCACCGCTACACGCAGAGTCTGCTGGCCAGCGCCCCCCGTCTGTGAAGGAATAATTGATGACCCAGGACACCCCGGACGCTCCGCGCCGCAAGCGCACCGACGAAATTGTCGATGCGATTAAAGAAACCATTATTCGCGATAACCTGGTGCCGGGCGACCGGCTGCCGCAGGAAAAAGATCTGGCTCAGCACTACGCAGCAGGTAAAGGCACGGTGCGTGAAGCGCTGAAATCGCTGGAGGTGCAGGGCCTGATCCGCACCAAAACCGGGCCGGGCGGCGGCGCGTTTATCGAGTCCATGACCGAAACCCGCGCCATGAGCCTGCTGTCCAACTATCTGTTCACCCGCGAGCTGTCCATCGGCAATATCTATGCCCTGCGCAAAGCGCTGGAGCCGATTGCCGCCGTCAGCGCGATCCATGCTATCGACGAGGCCGGTTTTGCCCGGTTGAACCAGCTGATTGCGGTCTACGATCATCCCCCCGCCGACGACGATGAGCGCTGGGCCCAGCGGATGGCGGAGCTGGATTTTCACGGCGTGGTCGCCAGCTATGCCGATAACGTACTGCTGGCGTTTCTCTGCCACTTCTTGCAGCGGCTGCTGAAAGACCTGGCGGTATGCAAAGATATTTATCAGCGCCCGGAACCGGTGGAGCGCCGGGTCGGGATTGATTTCCAGCGCCGCCTGATCGATGCGATGCGCCGCAAGGACGCCGGAGAAGTGGAAGCAATTATGTATGCACATATGCAGCACGCCGAGGCGTCAATGCTGGCGCTGGAGGCAACGCTGGAGGAACGCTTTCTGAGCGACAGCGTTTAGCCGCCTCCCGTAACCGACGAGTCAGATAAACCGGTGGCTGACGATATACCCACCGAGGCTACCGAGCCGCTTCTCCACCCGCAGCGCGCGGGCCGCGGGTGGAATGTCACTGTCGCTGGCGCAGAATTCGATATGACGCCGCAGGTCTACATCATAGTAACGAATCCCCGCCGGGCAGCGGCTGAACCGTGAACTGGCGGGGCCGGGATGCTCCACCGTAAACGCCACCTCGCTCTGCACCGGGCGGCTGGCGGTCAGATATACCCACATATCCGGCACATTAAACAGGGTAATGAAGGCAAATACGGTCACACTGGCAAAGGTTTTCAGCAGCGCCACATTGCCTTCGTCCACCTCCGGGCCACGGAGGAAATGCCGCCAGGCAGCAAAAAGCCCGATAATGCAGGCCACGGAGACGGTTATCAGCCCGTTATACTCCCCTTCGCGCAGCCAGACCCGGCGCGTCAGCCACAGGCATGCCATCATCCAGACCAGCCAGAGGCACATTCCCGCGATAAAGAGATGATAGATCCTGTTCCGTTTTTCGAAGTACACGTTGCGGTCCTGTTCGTGTCTGCCGGTCCTGTCGGACTGAAAAAGAAGAAGTTCTGAGTATCGCGCATCGGCAAAACATCGTAAACCGGCCGTGCGGTTGAATCATGTCAGTCGTCGGCCAGCTCCCCTGCCGGTGGCACCACCCGCACCAGATGGATCATCAGGTACAGCAGTTCGTCGCTGGTCAGAGTCACCTGCAGCAGATTCAGCACATATTCGGCGATCAGCTGACTGGCGCGATAGTGGTCGGGGTACTCGCCGCGAACCTGTTCAAAGATAAAATCGTCTTTCGTCGCGATCTGCCGCCGCTCGATCATCCGCTGGATGAAAAACTGCAGGTGGGTGAGAAAGCGCTGATAGTTCAGCGAATCGCGATCGATCTCCACGCGGAAGTGATATTTGATGATGTTGAAGATATCTTTCAGCATCTTGACCGACAGCAGCGTGGATTCCATATTCAGCACGTCGGTTTGCCCGTTCACCAGATGGAAGGCGATATTGCCCGCCTCCTCTTCCGGCAGAGTGATGGACAGCCGCTGATTCAGTGTGTTGACCGCCTGCTGTGCCAGCGCGAATTCACGCGGATAAAAGCGTTTAACCTCAAACAGCAGGCGATTCTGGATGGCGATGCCCTTATGAAAACGCTCAATGGCAAAGCTGAGGTGATCCATCAGGGTAAAGAACAGCTGCTCGCTGAGGCGACCGTTCAGCCCGACGTTAGCCTGGTCGATCAGCGACTGCACCAGCGGCGGCAGGTATTCCGGCGAGTTCTCAATCACCCGCAGATAATCGCGCGCGGCCTGGCTGTTCTGTACCGCATAGATTTTCTCAATTTTCTGCGGATCGAGATCGTCGCCGGGCCGGCTGCTAAAGCCCAGCCCTTTTCCCATCACAATCACATCTTCTTGGCCGGGGGTACTGGCTAACACCAGACTGTTATTCAGTACCTTCACTACCGTCATTTTTTCCATTGTTGCCACCCGGCCATTGTCTGCTGCGTGTTGTTTTACAGGCTCTGCCCGTTGCTGGCAATCACCTGCTGATACCAGCCGAAGCTCTGCTTGCGAATGCGCTTCAGATCTTTCAGATCGTGCTCGCCGCGATTAACGTAGATAAACCCGTAGCGTTTGCCGTAGCCCTGATGGGTACTGACCACATCAATCGCCGACCACGGACAGTAGCCGATCACCTCAACGCCATCCGCCAGCGCCAGCTGAAGCTGCGCAAGATGCTGGCGTAAAAAGTCGATGCGGTAGTCGTCGTTAATCACCTCGCCCGCTTCCAGTTCGTCCGGCGCGCCGATGCCGTTTTCGGTGATCAGGATCGGCAGGTTGTAGCGCTCCCAGGTTTTGCGCAGCGTCAGGCGCAGCCCCACCGGGTCGACCACCCAGCCGTATTGGGTTTTGCCAACGAAGGGATTTTCCGCCGCGCGATACACGCCGGGTTCGCCCAGCATAATCTGCTGATCCCCGGCTCTGGCGCTGATATCCGAGGCGTCGCCCCGGCTGGCGGCGATGGTGGCCGTGGAGTAGTAGTTGATCGCCACGTAGTCCGGCCTGCCCTGCAGCAGGATCGCCGCATCCCCTTCCGCAACGTCCGGCGCAATATCGCGGTCCAGCAGGTAGCGCCAGGCCAGCGAGTTGTAGCGGCCGTGCACCGCCACATCGAGGAAATTCCAGCCGCGCAGGGTTTCCCAGTTGTGCGCCGCAATGGCATCTTCCGGTTTACAGGTTTCCGCATACATCGACGTGGTGTTGATCGCCGGGCCGATTTTCGCCGTCGGCAGCAGGCGGTGACAGAGCGCCATCACCCGCGCCTGGGCCAGCATCATATGGTGGTTCTGCTGCCACAGCGATTTTGCCGTGGGCATTACGCCGCCCTCCGGCAGGCCAATCGCCCCCGGATGCAGGATCATAGTGTTCTGTTCGTTGATGGTCAGCCAGTAGCGGACCTTTTCGCCAAAGTGCGTAAACAGCGTGCGCGCGTACTCCACGAAGGCGTCGATGGTTGCCCGGTTGTTCCAGCCGCCCTGCTGCTCAAGGCACCACGGCAGATCGAAATGGTACAGGGTGACGATCGGTTCAATGCCATGGCGGTTCAGCTCATCAATCAGCCGTTCATAGAACGCCAGCCCGGCCGGATTCACTTCTCCGACGCCACCGGGGAGGATGCGCGTCCACGCAATCGAGAAGCGATAGGCCTTCAGCCCCAGCTCGGCGAACAGCGCAATGTCCTCGATCACGCGATGATAGTGATCGCTGGCTACGGTAAAATCCGCCGTTTCCGCCGCGTGCTGACACATATCAATCACCGACGGGCTTTTGCCGTCTTCGTTCCACGCGCCCTCAACCTGATAGGCCGAGGTCGAAGCGCCCCATAAAAAATCGGCTGGAAACTGTGCTGTCTGACGATACATCATGCTGTGGTCTCTCCGTGTTGACTGTTCAGGGCCAGCAGATCGGCCCCCGTGGCGATCTGGCCGTCAGCAAGGGCTTCAACCGCCCGATACTCCTCGCTGTTGACCACCAGTACCGGGGTAATCGGGTCATAACCGGCGGCAATAATCGCCGCCAGATCGAAGCTCACCAGTTCGTCACCCGGGCTGACGCGGTCGCCAACCTGCAACGAAGAGGTGAAGTGCTGACCGGCCAGATTGACCGTATCAATACCGATATGAATCAGAATTTCTGCGCCTTCGTCTGATTTGATGCCCACCGCGTGCTTAGACGGCAGGAAGGTCACCACTTCCCCCGCTACCGGGGAGAGCAGCACGCCGCGATCCGGGATAATCGCCACGCCCTGGCCCAGCAGGCCGAGGGAGAAGACGTCGTCCGGCACCGAGGAGAGCGGCACAATACGGCCGCTGAGCGGGCTGCGCAGCGTTTCCGACTTCTGCGGGTGAGCCGCTGGCGTGTCAGTGTTTGTCACCGGCGTGGTGCTGGCAGAGGGGGAGCCATCAGAAGGCGATAAATCATCTCCCCCTTCCGGCTGCGGATCGTCAAAGCCGAGGAACCAGGTCAGCGCAAAGGTCACCACGATGGCGATGGCGCAGGTGATCAGCGCATGCACGATATTCATCGGATTGTCGCCGATAAACGCAGGCAGCGCGGCCAGGCCCGGCGATACAAACGCATAGCGCACCACGCCGCTCAGCCCGGCATAAATTCCGGCGCAGCCGCCGCCGATCATCGCGGCAATCAGCGGGCGCTTCAGCTTCAGCGTTACGCCGTACAGCGACGGTTCGGTGATCCCCAGCAGCGCAGTGAAACCGGCGGACGACGCCAGCTGCTTCAGATCTTTATTTTTAGTTTTCAGCGCTACGCACAGCGTCGCCGCACCCTGCGCAATGTTGGAAGCCAGCATGCCGGGACCGTTAATGGTTTCAAAGCCCTGGCGGGTCAGCTGGGCGGTGGCAATCGGCGTCATCGCCCAAGCGGTGCCGGTGATCACCAGGAAGGGTTGCAGACCGCCCATCAACATCGGGATCAGCCAGCTGGCCTTACCGTTAATCACCGCCGCGCCCGCAGCGACCAGATCGTTAAGCAGGATGCCAAACGGCCCCACCACCACCAGCGCCAGCGGTGCCGTCACCAGCAGAACAATCATTGGTTTGATAAAGAACACCAGCATCGAAGGCGAGACTTTCTCCGCGAAGCGCTCCACCCACGACATCAGCCAGACGGTGAAAATAATCGGCAGCACCGAACCGGCATAGTCCGCCAGCCGTACGTCAATGCCGATAAAGGTAATGTCGCCGCCTTTTGCCAGCATCTGCGCCAGATTGGGGTGCAGCAGCGCTCCGGCGATGGTCATCGCCAGAATCGGGCTACAGGCAAATTTAATCGCCGCGCCGTAGGCCAGCAGCACCGGCAGGAAGAAGAACGCGGCGTCGGCAATGGTATCAAGCAGCTGATAGGTGGTGCTGCTGGCGCTGATTAACCCGCAAAGCTTGAGAATAGCCAGAAGCGCCTTGATCATCCCCGCGCCGGTAATTGCCGGGATCACCGGAGTGAAGGTGGTGGAGATCACGCTGATAATCTGGCTGAATATGCCGCTTTTTTTCGCCGCCGTGTTTCCGCTGGCAGGCTGCGCGTTCAGCGTGCCGATTTCCGACATCAGCGTGCGATAGGTTTGCTGCACCTGATTGCCGACCACAATCTGGAACTGGCCGCCGCTTTCCACCACGCCGATCACCCCCGGCAGTTTTTCAATCGCCTGTGCGTCAACTTTGGCGCGATCGTTAAATTCCATGCGCAGCCGCGTCGCGCAGTGGGTGAGCCTGCTGATGTTGTTTTTGCCGCCGCCGAGCGACAGGATTTGATGGGCGAGCTGTTTATAATCCACTGTTTTCCCCGGAAAAAAACCAAAAAAAAAGACCAAAATAAAAAATGCGCCTCGCGGTGGAGGAACATTTTTATTTTGGTCTTGCCTGCTTTACCAGTTACACGCCTTAATAAAAATCACGGCAACCTGTAAAGCTCGTTGCGTGGCGATTATCAACAGAGCCGGTGCAGACTGGCAATCTCCGGAATGCAGTAATGCGATCTGGCTCGCAACTTTCACTTCACACCGCCGCCTCCTTTGCCGCCTTCTGGAAATTTCTGACCGCTTTCATGTGATTGCGATCAAATTCTGGAAGGTTGCGATTGACAATTCTGACGCTAAAAAATAGCGTAGCGGCATTCTGATATCGATTTCATACATTATGACTGCAACCATTAAAGATGTGGCAGAGCACGCCGGACTGTCGGTCACTACCGTCTCGCGCTTTCTGAACAATCACCCTTACATCTCCGAAGATAAGAAAGTGCGTATCCTCGCGGCGATGAAGGCGCTGGACTATGAGCCAAGCACCGCCGCCCAGCAGATGCGCGGGGTGAAGTCGCACCGCATCGGTATTCTGGTGTCGCGGATCACCAACCCCTTTTTCGCCAATCTGGTGGATGCACTGGAGGTAACAGCGCGCAAAAACGGCTATTCGGTGCTGATCGTGCAGAACCACGACAGCGTGGGGGAAGAAGCCAACTGCCTCGACCTGCTGAAGAAAAAGATTATTGATGGCCTGATCCTCTGCTCGGTGGAGAGCGATAAAGCGGTGCTGGAAAAATATCAGCAGCACGGCCCTATTCTGCTGTGCAACACCCGCGTGGACGGTTCGGATCTGCCGGTGGTGCGAGTGGATGATGAAGAGGCAACGTTTAGCGCGATTGGCTATCTGCTGGAACAGGGTTACCAGAAAATCGCCTACTGCACCGGCGGTGATTTCCTGCAAAAAGGCCACGGCGAGCGCCGTAACCGCGGCTTCCTGAAAGCGATGGCAGCGGCGGGAAAAACCGTTGATGACACGCTGATTTTCCGCAGGCTGCACACCTACAAAGACGGCATCCGCCTGGCGGAACAGCTGGCGGCACTGCCCCCTTCCGCACGGCCCGACGTGGTGTTTACCGGCAGTGACGATGTGGCCTGCGGCCTGGTCACCTGGCTGACCAACCATGACATTCGGGTGCCGCAGGATATCGCGGTCGTCGGCTTCGATAATCTGCCGGTTTCCGAAATGGTCAGCGTGCCGATTACCACGGTAAACCAGCCAGTGGACAAGCTGGGCCAGTTCTCGGTGGAATATTTGATTGCCCTTATCGCCGGTAAACCCTACCGCTACAACAGTGACGATCTGAAAGCGGAACTGGTGCTCAGAAAGTCGGCGTAAATTTTTTTTATCACAATGTGGTATCGATACCACATCACAGAGGTGGACATGTTAAAGCAGCAAGCAGGCCAGGATAACGCCTGGTGGAAAGAATCCGTGATTTACCAAATCTATCCAAGGAGCTTTAAGGACAGTAATAACGACGGGATTGGCGATCTGCCGGGGATTATCGAAAAGCTGCCCTATTTGCAGTCGCTGGGCGTGACGATGCTGTGGATTTCGCCGTTTTATCTGTCGCCGATGGCCGATAACGGCTATGACATCGCCGATTACTACGCGGTGAACCCGGAGTTCGGCGAGATGCGCGATGTGGATACGCTGATCGACAAAGCCGCCGCGCTGGGCATTAAAATCATGATCGACCTGGTGGTGAATCACACCAGCGATGAGCATCAGTGGTTCCGGCAGGCGCTGGCCGATGCGGATTCCCCCTATCGCGATTATTATCTGTTCCGCCCGGCGGTCAACGGCCTGCCGCCGAATAACTGGCGATCGATTTTCGGCGGCAGCGCGTGGGAAAAAGTGCCGGGGGAAGAGACGTATTACCTGCACGTGTTCCACAAGAAGCAGCCCGATCTGAACTGGGAAAATCCGCAGATGCGCGAGGCGATTTACCAGATGATTAACTGGTGGCTGGAGAAAGGCGTGGCCGGATTCCGCGTGGATGCGATTACCTTTATCAAGAAAGATGCCGACTATGCCTCCGTGCCGGTCGACGGCGTTGACGGGCTGGGGTCGATCAAAAGCAAGGCGCGCAACCGCCCCGGCATTGACGTGTTTCTGAACGAGCTGAAGGAAAACACCTTTGATAACTATGCCTGCGTCACCGTCGGCGAAGCGCCGGGCGTTCCCTATGCGGAGTACGGCCAGTTTATCGGCGAGAACGGCTACTTCGATATGATTTTTGACTTCCACGCGGCGGATATTGATGTGGAAAACGGCTCGGAGTGGTTCCGCCGCCGCGACTGGACGGTGGCCGAGTTTCGCGAGGCGCTGTTCGACAGCCAGAACGCCTTTGCGCAGTGCGGCTGGGGCACCAGCTTTATTGAGAACCACGACCAGCCGCGAGCGCTGTCGAAACTGGTTCACCCGGATTACCAGAACGATATCGGGGCGAAATGCCTGGCGGCAATGTACTTCTTCCTGCGCGGCACGCCGTACATCTATCAGGGGCAGGAACTGGGCATGACCAACTTCTGCCGCAGCGATATCAGCGAGTTCGACGATATTTCCAGTATTGATAACTACCACCGTGCGCTGGCGGAAGGCTTCTCCGAGCGGCAGTCGCTGGCGTTCGTCAATCACCGCTCGCGGGACAACTCGCGTACGCCGTTCCCGTGGGACAATACGGTGAACAGCGGATTTAATCAGGGGGCGAAACCCTGGCTGGCGCTGTCGGCAGAGGACGCGCTGATTAATGCCGCCGCACAGCAGCAGGATGCGGATTCAGTGTTTGCCTTCTACCAGCAGCTGATTCGCCTGCGCAAAGCGTATTCCGATGCGCTGATCTGGGGCGATTTTATCCCGCTGGAAACCTCCTCGCCGGAAATCATCAGCTATCAGCGCCGCACGGCGAGTGAATGCTTTACTTCTGTCACTAACCTCAGTCACCACGCAGTTGATTATAAAATACCGGAGGGCGATATTATCGTTAATAACTATCCGCAGCTCAGTTCATCATTAAAGCCTTATCAAAGTATTCTTATCAAGGGAACAACCCAACATGAATAAATATAAAAACATTGCCGTTGAGCTGGTGAATACCATTGGCCGTGAAAATATTATTTCCGCCACTCACTGTGCCACCCGCCTGCGATTACAGGTAAAAGATCGTGGCCTGATAGACGATGAGAAAATAAGAAACGTCGATGAAGTCAAAGGCGTCTTTTTTAATTCTGGGCAGTATCAGGTTATTCTCGGCACCGGGATTGTGAATAAGGTTTATGCCGAGTTTATGCAGGCGTTTAATATCAGCGAAGTCAGCAAAGATGAAATGAGCCGCCAGGGCAGCAGCTCACTACAGGCGGGAATTCGCCATCTCTCGGATGTGTTTGTGCCGATCGTACCGGTACTGGGCGCAACGGGCCTGTTCCTCGGGCTGAAGGGCGTGCTGTTTAACGATACGGTGCTGGCGTGGTTTGGTGCCAGCACCCTCGCTCTGCCCGCTTCGGTGACCACCCTGATGACCGTGCTGTGCGATACGGCTTTTGCTTTCCTGGCGGCGTTTATCTGCTGGTCGGCGTTTAAGAAGTTTGGCGGTACGCCGATTATCGGTTTTCTGATCGGGCTGATGCTGGTTTCCCCCGCCCTGCCCA
Source organism: Erwinia sp. S43 (assembly GCF_016624745.1). NCBI lineage: Bacteria > Pseudomonadati > Pseudomonadota > Gammaproteobacteria > Enterobacterales > Erwiniaceae > Erwinia > Erwinia sp. S43. Next base: position 107,983 of record NZ_JACVTX010000011.1, on the reverse strand, counting down.
ACGCCTATTCGGTGGCTTACGGCAACGCGCAGCCGATTTATCTCTTCGGTTTTATTCCGCTGGTCGGCTATCAGGGATCGATACTGACCGCGCTGATCACCGGCATTATCGGTGCGAAGCTGGAAAAGGTTTTCCGCCGGATTATGCCTGACTCGATGGATCTGATCTTCACCCCGTTCCTGGTGATCCTCTGCGCCGTGGCGATTGCGCTGCTGGTGCTCGGCCCGCTGGTGCACGGCTTTGAGCACTATGCGGTGATGGCTATCCAGCAGTTCCTCGCGCTGCCTGCCGGTATCGGCGGCCTGCTGATCGGCTTTATCTATCCGATTGCGGTGATGACCGGGATGCATCATATGTTCATTATGATTGAGACCTCGCTGATCGCCGGTACCGGCTTCAACCCGCTGATTACCGTATGCGCGATGTACGGTTTCGCCAATGCCGCCGTATGCCTGGCGATCTCCCTGAAGTCGAAAAACGTGGCGTTTAAAACCGCCGGGATCTCGGCAACTGTGACCCAGCTGCTGGGCGTTTCGGAACCAGCGCTGTTCGGTATCGTCATGCAGTCCGGCATGCGGGCCATTGGCGTGATGCTGTGCAGCTCGGCGCTGGGTGGCATGGTGCTATCCCTGCTGTCGATTAAAGCGAACTCCTACGGGTTGGCGGTGCTGCTGTCGCCGCTGATGTACCTGTATGACCGCTATCAGTTTATTACCTATATCACCGTCGGCGTGGCCGTGGCCGTCTTCGCCTTTATCTGCACGCTGCTGCTGGTCAGGGTGGATAATAAAAAACGATAATAAATCACAGACCGATGCCATAAACCCTTTGCCGTAATCCTTTGCTGTAAAAGCACGCTTCACCTTATTAATGGCAACCCCTATGCCCTGAATACTGATATTCGGAGCAGGGTGACTCACAGGTATAAATGATGAAAATAGCACTTCTTACTTTCTGTACCCTGGCCTGTACTTTACCTGCGCACGCAGCGGAATTAACTCTGGCGGAAATTAACGCCCGACTGGAAAAAGTCGAGGCGGAGCTCAAACTTTCACAAAATAAATTAACCCAGGCTGAAAATAAAATAGCCGTGGCGGAGAAACGAGCCAGCGACGCGGAATTAAAAAATAAAAACAGCAAGAGCGATATTATTAATGACGATACCGAAATTAAATTCGGCGGCTACGCCCGCACCGGTATTCTGAGCGGCAAACAGGGCACCACCACCACCGTCGGGCCATCACTGACGCCCGCGGGCAGCACCGGCGGCAGCGTGGGCCGCCTGGGTAACGAAGCTGATACCTACGTCACCGCCGACTTCGACTACAAGCGCCACTACGCTAACGATTCGAGCTTCCGCTACTACATGAAAATTGCCGAGTGGGACAAAACCTATAACACCGACAGCGCGTTTAACGGCCAGATGAACCTGCGCCAGGCGTTTGTGGAGATGAGCGATCTGCCCACCTTCACCGGCGCATTCAGCGGCTCAACGCTGTGGGCGGGCAAGCGCGAGGACCGGGACAACTTCGATATCCACTGGCTGGACTCGGACATGATGAACCTGATCGGCACCGGCGCGGGGATTTACGACGTGAATTTCTTCGGCGACGTGAAAACCAACCTGTCGGTTTACGGGCGTAACTTCAACGACATCGACGCGATGGAAAACGTTGAATACAACAACATGACCGGGGCCGATAATACCTTTATCCAGAACTACACCTTCTCGCTGAACAACCGCGTCGGCGGCTGGCAGTGGATGCTGAACGGCCTTTACTCGAAGGAGAACGACAAGCGGATCAACGACGGTCTGGCGCAGGATAACGCCGCTTCGCACGGTTTCAACACCATGCTGGCGTGGCACGGCGACAGCTTCTACGGCCTTAACGAAGGTTCGACCAAAACCGTACTGCTGTACGGTAAGGGGCTGGGGGCCGAGGTGCGCGGGCCGGGATCGGATGGCTATCTGATCGACGATGCCTGGACGGTGAAGTTCGCCACCTACGGCATGACCCGGCTGAGCGACAGGCTGAGCATTGCCCCGCTGCTGGTGGCGCAGAGCAGCAACAGCCGCTACATCGAATCCGACCACTATGACTGGGTTACGCTCAACTCGCGGCTGATTCAGGAGATCAATCAGAACTTTGCCCTACAGTACGAGGCCAGCTATCAGTATATGGACATCGATCCGAAGGGCTTTAACGGTAATAAGCCGGTGTCCGGCAGCTACTACAAGCTGACCTTCGCGCCGACCTTTAAAATGCAGAACGTCACCGACTTCTTCGAGCGGCCGGAGATCCGTTTCTTCGTCACCTGGATGAACTGGGACAAAAATCTGGATAACTACTCTTCAACCGATACCTTCGGCAACGCGGGCTATCACAGCGGCGGTTCGCTGATGTTCGGCACCCAGCTGGAAACCTGGTTCTGAGGTTAACCCGCTAACGGGGCTGAGTTCAGTTCATCAGCCCCTTCATGGCGGCAATAAATTCCTCCGCCGGGCGCGACCCCAGGCTCCGCGCCGTGACCGCCGCCATCACCGAAACCTCAAGCGACGGGCGGAAAGGCCGCACCGCCAGCCCCCGGGTATCGATCTCCAGCAGCGAGAAGCGATCCACGATGGTCACACCGCCGCCGTGCTTCACCAGATTAATCGCCATGCTGTAGCGGTTGGTTTCTACCGCCGCCACCTGCCGCTGGCGAAACTCCGGCACCACCTCGGCAATCATCGCCACCAGCCGGGTATCGGTGGTGATAAAGATCAGCTCGTGCGGGGCAATGTCCTGCCAGTTCACTTCCGCCTGCTGCGCCAGCGGATGCCCTTCCGGCAGCACGCAGACCATTTCCCCTGCGCTCACCCGCAGCGGATCGTCCGGCGCGCCGTGGCCCGGTTTAACCACAAAGCCAAGGTCGTAGCGACCCTCTTCTACCGCCTGTTCAATTTCATGATTGACGCACATATCGACCACCACGCCAAAGTCCGGGAACGCCTCGCGAAAGCGGGCCAGCGCCTGCGGCAGCAGGTTCAGCGCCAGCGCCGGGGTGGCGCACACCCGCAGCTGCCCGACGCGGTAACGGCGCAGATGCTCCACGAAGCGGTCGAACCGCATCCGATCCTGATGCACGCGCAGCGCTTCCTCATACAGCTGGGCGGCCTCTGCGGTCGGCTGCATCTTGCCGTTATAGCGGTCGAACAGGCTGAAACCCATCTGCTGTTCGGTCAGGGCCAGGCTTTTACTGACCGAGGGCTGGGACATGGCTAACTGCTGTGCGGCGGCGGTAACCGAACCCGACTGGACCACGTGGATGAACACTTCCATCTGCTTCGGCGTCATGAATAAACCTGCTAACGATATGCGTATTATGCATTTGGGATATATGCACTACGGGTTATAGAATCCATAATTATATTCACTCAGGAGTATAAAATGAAACTTTTTACATCACGTTTGATGTCGGCGTTTTTGCTGATACCAGGGTTCTTTTTCGGTCAGGCTTCGGCGGCGGATGCCGTCAGCATTGACACCATTCTGCCTTCCCACACGCTGCGCGTGGGCGCGGTCAACGCCCCGCCGTGGTATCAAAAGGATCTGCTGACCAATCAGTGGGTCGGACTCGTTCCCGATGTGGTGCAGGCGCTGACCAAGGGCACCGATATTAAAATCGAGTACGTCGATACGCAATGGGGCACCGCCGTGGCCGGTTTGCAGTCGGACCGTTTCGATATTTTAGGCGGCTTTAATAAAACACCGGAAAGAGCAAAGGCCGCCGACTTTACCCGTCCAATGGGTTCACACCAGATGGGCATTCTGACCCTGCAAAAAGAGACCAAAAAGTTCGAAAAGTGGGACACCATCAACAGCCCGGATGTGAAGCTGGCGGCGATTGACGGCTCGGCGGCGGCAACGCTGTTGCAGCCACAGGCACCGAAAGCGCAGTGGATCATCGTACCGGACAGCGACAATATGCTGCTGCAGATGGAGAGCGGCCGTGCGGATGCGGTGGTGAACAACGATATCCAGATGGCGCATTACGTCAGCAAGCGGCATCAGGGTACGGTGATTATCCCCACCCCGGTGAAAGAGCAGCCGACCAATATCGGCCTGCGCCAGCAGCGCCCCGAGCTGAAGGCCTGGCTGGATAGCCGTCTGGAACAGCTGGAAAAAGACGGCACGCTGAACTCCATCTGGAAGAAATACACCCTGTCGGCGACGCAGAAGTAATGCGTAATAACGTCTCTGCACCGCTGCTGGTGGTCGACGGGCTGAATAAGTCCTTCGCCGGAAATACCATTATCGATGATGTCTCCTTCGAGGTTCGCCCCTCGGAGGTGATCGGGCTGATTGGCCGCAGCGGCGCGGGGAAATCCACGCTGCTGCGCTGCCTGAATATGCTGGAAACGCCGGACGGCGGTCATATCCGGCTGGCGGATGAAGAGATCGGCTTTCAGGGCGCGTCGCGCAGGCCGGTTAGCCGCCGGGTTCTCGCCCGCCAGCGCGCCAGAATGGCAATGGTGTTTCAGCATTTCAATCTGTGGCCGCACCGCACGGTGCTGCAAAACGTCATTGAAGGCCCGGTACAGGTACTGAAGCAGCCGAAACAGCAGGCCAGCGCCCGCGCCATGCAGTTGCTGGAACGGATAGGGCTGGCCGATAAGGCCCACAGCTTCCCGGTGCAGCTTTCCGGCGGGCAGCAGCAGCGGGTATCTATCGCCCGCGCGCTGGCGATGGAGCCAGAGGTGATTCTGTTTGATGAACCGACTTCGGCGCTGGACCCGGAAACCGTCGGCGAAGTGCTGGCGGTGATTGCTGAACTGGCCAAAAGCGGCACCACGCTGATTGTGGTGACCCACGAAATGCGTTTCGCGCTACAGGTGTGCAGCCGACTCTTGCTGCTGGACGGCGGCAGGCTGGTCGACGAAGCCACGCCGCAGCAGATCTGGGCGGACGACAGCCATACGCAGATCCGTAATTTTATGACCCTTTCCGGGGTGTCTGCGGAGGACATTCTCTGATGCCGGTTTATCACTGGGATTTCTCCGTCCTGCTGCAGTATCACGCCATTCTGCTGGACGGCATGCTGATGACCGGCAAAATCGTCGCGGCATCGGTCACGCTGAGCATTATCGGCGGCATGATCCTCGCTCCGCTGCGCGGTGCCTCCAGCCGTCTGGTGCGCTTCCCCGCTCAGGGGCTGATTGAAGTGGTGCGCTCCGTGCCGCCGCTGGTGCTGATCGTCTGGGCCTACTACTGCCTGCCGATCCTGTTTGGCCTGACGTTCTCCTCCTACTGGACCTGCGTGCTGGCGATAGCGCTGTACGGCAGCGTGTTTTTTGCCGAGATCTTTCGCTCCGGTTTACAGTCGGTCGATCACGGGCTGGTGGAAGCCGGGCTGTCGGTGGGCATGACGCCGCTGAAGGTGCTGCTGCGCGTGACCGGGCCGGTGGCGTTTTTGCGCATACTGCCCGCCTTTGTCAGCCAGTGCGTGATGTCGATTAAGAACTCGGTGCTGGCCAGCTATATTGCCACCGGCGAACTGCTCTATCAGGGGCAGCGCCTCAGTACCGCCACCTTCCGCCCGCTGGAAACGCTGACCTTTGTCGCCCTGTTTTTCGTGGTGACCATTCTTCCCCTTTCCCTGCTGGCAAGCTACGCCGAGAGAAAGATCCGTACCCGCTATTTTAAACGTTAATCGCTATGACAACTTCCGTAACCGGCGAGCTGGTGGCGTTTGCCACCGCGCTTCGCGCTCAGGACATCCCTGAATCCATCCAGCATAAAGTCAGCCTGCATCTGCTTGACGCCCTCGCCTGCGGCTGGGCGGCCTGCGACAGCCCGGTGATGCAGCCAATCCTCGCCGCCGCAAAACTTTCCGGCGGCAGCGGCGGCAGCTTTGTGTTCGGCCAGGCCGACGGCTTCAGCCCGCTGGCCGCCGCCTTCGCTAACGCCAGTCTGATTAACGGCCTGGATCACGACGACGGCGTGGAGATCGACGGCAAAGGGCTGGGCCACCCCGGTGCCACGCTGGTGGCCGCGGCGCTGGCAGCACTCGATCTGCGCGAATCACCGATCGCCGGGGCGGAGCTGATTACCGCCCTGACCGTCGGCTTTGAGGTTAACAACCGGCTGATTCAGGCGATCCAGCCGTCGGTGGCGCGCTTTAATCAGGTGTACGGCGTGGCGCAGCATCAGTCGATTGGCGCGGCGCTGGTCGCCGGACTGCTTCTGGATCTGGACGCGGAGCGGCTGCATCATGCCGTCGGACTGGCGGCGGCGCTGACGCCGCTGCCCAGCCTGCATAAATACAACTGGCAGCAGCGCCCGCTGCTGGCGCTGAAGGACGCGGTGGCCCCGGCGGCGCAGGCGGGCGTGCAGGCGGCGATACTGGCCCACAGCGGCATCACCGGCAGCCGGGATGTACTGGACGGCGAGCAGGGATTCTGGCGGATGATCGGTTCCGACCGCTTCCGACCGGAGGTGCTGACTACAGAGTTAGGCAAGCACTGGTATGCCGGATACGGCAGCTTCAAGCGCTATCCGGCCTGCCGCTGGCTGGCCTGCGCGCTGGAAAGTATGGACGACGTGATGGCGCAGACCGGCTGGCAGGCCGGGGAGATTGAACGCATCGAGGTGCAGACCTTCCCACGGCTGGTTGACGATATGATGGACCGCACGCCGCGCAACGCCACCGACGCCCAGTTCAGCCTGCCGTGGACGCTGGCCGCCGTCGCGCTGCGCCTGCCGCCGGGCGCAGAGTGGTACAGCCCGCAGACGCGCGGATCGGCGCAGATGTCGGCACTGATGGCAAAGGTGACGGCGCAGATCGATGAGGAATTTACCGGGCGGATGTGCGGCCCGGCGCGGCAGCCGGGGGCGCGGGTGATCGTGCATCATCGCAGCGGGGCAAGTGTACAGCAGGAGCGCTATACGCCGCTCGGCAGCGCCGATCGCCCGCTGGACGAAGCGGAGATTATCGCCAAGGCGCGGCGGAATATCGCCGGTCATCTGCCGCCGCCGACCGCGCTGATTGAGGTGCTGACCGACGTAGCGGCGCTGTCCGCGACCCGTTTTGATTCTGCCCGCCAGCTGGCCGGGGGGCAGAGATAAAACGTCATCCTTTGCTTAGCACTGAGGGGAAAGGTGCGCGTTGCCCCAGAACTTCAGGCCGCCGGACAGATGTAAACTTTACTCCGCGCGGCAGACAGAAGTGCAAATAGAAACTTTACTCCAGCGCCTCAAACTTCAGTTGGCTGAGCGGCTGCACCTTATCCTCACGCACCATTTTGTATTCGGTGTCCGGCCCCAGCCAGCGGTTCCAGATGGTATCGATTTCTCCGCTCTGCTCCATCTTCGCCAGGCTGTCGTTCACTTTAGCCAGCAGCGCCTCGTCGCCCTTCTGCATCCCTACCGCCACCGGCTCCAGCGCCATCGGCTCTTTCAGGATCGCCAGATTAACGCCGTCGGCTTTGGCACGGTTCACCAGTTGGGTGGCGGTCATGCCGTTAGTGACAAAGCCCACCGATTTATTCTGCTGCAAAGCCAGATACGCCGAAGCGGTATCCTGGAAAGTAACCGGTTTCGCCTGCGCCAGGCGGATCGACTGCTCGGAGGTGGAGCCTTTGGTGGAGCTGAGGCGTTTGCCTTTGAAATCGGCACGGGTTTTCGCCGCGTTGGCTTCCTTCACCACCAGCACTTCTTTGGCGATGTAATACGGATCGCTGAACTGGATCTGCGCGGCGCGGCTTTTGGTGTAGGCGAGGTTGGCAATCAGCACGTCAACCCGACCGGTGGTCAGCACCGCAATACGTGCTTCCACCGATACCGGCATCAGGTTGACTTTTACCCCCAGCTGCTGCGCCAGCGCGTTGCACAGGTCAACATCCATCCCGGCCAGCTGGCGGGTTTTGACATCCGGCGAGGAGAACGGCGGCACGTCGGCATACACGCCGCAGTTCAGCTGGCCGCGGCTGCTGATATCGGCAAGGGTATCGGCACTGGCGGGCAGTGCGGCACTGAGCATTAACGGCAGACAGAGTGACAGCAGCGGTGTAGTGATTTTTCTCATGGTTTCAGGCTCCGTTTCGATTTCAGTGCTGACGCAGGTCGGTGAGGAAACGCTGCGCGCGTGGGTGCTGTGGGCGGTTAAAGAAGGCTTCAGGCGCGGCTTTCTCCAGGATTTTTCCTTCATCCATAAACCAGATGGTATCCGCCACCTCGCGGGCAAAGTTCATTTCGTGAGTCACACACATCATGGTCATCCCCTCGTTCGCCAGGCTGCGCATCACGTTAAGCACCTCGCCTACCATTTCCGGGTCCAGCGCCGAAGTCGGTTCATCAAACAGCATCACCGGCGGCTTCATCGCCAGCGCCCGGGCAATCGCCACGCGCTGCTGCTGACCGCCCGAGAGCTGCGCGGGCCAGGCGTTCGCCTTATGTGCCAGCCCTACCCGCTCCAGCAGCGCCAGCGCATGCTGCTTCGCCTCGCTGCGCCGCTCGCCGAGCACCTTCACCGGAGAGAGCATCACGTTGTCGATCACCGACAGGTGCGGAAACAGATTAAAGCTCTGAAAGACGAAGCCGATACGCGCACGCAGCCGGTTTTGCTGGGTGCTGGCCCCGTGAATATCCAGACCGTCGAAGACGATCTGCCCCTGCTGGATCGGCTCAAGCCGGTTAACGGTGCGGATCAGCGTGGACTTGCCGGAGCCGGACGGTCCGCAGACCACCACCACCTCGCCGCTGTTCACTTCCGCATTGAGGTCGGCGAGCGCGTGATAGGCGCCGTACCATTTATTAACCTGGTTAAAGCGAATAATCGGATTCATGCCTTACTCCTCGATAGCGGGTTTGTTGACCAGCAGCGCGGCGCGCTGTGGTGCCGTGCTGACGGCGGGACCGCGTCTTTTGGCAGCGATGCGCCGCTCCAGATAACCGGCCAGCCACGTCAGGCTGAAGCAGATGATGTAGTAGCTGATGGCCACAATCGCGAACACCTGAAACGGCTTGGTCAGCAGCTGGTTATTCACCTGATTGGCGGCAAAGGTCAGCTCCGGTACGTTGATCACGTAGCCGAGGGTGCTGTCTTTAATGATCGATACCAGCTGGCTGACCAGGCTCGGCAGCATGTTGTAGAGTGCCTGCGGCAGGATCACCAGCCGGAAGGTGCGGGTGTAGCTCATCCCCAGCGCGCGGGAGGCTTCGTACTGCCCCTGCGGCAGCGCCTGAATTCCGGCGCGGACAATTTCGGCAATATAGGCGCTTTCATAGATAACCAGCGTGACCAGCATGGTGCCGAAGCCGCTCAGCGTGTGGCCCAGCAGCAACGGCACGCAGAAGTAGGTCCAGAAGATCACCATCAGCAGCGGCACGCCGCGCAGTACATAGACCCAGGCGGTGGCAGGCCAGCGCAGAATGCGATACGGCGAGATACGCGCCACGCCCAGCAGCACGCCAAGCGGCAGTGCCAGCACAATCGCCATCAGTGACACCAGCAGCGTGCAGAGCACCCCGCCCAGCGGGCCGTTGGGATACTGGCCCATCAGGAACAGCATGCCGTTCTGCTGTAAAATCGTCAGCATTTCACTCATTCAGCTTACCTCGCGTAGACGCGGTGGAAACGCTGTGCCAGCAGCGCACCGGCGGCCATCAACAGCAGGGAGAAGAACAGGTAACAGAGCGTCGAAACCAGATAAGCTTCAAAGGTGCGGAAGGTGTAGTTTTCGATCTCGCGGGTGACGTAGGTGAGATCCGCCACGCCGATCACCATCGCCAGGCTGGTATTTTTAAACAGCAGCACCGTGTGGTTAATCAACGCAGGGAGCGCATTACGGATGCCCTGCGGCAGGATAATCAGCCGCATCGACTGCACGTAGCCCATGCCCAGCGCCCGTGCCGCCTCGCGCTGGCCGTCCGGCGTGGCACGCAGGCCGCTGCGAATATCCTCCGAGAAGTAAGCGGCCTGGCACAGCCCCAGCGCCACCATCGAGAACAGAAACTCCGCGTTGTAGTCGTTCAGCCAGATCTGCGCGGACTCCGGCAGCAGCGTCGGCACCGCAAAATACCAGATCATCAGCTGGATCAGCGTGGGCACATTGCGATGCCAGGAGACGTAAGCCGCCACCAGCCACTGCAGCGGCTTCAGCGGAGTCAGCCGGATCACCACCAGCACCATCGCCAGGATCATCGCCAGCAGCCAGGAACCCACCGCCAGCTTCAGCGTTAACGCGACGCCATCGACGATCATCTGTCCGTACTGGCCGTGCAGAATGACGCTAAAATCAAGTGAACCGTTCATCGTCGATCGCCCTCACTCAGTTCAGATTAACGCGCAACATCACCGGGGCGCATGGTGGACAGACCGCCCGGAACCTGTAGCGTCGGGGTGATTTCGATGTTGCCGATATTCACCGCCACTGGCGCAGAGATGGCGAACGCCACGGTATCGGCGATATCTTTCGCCGTCGGCAGCTCGAAGCCGTCGATAAATTCGCGGCGCGCGGCTTCTTTATCCCCGGTCACATTGCCGAAGATATCGGTGGCGACACGGCCCGGACAGATCTCGGTGATACGCACACGTTTGCCATAGCAGTCCACGCGCAGCTGGCGTGAGAGCGCGTGCACCCCCGCTTTGGTGGCGTGATAAATCGAGTTGCCGCCGAAGTTGTAGATGGCGGCGATGGAGGTGATGTTAATCACGTGGCCGCGATCGCGCTCGACCATACCCGGCACCAGCAGACGACAGAGGTGCAGTACCGCACGCAGGTTAACGTCGACCTGGGTTTCAATCTGCGACTCCTGCGATTGCAGAATCGAGCCCGGATGGGACACCCCGGCGTTGTTCACCAGAATGTCGATCTGCAGGTCGCGGCACAGGTCATTCAGCGCCTGCACATCGGAAACGTCGATGGCGTGAGGAATACAGCCGGTTCTCGCCGCCAGCTGTTCCAGTTCGTTATGACGGCGGGCCACCGCGTGAACCACGATGCCCTCCTGGCACAGACGCTCAACGATGGCTTCACCCATTCCGGCGGAAGCGCCGGTCACCAGTGCGGTTTTATAATCTGAAAATGGCATTGACTTCTCCTGTTGTTATTTTTGCTCTGTCTTTGACTGTATCCCCTCACCGCGCCGAGGGGTAAGAGGTAAAGTCTTTGTGGCAATAAGCCGATCTTATAGAGTCAGATAATCTAAGTTATCTCTCTGTTTATTCAATGAAATGTTTCGATATCGGGCGAATTTCTCCGCCCTGATCCGTAATATCAGCCCGCAGCTGTTCAATCAGCGCCAGCGCGCCTGGCGTGTCGCCGTGCATTAAAATCGAGGACACCGCCATCGGCAGCCGCGTGCCGTCAATCGCCGTGACGCAGCCGGATTTCAGCAGATCGATCACCCGCTGGCTGACCTGCTGCGGGTCGTGGATCACCGCGCCCGGCGTGCCGCGCGGCACCAGCAGACCGTTGGCCTGATAGGCGCGGTCGGCCAGAAACGTGCAGGCCACGCGCAGCCCCAGCTCGCGGGCGCAGCGCTCCACCGCGTTGGCGGCGGTGGTGCTGATAATCAGATTCGGATCAAACGCCTTCACCGCCGCCAGCAGCGGCCTCGCCAGCGACTCGTCTTCGGCAGCCATATTGCCCAGCGCACCGTGGAAGCTCATGTGGCTCAGCGGGTAGTCCGCCACGCGGGCAAAAGCGGCCAGCGCACCGAGCTGATAGGTGACGTAGTGCGCCAGGGTTTGCGTGTCGATTTGCATACGCCGTCGGCCAAATCCGGCTAAATCGGGGAAGCCGACGTGCGCCCCGAGATCCACGCCGTACCGTTTTGCCAGCGCCACGCTGCTGGCCATAATCGACGCGTCCCCGGCGTGAAAGCCGCAGGCAACGTTGGCGGAGCTGATCAGCGCCATCAGCCCGGCGTCATCGCCGATGCGCCAGTCGCCAAAGCCTTCGCCAAGGTCGGCGTTTAAATCGATGCTTCTCATTGCTCTGCCTCCGTTTTAACCATGCGGGCCACCGTCTGGCCATACTCCACCCGATCGCCCTGGGCGACCGTATACTCATCCAGCTGTCCGTCGGCCCCGGCCCGCAGCGGCAGGCAGATCGGCCCGGCCTGCACCAGCGCCAGCAGATCGCCGGTTTTCACCGTGCGCCCGTCGGCGGCAATGTTCTTGCCGGTTAGCGGGTCCTGCAGCCAGATGCGACCCGGCATCGGCGCGCCCAGCTCAACGATATTGGGCGGTGGAGATGCCGGATAAGCAGCCACAGCTGACGGTGCTGTATGGAATGCGAGTGCGGCATCAGCCGGGGCGGGAGAAGCGGGATCGCCGACGGATGCGGCATATCCGGCTGGTGCGGGACAGGCCGCCAGCCCCTCGGGGATCGCCCCGCTGCCGGAATACGCACCGCGACACGATGCTTCTTCAGCGCCGCAGCGGATGCGCACGCTGTAGCCGTCGCCTTTAATCTCAATGCTGTCTATGCCACTGCGCCGCAGACGGCGGGTAATGGCCTGTAGTTCACGAATAGTCGGCATCTTCTCTCCTTGCGGTTAAAGCGGGCAGCGGCGGTAGTCGTCAATACGCTGGCAGATCCCCGCCAGCCACCGCTGCTGGTCACGTTCCGCCTCGTCGGCCTGCGTCCAGCTCACCTCAACAAACTGGACGTTGCTGCCCACCGGCACCTGGCCCAGCAGCCACATATCGGCGTCGATCACCGTGCCGAGCTTCGGGTAGCCGCCGCTCGGCTGGGCGTCGCGCATCTGGATAATCGGCTGGCCGCTGTGGGTCACCTGGATCACCCCGGGAATAATGCCGTGCGATCGCATCTCCAGCGGCGCTTTCGCCACCAGCCCTTCGCCGTCCAGCCGGTAGCCGTAGCGGTTGCTCTGCGGTGAAACGCGCCACTGCTGCTGCCAGAAACGCGCCACCGACTCGGCGGTAAACGCGCCGTACTCCGCCGCGGGCAGCACGCGGATCTGCGGCACGCCGTCGGGGCTGTCGCACAGGCTCAGGCGCGGCGAGGCAATGCCGAAGTCCACCGCGCCCCGATACACATCGCGGGCGGCGCTCAGGCTGTCGCCCTGCTGTAATCCACGACCGCGGAAGCCGCCAAACTCACCCCTGAGCTGGGTGCTGCGCGATCCCAGCACCTGCGGCACGTCAACGCCGCCGGGCAGATGCAGATAGCTGCGCGCCGAGAAGCGAGATGCGTGCAGGGTCAGCACTTCGCCCTCTCTCGCCTGCGCCACCCACCAGGCCGGAATGCGCCGATCGCCGAGCATCGCCGGGCTGTCGCCGCCGCTGATGGCAAAGGCGCAGTCGCGGGTAAAACGCAGGCGGAACGGGAACAGCGGGATCTCAATCACCGCATCGTCCGGCTGGTTGCCGAGCAGTGCGTTACCCAGCCGCAGCGCCAGCGGGTCCATCACGCCTGCGGTTCCCACACCGTAGTGCAGCGCGCCGAAGCGGCCTTCGTCCTGCACGCTGGACAGCGCGGTAGTGCGTTCAATAACGATCATGCCAGTACCCTGCTTACCCGGAAGCGAATGCTGTCGCCGGGCTGGAGCCGCACCGGCGGTGTGGCGTGGGCATCAAAGAAAACGAAATCGGTGCGGCCGATGGTGTTCCAGCCACTGGGGCCGGGAGAGGCAGAAACGCCGGTCTGTACGCCGCCGATGGAGACCGAACCGCCGGGAATACTCTGCACCGGGCTGGCGCGGCGCGGCGTCGCCAGCTGCGGGTCCATATTACCGAGGTAGCAGTAGCCCGGATGGCTGCCGAGGGCATACACCGGGTAGAGCGGTTCGGTGTGGCGCTGCACGATCTCCTGAATGGTCATGCCGGTGTGTTCGGCCACGTCGCAGATATGCGGCCCCGGCTCGCCGCCGTAGGTCACATCCAGCTCAATCACCCGGCCGGAGAAGGTTTTACTTTCGCCGCGCTGCCACTGCTGGCGCAGACGATCGAACAGCTGTTCGCCACCGCTCATCTGCGGGCCAAACACCATCATCAGGTTGTTCATGCCCGGCACCACACCGCGAATGGCGGCCAGCCCGCTGGCGTAATCGGCCAGCGCCCAGATGCGCTGCTGGTTTTCCAGGGTGATCTCGCCGGGGGCTTCAAACAGCACCGCGTGGGTGCCGAGCCAGCTGATTTGCGGAGCCTGTAACTGACGTGCTGGGTCCATTCCTCATCCTCAACTTCATATCCGCTAACGGAAAAATGCGATAGCCACACTGTATCCCGCCGTTTCAGGCGGTCTGTAAGAGGGTTTCGCTTTAGGGGGATAAGGCAGACTTATTACTGAAAAACGGCGGCGTGATGACTGCGGCCACCCGTCGAAACAGGCTGGTGGCCGCGATGTGATGTCAGCTGACCAGGGTCAGCGGCCGGTTGTCGTGGGTGCGTTCGGCCATCAGCGACAGCAGGATTTTCTTCACCGCTTCGGCAGGCTGGGACAGCGGCAGATGATCGGAGGTGCAGAACGACAGCGGTGCCTGAATGCCCGGCTCAACGATTTTCGACATCCGCGCGCGGGACTGTTTCACCATATTGCGGGCGATGGACTCCGGCAGAATGGTCGCGCCAAGATTGCCCTCCAGCGCCTGCGCCAGGGTGGTGGCCGATTCGATTTCGCACTTCACCTTATAAGAGAGGTTTTTCTGCACGAAGGCTTCGTCCACCAGCTTGCGCATGATGTTGTACGGGCGCGGCAGGAACAGCTCAAGATGGGCGATCTGCTCCAGGGTGACGGTTTTACCGAAGCTGATTTCGCTCTGCGGCGTGACCAGATAGAGATCCTCTTTCATCAGCGGAATAAAGGCCAGTCCGTGGATCTGACGGTTGCCGTACAGCACCGCCATATCCATGCGCCCGCTCATAATCAGCTCGCTGAGGGTGGTGCCAAAGCTCTCGTTGAAGTAGAGCAGGATGCCGGGATGCTGCTTACGCACCTCCTCCATCAGCGGCAGCGCCAGCAGTGAGGCGGCAGTACCCGGTGCCAGCCCGACGGACACCTGTCCGCTCAGCGCCAGGCCCGCGCCATCGATGGCGCTTTGTGCCTGCTCGCACTGGCGCAGTATCGCCTGGGCGTGGGCATAAAGAATGCTGCCCGCTTCGGTCGGCGTAACGCCACGCTTGGTGCGGATCAGCAGCTGCTGTTTGACCTCGCTTTCCAGCGAAGCCAGCTGCTGGCTGAGGGCCGGCTGGGCGATATGCAGAATATCGGCCGCCTGGGTCAAACTGCCGACGTCGACAATTTTGATGAAGTAGCGAAGCCGCCTGAGATTCATAGTCATACCTCTCGTCACCGGACAGAATGTTAAGAAAAAGTGAACGGAAGTGTAGCAAGATCCGGACCAGCCTGAGTGTTAACTGCCCCGCAAAGCCGGACAGCCAAAAAGTTAATATGTAAAACAGTGAGATAGATCGTGTTATTTCGCTATCCATCCATTTATCAAGCGTTTGCTTTCAGCAGCGTTCTGCACCATTGCGGGGAGTTTTACTTATCGTTGGGCCCCATCCATAAGCTTTTGCTCTTGAATCAGAACAAACTCCTCTTAGCCGTCGCCCGTCGCTTATTCGTAACGTAGAGACATCCCGGAACAGACTGGAGTGATCATGAGTGCTATCCGCATTGCCGCCCGCGTTACGCGTATTAAACCTTCTCCCAGCAGCAGCGCGTCCGATCGCGCCAACGCCCTGAAGCGTGAAGGTAAAGCCATCATTAACCTGGTGGTCGGTGAACCTGATTTCGCCACCCCGCCGGAAATCTGCGAGGCGGCCTGCGCCGCAATCCGCAACGGCGAAACCCGCTACACGCAGAACAACGGCACCCCCGCGCTGCGCGAGGCCATTGCCGCCAAGTTCCTGCGCGAGAATCATCTGACGGTGAAGCCGGAAGACATTATCGTCACCAACGGCGCGAAGAGTGCGATTTTCAACGCGCTGGCCGCCACGCTGGAAGTCGGCGACGAGGTGCTGATCCCCGCGCCGTACTGGGTTTCCTACCCGGATATGGTGCTGGCCTGCGACGGTCGTCCGGTGGTGATTACCTGCCAGGAAGAAGCCGGTTTCCGCCTGACCGCCGAGCAGCTGCGGGCATCGATTACCAGCCGCTGCCGCTGGCTGATCCTCAATTCGCCGTCCAATCCAAGCGGTGCCAGCTACAGCCGCGCCGAGCTGCGCGCGCTGGCGGATGTGCTGCTGGACTATCCGCATCTGGCGATTATGACCGACGATATTTACGAGCATCTGCGCTACGACGACAGCCCGAACGTCCATCTGCTGGAGGTGGAGCCGCGCCTGGCCGACCGTACGCTGGTGGTGAACGGCGTGTCGAAAACCTATGCGATGACCGGCTGGCGCATCGGCTATGCCACCGGGCCAAAAGTGCTGATTACCGCGATGGGCACGCTGCAATCGCAGTCCACCAGCAATGCCAGCTCGGTCAGCCAGGCCGCCGCCTTAGCCGCGCTGAACAGCGGCACCGGCTTTATCACCCACAGCCGCGAAGTGTATCGCCAGCGCCGTGACGACATCGCCGCCCGCCTGAATGCCGTGCCGGGCCTGAGCTGCCGCGTGCCGGAAGGGGCGTTCTACCTTTACGTCAACTGTGGCGGGCTGCTGGGTAAAACCACCGCGCAGGGCCAGGTGCTGAAAAACGACAGCGAGGTGGTGCTGTGGCTGCTGGAGAGCGCGGGCGTGGCGGTCGTCGCCGGTGCCGCCTACGGACTTTCGCCCTACTTCCGACTTTCTATTGCCACAGACCTTGCCACGCTTCAGGCCGGGGCCGCCCAGATTGCCAACGCCGTCAGCCAGCTGAAATAATCGATCAGGAGATCCGCTATGCCCGCAGGAAACCGTATTTTCTTACAACGTAATCTTGAAGCCGCCGGCTACGTCGAGGCTTTCCGCACGCTGCCCGCCGCCGTGGTGGCCGACTGCATGAGCCGACTGCCCGCGCTGTCCGGCGAAATTCGCCTGATGAGCGCGCCGCGCAACGCGGTGATGTGCGGCCTGGCGGTCACCGTTAAGGCCCGCTCCGGCGACAATCTGATGCTGCACAAGGCGATGGATATGGCCGGTAAAGGCGATGTGATTGTGGTCTCCAACGAGGGCGATCGCAGCCAGGCGCTGATGGGCGAAGTGATGACTACCTGGGCCCGCCAGCGCGGTATTGAGGGGCTGGTGCTGGACGGCCCGATCCGCGACATCGAAGGCATCAGCAAGATGGATTACCACCTTTACGCCGCCGCCATCACCCCCGGCGGCCCGTATAAAGATGGCCCGGGTGAAATCAACGTGCCGATCGCCTGCGGTAATATTCACGTGTCGCCGGGCGACATTATTCTCGGCGACCACGACGGGGTGATCGTCATCCCTCACGGCGATGCGGCGCAAATTCTGGAAGCGGCGCAGGCCTATCTGATCGTCGACGAGCGCAACTTCGAGCTGGCGAAGCGCGGCGAGCTGGAGCGCGGCTGGATTGATGAAACGCTGAAGAACAAGCAGGTGGAGATTATTGACGGGCAATTCTAGGCGGTAAAAGAACACTATCCTGCATTGATAACAGGCACCCATAGCGGGTGCCTTTTTCGTTATGCAACCGGCGTAATGGCTTTGCCGTGAGCGAACCACGAGGCGAGATTATCCGCCACGTTTTGCGCCATCGCCTGGCGCGTTTCGGCGGTGGCGCTGGCGATATGCGGTGTCAGCACCGTATTTTCCAGCGCGAAAAAGCGCGGATCGATTGCCGGTTCACCTTCGAACACGTCCAGCCCCGCTCCGGCGATGGTGTGATTTTCCACTGCCGCGATCAGATCGTCTTCATTCACTACCGCCCCGCGCGCGACGTAATCAGCACGCCCTGCGATCCCAGCGCGTTCAGCACTTCACGATCGACCACCTTATAGTTACGTGCATCGCCAGGCACCGCCAACACCAGCACATCACTGAACAGCGCCAGCTGATGCAGATCGCCAAAGCGCTGCCAGCCGGGTTCATCACTCTGGCGGCTGTTGCAGTAGCCGACGTGCATATCGAAGGCGGCACAGCGTCGGGCAATCGCCGAGCCGATGCGCCCCAGCCCGAGGATGCCGACGCGCTTGCCGCTGAGTTTGCTGCCCAGCACCGGCGGTCGGTTTGCCCACTCGCCCGCGCGCAGGAAGGCATCCTGTGCCACGATCTGCCGCGAGACGCTGAGCATCAGCGCCAGCGCAAGGTCGGCGACGTCGTCGGTCAGAATATCGGCGGTGACGGTCACGGTAATCCCACGATCGCGGGCGGCGGCCAGGTCGATGGCGTCGGTGCCCACGCCGAAGACGGTAATCACTTCCAGTGCCGGTAGCGCGGCCATCACCTCCGCCGCCAGCCCGACGTCGCCCCGGGTGGCGACCGCGCGAATAGTCTGGCCGTGCTGCTTAAGCCATGCTGCCGCATCCGGCTGCTCGTAAAGACGATGGCACTGGTAGTCGCGGTGCAGCATTTCGCTCAGCGCGGGCATCAGCGGCTGAATAATCAGTATCTGTTGTTTCATTGCGGGCATCCTTATTAACGTAGGGTTCAGAACGTTAATAAACTAGCGGAATTCCGCCGCGGCACCCGCAAGGTTACGCTTATCGTCAGATAGGATTCGCTTATTACGCCCGCGCGGCGGCGATCATTCCGTCCAGCCACTGCTGATGGCCGTTGATCATCGGGTTAGGTCGGGCGTTAGCCAGCTCAACCGCCGGTTTGCCGTTCTGGGTTTCCTGGGTCAGCAGGCGCACGCGGCCACCCGGCAACGCCTCAATCAGCCAGGCATGATGCACGTCAAGCCGACTGTCGCCCTCGCCGCACCAGCCGTGCCACGCAATGCGCGCCGCGCCACCGATTTCCGGCGCGACGAATTCGTTAACTTCGCTTTCCACCACAAAGCCGAACGTGGTGAAGCGAAAACGCGCTCCCTCGGTCAGATACGGGCCGCTGCCGTCGTGGAACTGAATGTCGCTGGCGTTGCTGTAATAACCCGGCCAGGCGGCGGTATCGATCAGTTTGTCCCACAGCGCCGCGACGCTGACACCGGTAATAATCATTTCGTTGCTGGCGAAGTTGTCGCTGAAGCCAGGAATGTAGCCCTGCGGCCAGTGAATTGCGTTCATGATGCTGCCTCTCTGTGAGTCTGGTCGGCCAGAGCGCGGGATGCGCCTGCCGAAAACCACTGCATGATGCGCGGCACGGTGATATAAAACCAATCAGCATTTTTTATTTCAGATATTATAATTTCTGATATCTGACCCATTCACCGCCGGGGAACCGATGAGCAGCAACCTACGTACGCTGGATTTGAATCTGTTAAAAACGCTGGATGCGCTGCTGGATGAACGTAGCGTGACGCGGGCCGCCCAGCGCCTGTCGCTCACTCAACCGGCGGTAAGCGCCATGCTCAACCGCCTGCGCGAGCATTTTGACGATCCGCTGTTTACCCGTGGCCAGCACGGCATTAACCCGACGCTGCGGGCGCTGGCGCTGGCCGCACCGGTCAAACAGATCCTCGGTGATATCGACCAGCTGTTGCAGCCGCAGGTCTTTGATGCGGCCAGTTCGCAGATGTCGCTGAGCATTGCCGCAACCGATTATGCGCTGAGCGCGGTGGCGGTGCCGTTTATTGCCGCGCTTCGCCAGCAGGCTCCCGGCGTGCAGGTGAGCTTGCAGCCGGTGGAAAACGATCGGCTGGCGGTGCAGATGGAGCGCGGGGAGATTGATATGGCGCTGCTCACCCCGGACACCACGCCTGCCGATCTGCACGCTCGCCATCTGTTTGACGAGCAGTACGTCTGCCTGCTGCGCCCGGACCACCCTGCCCTGCGGCACGGTGCGCTTTCGCTGGATAGCTTCTGCGCGCTGGACCACGCGCTGGTTTCGCACAGCGGTCGCGAGTTTCGCGGCGTGACCGACCAGGCGCTGGCCGCAATCGGCCGCCAGCGGCGGGTGACGCTGGCGGTGAACAGTTTTCTGGTGCTGCCGCAGATCCTGCGCAACAGTGATCTGATTGCCGTGGTGCCGCGCAGGCTGGCCGAATCCGCCGACGGTCTGATGCAGGTAGCGTCGCCGGTCGCGGTGGCGGGCTTCAGCAAAACGCTGGTCTGGCACGAGCGCAGCCATCGCGATCCCGGCCACCGCTGGCTGCGTTCCCTGTTGTTTACCACTCTGGGACTGGACGCCAGCACGCTGTGATCGGCCAGTGCATATCGCACATACGGCTTAGTGATTATCGCTGGCCATCGCTTACCGTGATCGCCACTTATCGACAGGCCACGTGTTCTTCGATCGTCTATGACTGAGGTTATCTATGTCCGCGCTTTTTACCCCATTTAAACTGAAAGACGTTACCCTGCGTAACCGCATTGCGGTGCCGCCAATGTGCCAGTACAGCGCCGTTGACGGCCTGACTAACGACTGGCATCAGGTTCACTATCCGGCGATCGCCCGTGGCGGCGCGGGTCTGGTGATTGTAGAAGCCACCGCTGTTTCACCGGAGGGCCGCATCACTCCGGCCTGTACCGGGCTGTGGAACGATGAGCAGACGGAAGGCATGGCGCGTATTGCAGCATCGATTAAGGCGGCGGGTTCCGTTCCGGGCATTCAGATTGGTCACGCCGGTCGCAAGGCCAGCGCTAACCGTCCGTGGGAAGGCGACGATCATATTGCCGAGGGCGACAGCCGCGGCTGGCAGACCATTGCCCCTTCCGCGATTGCGTTCGGCCATCATCTGCCAAAGGTGCCGCAGGCGATGACGCTGGATGATATTAACCGGGTGAAAAGCGACTTCGTTGCCGCCGCTCGCCGCGCGCGCGATGCCGGTTTTGAGTGGCTGGAGCTGCATTTTGCCCACGGTTATCTGGCGCAAAGCTTCTTCTCCGCGCATTCCAACCAGCGCACCGACGCTTACGGCGGCGATTTTGCCGGCCGCAGCCGCTTCCTGCTGGAAACTCTTGCCGCCGTTCGTGAAGTGTGGCCGGAGAATCTGCCGCTGACCGCCCGTTTCGGCGTGCTGGAGTATGACGGCCAGGACGAGCAGACGCTGAGCGAGTCGATTGAGCTGACGCGCCTGATGCATCAGGGCGGTTTGGATCTGCTGAACGTGAGCGTGGGCTTTACTATTGCGGAAACCAACATTCCGTGGGGTCCGGGCTTCCTGGCACCGATTGCCGAGCGGGTACGTCGTGAGGCGGGTCTGCCGGTGGCGTCGTCCTGGGGCGTGGAGCAGGCGGAAGTGGCGGAGCGGGTGATTGCCGAGCAGCAGATGGATCTGGTGATGATTGGCCGTGCGCATCTGGCGAATCCGCATTATCCGTATTCTCTGGCGAAGAAGCTGAACGTTGAAGATCCGTCGTGGGTGTTGCCTGCGCCGTATGCGCACTGGCTGGCGCGTTATCGTTTAGCTGAGTAACGAGTTGGGGCATTAGATTGCTCGTGACTGCTGGGGCACAAACACGTTTCGCCGGTGACTGTAGTGGCAAAGCCGACGGGGTGTGCCCCCGCCCGGGCGGTCCTCGCGCCGCTTCGCGGTGCCTTCACTTCGTTCGTCAGCCTGACGGACCGCCACAGACGCGCGTCCTGCGCGGCTGTGCCTTTCGCCTGCGTCCATGCAGGCGAATCCTGGCTTCCTCGCTCCGTTCAGCGCTGCGGATTACCCGTTCGGGGGCACACCCCGTCTGCTTTTTGCATAAGTGTTGTCTGGCAGAAAAAGGCGAACGACCATTGAAGCGATCAATTCAGAGCTGCATTTTTTGACATCCATAAAAGTGGATCCAACCTCCAGCCTCTACTACTGCGGGGTAACCCACAACATATCAAATCACCTCTATGCGCAGAAGGCCGCCACTCTGGAAGCATAATCCAGACTTAAGCAGCCAGCACAATGTATTAAAGGCCCGGCCGCTGCGGTTACCGGGTAATCCACAGCGCTGAGGTGAAGGCGACGGGCCAGGAGACGCCAACAGGACGTTGGCGTCAGGCATGGCGCGGGCAGGACGCCCGCTCCAGGCCGGTCCGGCAGGCTCGGAGCTGCAACCGAAGGCATCGCGCACAGCGTGACGCGAGGACCGCCCGGTAACTGCAGAGGCCGGGCCGCAATCACCCGGACACAAAGCAACGAAGCACCAGCACCGGCATCCTCGTTATCGCACGCAAAAAAAGCCGCCATCCCAAAAGAGACAGCGGCTTCAAACTTCACTAAACGAGCAAAAACCTAACCCGATAACTGACCGATATCATCAGAAATCGACGTTAATCCCCGCCTGGAACGTACGGCCAGGCATCACTGCCAATGCCTTCTCGTAGGCATCCTGAGCCGTGCTGCCGGTCAGATCGCGGCTGCTGAGATAATCCCAATATTTACGATCTGTCAGGTTATAAATACCGCCGCTCAGCTTCACGTTCTTCGCCACCTGCCAGTACGCAGTCATATCCACCATGCCGTAGCCAGGAATACGATTGTACTCGGTGCTGGAATCGGTCAGCGCCGTGCCGCTGTTGGTGTAGCTTTCGCGGTTGGTCGCACTGGCCTGTTTACCCTTCACGAAGGTCGCCACCACCGCCGCACCGTAGCGCTTCGCCGGATCGTCCCACGCCATGCCGACCACCGCTTTCATCGGTGCTACGCTGTCGATATCAACATATTTGTCGCCGTCGTAGCTGGACTTGGATTTACCTTCACTGTAACCCAGGGCAAAGGTGGCGCTCAGGCCGTTAACCTCTTCGAACCAGGTACCGAAGTTCACCTTGCTGCTCAGCTCTCCGCCCCAGATGTAGGCCTTATCGCGGTTTTCAGCCTGATAAATGGTGTAAATGTTCGACGGTACGTTGGTGAACTTATCCGGGCTGCCGGAACGTGTGTAACGGCTGTAGGCGATAAAGTTCTTGTAGGTGTTGTAGAACAGAGAACCGTTCAGCGTTACGCCGTCGGTTACGTTGCCCTTCACGCCCCACTCCAGGTTATTACTGGTTTCGGTTTCCAGATCCGGATTACCAATCAGCGCGTACTGCGCGGTACCGGCATAGGATGAACCCAGGTTCCATGAACCGTAAAGCTGGCTGGCGTTAGCAAACTGCGCGCCGCGCTTGTACTGCAGATAAGTGATCATCTGCGGGGTCAGATCGTATTGCAGCATCAGCGACGGCAGGATCTGGCTGTCGCTGTTCGCCGAACCATACAGAGTTTCCAGCTCAGATGCGGTCAGTACGGTGCTGCCGGTGGTCAGGCTGGACAGGTTCTGCGGCTTGGTATTTTGATATACCGCACGCATGCCTGGGATCACCGCGAAGCGGCTGCCGTTCAGATCGAAGTTGATCTTATCCTGCACGAAACCACCGACGGTGTAGCTACGGCTATCGGCCTGTGGCTGCATGATCACGCTGTAGACGCTCGGTGCCGGGTCCTGACGGAATGGGCGTTCGGTGTCGGTGATGCGGCCGTTGATTCCGGCGCTCAGATCGTGACGGCCAAGCGTTTTATTACCGTGGGTATCAAAGCCCCAGGTATCAACGTTGTAATCCGAGTAGACATGCTGCATGGTGCCGCTGCTGTCTGTTGGCATGTAGGTGTTGTCATGCGCCTCGGTGTGTTGGTAGTAAACACGGCTGGACAGGCTGTCGACAAAACCATTGTCCGGCGTGTACTCATCCGCCAGGCTCACACCCCAGCGGCGGGTATCGCTCTGCTGCTGGCTGTCGCCAATAGTGCTGGTCCCTGCGGTGTTCCAGGTATCGTAATGGGTGTGGTTAACCTTGTGGTAGTAGTCCAGCGTGGCGCTGAATTTGTGCTCGTCGTTCGGCTGCCAGATCCCGGAGGTCATCAGCGCGGTTGAATGCCAGTTAGCCGGATAAGCGCTGACTTCATCGCTGTTATTGCTGGTCTGCTGACCGTCGCGGCGGCTAAGTACGAAAACGCCACGCAGAGTACTGTCGCCCGCTGCGGCGGTGATACCGTTATGCCAGCCGCGAGTGGCGGAATCGTAATCACTCTGGTAGCCAAACCAGGTGGAGCGTTCCGGGGAAAGATAATCATCCGCTGATTTACTGCGGAACGAGACGTTACCGCCAATAGAGGTATTTGGCTGATCGACGGAAGTGGCACCGGCATCAATATCCACGCTGCCGTACATATAAGGATCAATATAATCGCGGCCAATACCGAAGGTATTTAATCCCGCGCGGCTGACGTAGCTGCGCCCGGTCGCATCCGGCAGCGGAATACCATCCACGTCTAAACCAACGCGGTTGCTTTCCAGCCCTCGAATATTAAATCCGGTGTAGCCGCTGCGGTCGAAGCCGCTTTTCCCTGCGGTCGAGCCGCCGCTCACGCCCGTTGCGCTAATCAGCGGCTGATAACGCATTACCGAACCGAAATCGGTCGTGCCGTTCTTCTGCATCTGCTCGGCGGTAATGGTGGTTTTGCTGCCGCCCTGAAGCGGAGCCTGGGCGGTGACGGTCATGGTGCCCTGTTCATTGCTGCTTTCTGCTGCGGTTTTCGCCGTGGCAGAAGTTTCAGCCTGCGCATAGCCGCAGGCACAGTGAATCGCTGCGGCCAGCACCGCCCATTTCATTACCGGCGCACTGATTCCCTGTAATTTTGACGTGGTGAGCATTTAATTACCCTTAGCTTGTTATTAGTATTGGCTCACGGATTGCTTCGATAAAAAAGAATACGAACTTAGTTAAGTCTCACTAATATTATTATATTTTTAAGGCGGCGGGATATTAATAGGAATGATTATCTTTATCAATAGAGCACGGAGCAGAAAGTTCACTTTATTATTAAGAATAATTAATTTCGCAGGATAGCGTTAAGACCGTTAAATAAACCAGATACCTGCTTTCGAAAAACTTTCACTCTCTACACAATTTCCTCACAATTATTTAAATATAAAACTCAACGCTGAAAAATAATGATTAGAAAACGGATTTAAATAATGGATCGTGGAGGGCGAGAGCTGTGAAGGATTGGTAGTAAGCGATGTCTGTCCTTCGGGCAAGCGTCGTGCTTTGCGTGCAGATACGTACGGATACGGGCAACGATGAGCGATAAGAATCGGTACTCCGGCAGGGGTAACAACAGGTAACAGGTAACAGGTAACAGGTAACAGGTAACAGGTAACAGGTAACAGGCAGACATAATCAACAGGGGGCCCCGGCGGCAACGGCAATCTGCATAAACCGGGTAAATAGCTGGGGGTAACTGCCGAAGGGGGATGTGGCATGCATTTACCTGCAAAGCCAACGGTGCCTGACATGCAGGCTCTGGCTCTGGCTCTGGCTCTGGCTCTGGCTCTGGCTCTGGCAATAAACTAGCTGCGTTCGATCTTTTTCGCCGCCTCGTCCAGCGCATCAACGATCGCGTAGAGGGTTTCCTGCGAGATATCCTGCTGTGACAGCCGCGAGTTGAGCGCGGTTTTCATATTGTGGATTGCCCGCTCGACTTCCGGCACGCTGCGGTTATGCACCAGCACCGCCAGTGAGGAAAGCCGCTGCATGATAATCACCAGATTGGGCTGATTCCGCTGTAGCCAGTCGCGGCCCTGCGGCTCCAGTCGATAGGCTTTACGCGCCGCCTGCGGGTCGATGGCGGCAATCATCGCCGTTTCTTCCAGCAGCGTCAGGCTGGGATAGATTATTCCCGGGCTGGGCGTATATTCCCCTTTCGACAAATCCTCAATAGCTTTAATCAGCTCGTAGCCATGGGCATCACCCTGGCTGAGAAAATGCAGTACCAGAAGGCGAATATCGCTGCCGTCGAGCATTTTTTCCCGGCGCTTTTTACGCTGGCTGACGCAGGCGGTACGAGGTTCGCTGTCTGAGGAAGTAAAGGGAAATTGCGGTCGTTTCATCGCCTGCCCGTGCGGAAAAATAAGGGGGATGATAGTAGACCGCCACCCGGTGAAACACAACCGGCGCGGCGGCCCACAGGGTTACTTCTGGTGCCAGTAGGCTACGGCACGCACAAAGTTGTCGTCGCAGCCGCGCTGGAGGACAAAGTAGTCATTAAGCTGTTTTACCGCTTCTCCTTCACCGGTCAGCCAGATAAAGTAATCATCGTGCGGTAGCTGAATGCTGTCGAGTTCGCTAATCAGCGCCAGCAGACGATCGCCGTGCATATTGCCGCTGCCCAGCCAGCTGACATCGATGCCGTTCAGTCCGTCCAGATAGAGACTACCGCTGGCTTCATCAGCAAAGGCAAACAGTTTACGCACCACGCCCTGCACGGTTTCTTTACGGCGCTTGAACGCTGGCAGGCCGCTTTCGTCACAGACGTAAAGCTGGAAGGCATAATCCTCCGGCACGATCATCGAGCCGCGCGGGCCGCCAATTGCCAGCGGGTCGCCGACCTGTGCCTGTGCCGCCCAACTGCTGGCGACGCCGCCGTCGTGGATATAGAAGTCCAGAGTGAGTGTTTTTTTCACGCCGTCAAACCGCAGTGGCGTATAGTCGCGGGAAACCGGGCGGATGCCCTCTTTCCACACCACGCCATCGGAAGTCACTT
This sequence comes from Erwinia sp. S43, assembly GCF_016624745.1. Taxonomy (NCBI): domain Bacteria; kingdom Pseudomonadati; phylum Pseudomonadota; class Gammaproteobacteria; order Enterobacterales; family Erwiniaceae; genus Erwinia; species Erwinia sp. S43. The sequence continues at coordinate 81,465 of NZ_JACVTX010000011.1, read as the reverse complement.
CCGGCAGATGCAGTTCGCCGGTGGCGGCATCCGGGAAGAACACTTTGATATGGTCATCGAAACCCGGCGAAACGAACCCGGCCAGGTCGTCACCGATAAAATCAATACGCCAGAAATTTTCAGCAACGAGCGTTTTTGCTGCTACGGTAATCTGACGGAAGCGCAGTTCATTACGTACGCGCTTCGGCGCACGGCTTTTATTCTCGGACAAGATTATTCTCCTTGGGCTGCCGGTTGAGATCCGGCAACGTAACACCGGCAGGCAACGCCCGCCGGGAGCAATAGATGATGTGTAATCGGGGTATGCGTCAGACGCTAACCGCCAGCACGGCAGTTTCCGCCACCAGCGAATCATTGGCACCGTGCGCCCCGCTAACGCCAACGGCACCAATCACCATTCCGTTCAGCCAGACGGGTACCCCGCCCTCCAGCGGCGTGACGCCGGGCGTGGCCAGAAAACTTGGCCGGCCGCTGTTGATAAACTGCTCAAATTCCTGTGAAGGAGCCTGCAGCAGCGCAGCCGTCCGCGCCTTACCGATCGCCACATCCGGGCTGATGCCGATCGCGCTGTCGCTCCGCTCCAGTGCCACCAGCTGACCGGCATGGTCAACCACCGCCACACTGATATGCCAGCCGTTTTCCAGCGCTTTCTGCTGTGCGGCAGCGATAGCATTGCGCGCGCCCGTAAGGGTGATGGTCAGCTGAGTTCGTGATGCTGCCTGTGCTGTTTCTGTTACCGATGTGACTGTCATAACGTTCTCCACATTTTTGGCAATGGCTGAACTGGTAATGATTCGTATTAACGCATAAAAATATATCCATGATATATCTTCATCGCAAGCAGCAATCTGCTAAGACGAGCGGTAAAAAGTAACAATCTGTGCGTTTTGGGTCGAAAACTGCCGGGTTTACCTGGGTCGGAACGTTACTTCGCGACCGGGCGATACTTCCACAGCCAGCGACCGCTGTTAAAGCGGCGGCGGAAGCAGACCCCGCGAATGATCCAGTCCAGCGCCATGCCCAGCCAGATTCCGGCCACACCCATGCCGAGTACAATCCCGAGCAAATACCCGGCAACGATGCGCCCACCCCACATGCTGAGTAGCGACACCCACATGGTGTAACGCGCATCGCGCGCGCCTTTCAACCCGGCCGGCAACACCCACGAGGCAGCCCAGAACGGCATAAAGGCGGCATTCAGCCATACCAGCATTTTCACCACGTGGATCACCTGCGGGTCCTGAGTGTAAAACGCCGCCAGCACACCGGCAAATGGCACCGTCAGCAGAGCCAGCGTACACAGGCCAATATTCGACAGCCAGAAGATGTAACGCAGCAGCCGCTCCGGCTGGCCCAGCTGACCGCGCCCAAGCCGGGTACCGACAATAATCGTCGAGGCGGAACCCAGTGCGTTACCCGGCAGGTTAATCAGCGACACGATAGAGAAGGCGATAAAGTTGCCGGCAATCACGTCTGTCCCCATGCCGGCAACAAAGATCTGAGTGAGCAGCTTGCCGCCGTTGAATAACACCGACTCAATGCTGGCGGGAACGCCGATACCCAACACCTCACGCACGATGCCAAGGTTCAACCGGGTAAAATAGCTTTTAAGTGATATTTTCAACGCCGGGACAAAGCCAATCACCAACACATAAATCACCGCCGCCGCGCCGATGTAGCGGGAAATGGTCAGCCCCAGCCCGGCACCGATAAACCCCAGCCCGTGCCAGGAGAAGCAGCCGTAAATCAGCACGCTGCTGATGGCAATATTGAGGATATTCATCCCGCCGTTAATCAGCATCGGAATTTTGGTATTACCCGCTCCGCGCAGTGCGCCGCAGCCGATCAGCGCAATGGCTGCCGCCGGATAGCTCCACGCGGTGGTTTGCAGATAGGAGAGCGCCAGCGCTTTAACTTCCGGCTCCGCTTTACCGGCAATAAGGTCGATAATCTGCGGCCCGATAAACTCGATGGCAATCGCCAGCAGTACCGCAAAAATCGTCATGATGACCAGCGACTGGCGGGCGGCCGCTACCGCTCTTTCCCGATTCAGCTTGCCGAGACTGAAGGCCACCACCACCGTGGTGCCAAGATCGATGGCGGCAAAAAAGGAGATAACCACGATATTAAAGCTGTCCGCAAGGCCAACACCGGCCATCGCTTCACTACCCAGCCAGCTCACCAGGAAGGTGCTGAGCACCCCCATCAGCAGAACGCAAAGGTTCTCAAAAAAAATCGGGACGGCCAGCGGTGTGACTTCACGCCAGAACAACACTCGCCAGGAGCGTCTTTTGGGATACCACGCGGTACGTTGAATAGCCTGCTGCAGAGAAACTCTGAGGTTTTGCAAGGTCATTCCAGCTTTTTTATCAGGGAGAGAGAGGACTTATTTATGATGGTTAAAGCAGGCGAGTTATGCAAAGTCTTTTTATGTTTCAAAGTACTTTCAGAGGTGGTGCAGACCTGCGCCTGCACCATTAAGGGTTAGATCAGGGTTCGCTGAGTGAGTTTCTGCAAAATTTTAAGCGGCGCATTATCGGGGTTTTTCATCGCCGCCACCGGCAGCAGGAAGGTTTGCTCCAGCATAAACTGCCCGCTCATCGCCGCATGGGGCGTTTGATCGGCAAAACAAATCCAGCTGCTGCCCGCGGGCAGTTCCAGCGTGACCTGCGGTCCCTGCTGCTGGTAGTTCTCGTCACCTTTCATGGTGTCGTGCAGTTGCAGCATCAGATGATCATAATGGCTGCGATAACTTTTGGTGATACCAAGGCGATTCTGCAACCAGCTGCTGAACGGTGAAAAACGCTTCAGGCGTGGGATAAAGCGTTTGGCCAGCACGGGGAACGGTTCCCCTACGCGCCAGCAGCGGCTTTCACCGTGTGGATTAATATTGGTGAAGATACGCAGAATACGCTCACCGTGATTGGGACGTGATGGGAACGCATCGACATGCAGGCGGGTATCATCCTTTCGCCATGATGTGGCGTCGCGCCAGACGGTGATCGGATGCAGGCGCAGTGAGTTAACCGGCGAATGCAGCGCTGATTTGTATTCCGGCAGCAGGCTGCTGACCAGCTGGCAGGCATAATCATGGTGACGCTGCAGCAGTGCCTGCACCTGCGCTTTTTTCTCCGCCTGAGCAACGCCGTTCAGCTTGCCGTTTTGCGCATTAAAACTGATATTTTTGCGTTTAGGATCGACCAGGTCCGGGGTTAACAGCGCCAGTTCTTCCGTACTGAGAGGAAAAGCCAGCGAGGGGAGAAATAACACTTTCCCCTGTTCCAGCGCATCAACGGCGCGAGCATCATCGACGGTTTCGTTCCAGTGGCGCATCGCCAGCGAGCGAATCACCATATCGTGTGAGAGTGGGCGTTCAGACATTTGATATCCTTATTTCCTTGCAGCGAGAACCGGCTTCCAGCACGCCGCCGTTGTCTAAATAAAGTGTAATAACGTAAATTACTGCGGGATAAATAGTCAGCTTCTGACGGCTGATTATATGGCGCAGAGCCAGAATTAATTAAACCGGAGGTCAACAGAGCCACGGTGTTTACTGTTACACTGCGCCATCTTTAAAGGAGCTAATCATGAAATCCCGTTCCGTAACGCTGGATGATGTTGCTCAGGCAGCGGGCGTCTCCTATCAGACCGTTTCCCGGGTGCTGAATCACTCCAGCCAGGTGGCCGAATCGACCCGCAGTCGAGTTGAGGCTGCGATGGTTGCACTTAACTATGTGCCAAATCGCGTTGCCCAGCAGCTGGCTGGAAAGAACACCCGCACACTCGGGCTGGCAACCAGCGATCTGGCGCTGCTGGCTCCGGCGCAGATTGCCTCGGCGATGCAGCAGCGTGCCAGTCAGCTGGGATGGCACCTGGTGATGGCAATGGCGGGGGCGGACGGCGCGCAGGCGGCGGTCAGCGATCTGCTGGCGCAGCGGGTAGATGCGTTGCTGATTAATCTGCCGCTGGAAACCGATGCGGCGCAGCAGATTGAAACGATGGCCGGTTCCCTGCCCTGCCTGTTCCTTGATGTGGCGGAAGAAGCGCCGGTGTCCAGCTGCGGTTTTAGCGCACGAGCCGGAGCGCGCCAGGGCGCAGAGCACTTGCTGGCGCTGGGACATCGCCGCATTGTCTTGCTTAACGGACCATCGTCATCGGTTGCTGCGCGCGCGCGGGCAGATGCCTGGCGGCAGGTACTGCAACAGCATCAACTGGTTGCGCAGGCCGAACTGTTTGGAGACTGGAGCGCCAGCTCGGGCTTTCAGGCGGTCATGCAGCTGGCCGACCAGGATTTACCCTCGGCACTGCTGGTCGCCAACGATCAGATGGCGCTGGGTGCCATGCAGGCGCTGCATCAGCGCGGCATCGTGGTTCCGACAGAGATTTCAGTGGTGGGCTATGACGATACCGCCGACAGTGCCTGGTATCAGCCACCGCTGACTACGGTTCGCCAGGACATGCGTCTGCTGGGAGAGCGCAGCGTTGATTGGTTAATCAGTCGCGTGGAGCAGCCACAAACCCCCAGGGCGGGCGAAATCTTTACTACGGAGCTGGTGGTACGCAACAGCACTGCACCGGTGTTCAATGGTAAAAACGGGAGTGCTAAAGTCGCCGCAGAACTTCGCCGCCTGGCGCGCGTTCTGGCGCAGGGTTCAGAGCCGTAGCCCTTCCCTCAGGCAAAAAAAAGCCACTATATGCATAGTGGCCTCTGAAACAGTATCGGTGGCGACCGCAGAACAGTGCCACCTTTCGCCGGGCGTTACTTCGGCTCGCCCATCGCTTTCAGTTTTTTCGACAGGTCGCGACGTTCTTTCGACAGGTCAGCATTCTTGATGATGTAGTCATCAACGCGGTCTTCATAGTCACTACGCATGCTGGCGATGATTTCCTGGATGGCTTCTACGCTCATGCCCGGCTTAATGTACTCGGACAGGTTATCAAGCAGCAGCACGCGTTTCTGGTTGTCGCGGATTTTCTTTTCGTTATCGACGATTTCACGCTGCAGTTTGTTTTTGCGACGGAACATACGCACGAACTCCAGTACGTCCTGAAATGATTGCTTTGCATTTTCCATGAAGACACCTTTCTTTTGGGCCTGTTGCACAGGCATCACTGTCGTGGCTACCAGCTTAGCGGCACACCGCTGCCGATGGCAATGTTAAATCTGCTCAACCGAATAGCACTATCTTACCCTGGCGCTGAGCATACCGCAGTAAGTAGTTGCTGAATCGTTTTATTTTCGCAGCGCGAGGCGCAAAAGCTCGGACAGTCGCTCCAGCTGACGAGCCATTTCCAGGCTCAGCCAGACATAACCGTGAATGGGCGTTTCCACCTGTTCATCACCACCAGCTTCGGCGATCAGCTGCCGCAGTTCGCGACTGATTGATGCCAGTTCCGCACTGTTGGCCGCCATTTGCTCAGTGTTGCCGTCAACGATGGCTTTCGATAGCGTGCGCAGCATATCTTCCGTCATCTGCTGCGTGCGCCGCAGGGTTGGCGCATTAAGCAGGATAAGATGACTTTGCCGCGAGGCCCACCAGGCGTTTAACTGCAATTCCAGGGTACAAACGATATTGCGGTTAAGGGTCTGGATGGCTTCGAATACCGAGCGGGGCGTGCGCGTTTCCTTACTGGCCGGATCGATCAGCGAGCGCATTTTCACCACCTTGCCCAACAGTCTTTGTAGCGGGCGCGTGAGGCGCGGCTGTTCGACGAGATTTGGCGAAAAACCGGCATGATAGATTTTTGCCGTTTCCAACAGAGAATCAGACAGCTGAATGCGCCAGTGGGTATAGGCTTTCTGCGGCCAGATGCTGGTAAACAGTAACGCCAGCAGTGAGCCGAGAATGACATCCCCGCCACGCCAGAGCGCGGAATGGATATCTCCCGGCGTACCCCCGCAGATCACGGCGAGAGTAATGCCGATCAGCAGCGCCATATAAGGATGCTTACCCAGCGTGAGAAAGCCGCAGATAAACATCACGACGGCACACCACACCAGCATCACCGGCAGGCTGAACAGTTCCAGCTTCAACGCTATCAACCCGGATATGGAGCCAAATATCGTGCCGCCTATACGCTGCACCGCGCGAGGAAACACGTTGCCCCAGGATGAGATTGGCCCCATCACCACAACCAGGGTGATCAGCGGCCAGCTGCCTTCCGGAATATCCAGCAGACGCACCAGCAGAAAGGTGAGCACAAAGGCCACGGCAATGCGAATGCCGTGAACAATACGGTAGTTGCGATAAACGCTAAAATGCAGGGCCGAAAGCGGCGTGTCGGGTCGCAAAACAGGCTCCGAAAAAGATCAGAAATAGCGGCTAATAATACCTGAAGTGCGGAAGATGGACAGACGGACATGGCTGATTTTAGACAGTTTTTCAGGCCATTTCCGTGCGGTAAACAGCATTAACCACTGTGATTACCGCACGGTAGCAAAACTTTAACACACTGATTTTTTTGAGTGCAATTTAATTACAAAATCCCAATAAAAAATTCACATCATGCCTGGCGCTTTTCAATCGGCACGCAAATCAGGAATTCCCAGATTCCGGTTTCTGATCCATCGTTCAGATAACGATCGTAGCAGGGGCCTTCCGCCTGCTGATAACCGCTGCCCGGTAGCCAGTCATCAAAAAACTGACTCCACGGTTTGCTAAAATCACCATCACTGACCTGTACATGAGCTACGGCATAACGCGCGGCCGGAATCGGTCGCAGCTGCACACCTTCACTGTCGAGCGGTAAAATAAACTCTGTCGACACGCTGATACCGGTGTCCACTTTGAGCTGATCTACCGACATCTGCTGTGGATTACCATGGTAAACCGCCAGCCATTCGCCCTTCAGTCGATTGCGGTTTACCCACTCGCTCAGTCGGGAAAAACCCTGCGGAACGGTCATTTCCCACGCACCTTCAAGCCGATATCCCGCCATCTGACTGGCCGGTAACTCCTGTATTTCTACTCTCATCACATTTCATTCCTTTTCGCGTTGTGGTGTTACGATGTCCGGCGCAGCGGAATATGACCGCCGCGCCAGCCCAGACCCGGGACCTCACATGTCTCGGGTTAAAAATCATTCCAGTGCTGCGCCAGTTGCAGTCTGAGTTTCTCAACAAACAACCTGACTCGCGGCGGCTGGTGAAGACCGCTGAGCCAGATGGCATGCAGCGGTGCCGCAGGTAGCGGATAGTCCCCCAGAACCGTCAGAAGACGCCCATCACGTAGGTCCCCTGCGACGTCCCAGATTGATTTCATCGCGATCCCCGCGTCATTCAGCGCCAGTGCATGCGCCGCTTCTCCGGTGTTGACCTGAAGCCGTGAATTTATCGGCACGCTGCGCTGCTCTTCATCGCTGCCAAAACGCCACTCGGTCATCGGTGCATCTCCGGTAACGATGCAGCAGTGGGCGCTCAACTCTTCCAGCGTTTGCGGCAGGCCATGCCTTGCCGCATAGCCCGGCGAGGCACACAGCACCCGCCGATTGCCAACCAGCTCCCGCGCCACCAGTCTGGAATCCGCCAGCGCACCGTAGCGGATTGCCAGGTCATAGCCGCTGGCTGCCAGATCGATAACCCGGTCGCTAAGATGCAGCTGGAGCTTAACTCCGGGGTGCTCAATCATAAATTCATTGAGGATCGGCGCAAGCCAGCGCTGCCCCATACTGTGTGATGCGGTGATCCGCAGGGTTCCGCTGGCACGACCCAGGCGATTGGCCAGTGCGCTGTCAATCGCCTCCAGCTCTTGCTGTAATCGCGCGGCATGTTCAGCAAAAACCAGCCCTTCATCGGTCAGCGAAACATGCCGCGTGGTACGGTGAAACAGCCTTACGCCAAGCTGCTGTTCCATTTGCGTCAGCCGTTTGCTGACGACGGCCAGCGAGATCCCGAGCTGACGCCCGGCCGCCGATAATGTTCCGCCACTGGCTATTGCATTGAACAATGCCACATCACGCAGATCTTTTAACATCACCATTCTCAATTTTATGGAAACAATTCATTTCCATTCTTGCATACTGCGTTGATAAATACAGTTATCTGCCCGCTAAAACCAGGACAGATTGCAAATGGCGATATGAAGAACCTCGGCTGCGTTTAGCGTTCGTTGTAAGCGGACGGATCGGCGACACCACTTTTTACAGCTTACGCTGAATGTAATCGCTGATGCGGGTAAAAATGCCGGCCTGTTCTACCGACTGGAGAGTTACCAGCGGATAGCTGGTCAGCAGCTTATCGCCTTCCACCAGCTGAATGGTGCCAACCTGCTCATGCAACTTCAGCGGCGCTTCCAGATTTTTATTTTCAACCACATAGCGCGCTTTGATTTTCTGAACTTCATCACGCGGCAGGGAGAGGTAAATATCTTTTTCGCTGCCCAGAGGAACGCTGCGCGGGCTGCCGTACCACACTTTTTCATGGCCGATCTCTTTTCCAGCGTGGAACAGCTGCACGGTATCAAAGTTGCTCTGCCCCCAGGTCAGCAGCTTGCGAGCCTGCTCCTCACGCCCGTTCGGACTTTTCCCGCCCATTACCACCGCGATCAGACGGCGCTGACCATCAACGCTGGAGGCAATCAGGTTAAACCCTGCGCTTTCGGTATGCCCGGTTTTCAGGCCGTCCACGTGCAGAGTCTTGTCCCACAGCAGGCCGTTACGGTTCTGCTGGGTAATACCGTTCCAGGTCAGCGATTTTTCACTGTACATCTTATAGAAGTCCGGCTCACCGCTGATAATCGCCCGGGACAGGATCGCCAGATCGCGAGCGGTGGTGTACTGGCCCGGAGCATCCAGCCCGTGAACGGTTTCGAAATGACTGTTAGCCATGCCTAACTTGCCCACGTACTGATTCATCAGATCGACAAAACTGGACTGGCTGCCCGCCACGTAGTCTGCGAGTGCCACACAGGCATCATTGCCGGAGTCGATAATCACTCCCCGGCTGAGATCGCGCACGGTGACTTTATCGCCAGGTTTGAGGAACATCAGCGAGGAGCCCTTAAATACCGGGTTGCCGGCAGCCCAGGCATCTTTACCGACGGTAACAATATCATCGCGGCTGATGCGCTTTTTATCGATGGCGCGATCCACCACGTAACCGGTCATCAGCTTGGTCAGGCTGGCCGGGTTGCGGCGTTCATCCGGATTACCGGCCGTCAGGATTTGCCCGGTGGTGGCATCCATCAGTACCCAGGAGGCGGCATCAATAGCCGGAGGGGTAAGCGGGAACGCCAGAGCGTTCTCTGCGGGGAGATCTTCAGCACGGGCAACCGTACTCAGTAATAAAACCAGGCATACACTTCCAAGCTGACGCTTCTTCACCGCTAAATCCTCGAATTAACCAACAAAAACTGCGGATGTTGTACGAGATATCGCGTGGCAAAGTGTAATTAAATTGCAAGAAAATATGAATAATCAGAGAATTAGCGCACTAGCTGGCTTTCGACGTCTGGTACTGCACTTTCACCGCATCGATCATTGCCTTGCAGTCGGTAAAGCGATCTTCCGCTCGCTCAGCACCCAGCGTAACCACCAGCAGCAACTGGTTGTTCGGCATCGATACCACGCAGGCCAGGTTGTAGATGGGTGCCAGCGTGCCGGTTTTACCGCCAATCACTTCCAGATCGGAGAACAGCAGGTTGTTGGTGTTTGAGATGGTTTCAATACGCGGCGTATCGCCAAAAACTTTCAGACGGTAGTTCTGCGTCTTCCAGCTGCGCATAATCATCGGATAGCGCGTGGCGCGTGCCACCATTTTCAGGGCACCGATCACGCTGGCATGATTGTTTCCCAGCCCGGAAGGCGTGGTAAACAGAGCCGAGCCCATGCCGATAGAACGGCATTTTGCATTCATCTGGCGCACCCAACGTACCAAGGCCTGTCTGTCGGTGTAGTCGGTGATCCCTTCAGCCTGCAGCAGTTTTCCGCCCCAGATTCTGGCAATCATATTGGCAGTCACGTTGGAGGATGGCAGCATCAGATTATAGAAAGCATCATTCACCGAGATGGATTCACTGACGTTGAGGTTAGCGCCGGAACCCAGCGCGGAATCAGCATCGGTGCGGGTCAGCAGCGTGGTTAAATCAGGTTTCAGGTCCGCCAGAACCATTGCGGTCAATATTTTAGTCATTGACGCCATTTGTTGCAGATCGCGGTCACCCTGGGTGTACAGGGCTTTTGACCGTACCGGGCCCGGCCCTTCATTAATCAACAGGATGCCAGCGGCTTTCGAGCTGCTCAACGCAACGGGCGGAATGGCTAACAGATTTACAGGCAATTTATTCCCCGATTTCAGACAGTAACCCTGCTTCAGTGTAACGCTTAACCGCCCGTCAGGCGAGAGTTGGTAACACAGTATAGCGTGCGGCAGTCTGGAAATGCGTGGTCGCATTTTTTCTTCGCCGGTGAACGGCTGCATTCGTCACTTCAGAGCAGGGGGATAATGGTTTACCATATCTGAAACATCGTTCTGCATCGCTCAGGGCCATATGAACAAAAGTGAACGGATATAAACTTTGAAAAACGATCGCGCACAGCCTACCTTCCTCTTCCACGATTACGAAACCTTCGGCAAAAGCCCGTCTCTGGACCGTCCGGCGCAGTTCGCCGGGATTCGTACCGATATGGATTTCAATATTATTGGTGAGCCGGAACTGTTTTACTGCCAGCCCGCTGACGACTACCTGCCGCAGCCGGAAGCGGTGATGATTACCGGCATTACGCCGCAGATTGCGCGCGCGCGCGGCGTCACCGAGGTAGAGTTTACCCGCCGTATCCACCAGCTGTTCAGCGAACCCGGCACCTGCATCGTTGGCTATAACAACGTGCGCTTTGATGATGAGGTGAGCCGTAATCTGTTCTATCGTAATTTTTACGACCCCTATGCATGGAGCTGGCAGAACGGCAACAGCCGCTGGGATTTGCTGGATGTGATGCGCGCCTGTTACGCCCTGCGCCCGGAAGGAATTGTCTGGCCGGAAAACGACGACGGTTTTCCCAGCTTCCGCCTTGAGCATCTGACCAAAGCCAACGGTGTGGAACATGCCAACGCCCACGATGCGATGTCGGATGTCTATGCCACGATTGCCATGGCGAAGCTGGTCAAAGAAAAGCAGCCAAGGCTGTACGACTTCCTGTTTACCCATCGCAATAAGCAAAAGATTACCGCCCTGGTGGATATCCCGCAGATGAAACCGCTGGTGCATATTTCCGGCATGTTTGGCGCGGCGCGCGGTAATACCAGCTGGATCGCCCCGCTCGCCTGGCATCCCGACAACCGTAATGCGCTGATTACCTGCGACCTGGCTGGCGATATGTCGCCCCTCCTGACGCTGGATGCAGACCAGCTGCGTGAACGGCTGTATACCCGACGCGATGAGCTGGGCGATGCCTCGCCGGTGCCGCTTAAGCTGGTACATATCAATAAATGCCCGGTGGTGGCTCCGGCCAATACCCTGCGCCCGGAAGATGCGGCCCGGCTGGATATCGATCGCCAGCGCTGCCTGGATAACCTCGCCCTGCTGCGTCAGCACCCGGAAGTGCGTGAAAAAGTGGTGACGCTGTTTGCAGAAGCGGAGCCGTTTACCCCGTCGGAGGATGTTGATGCCCAGCTGTATAACGGCTTCTTTAGCGACGCGGATCGCCAGGCAATGAATATTGTGCGTCAGACAGCGGCGGAGAATCTGCCCGCGCTGGATTTGACCTTTGCAGATGCCCGCATTGAGAAGCTGCTGTTCCGTTTCCGCGCGCGCAATTTCCCCGGCACGCTCGATGACGCTGAACAGAAACGCTGGCTACAGCACCGTCGTGAAGCGCTGAATCCGCAGCGCGTGCAGGATTACGTGCAGGAACTGGAGATGCTGTATAACCAGTATGAGGGTGATGCAGGAAAACTGGCGCAGCTTAAGGCGCTGTTCGAGTATGCCCGCGAGCTGACTTCCTGACGATTTTCGGTGATCGACAGGTAAAAAAAGGGGCGGTTCATATGAACCGCCCCTTTTTAATGCAAAGCTTAACCGCCGTTACATCAGGTCTTCGCTACACTGCGGCACCGGATTACGGAAGCTGCGAGTCACGAAGGCCAGATAAATCAGACCAATTGCGCCCCACACCAGGCCAAGAACCATTGAGCTCTCTTCCAGGTTAATCCACAGCGCACCCACCGTCAGCGCACCCAGCATCGGCAGGATCAGGAAGGTGAAGTTGTCTTTCAGCGTTTTGTTACGCTTTTCACGGATCCAGAACTGCGAAATTACCGACAGGTTTACGAAGGTAAACGCGACCAGCGCACCGAAGTTAATCAGCGCCGTGGCAGTGACCAGGTCAAAGGTGATGGAGGTCAGCGCGATAGCACCAACCAGCAGCACGTTCAGCGCCGGGGTACGCCACTTCGGATGGATATAGCCGAAGAAACGCTCCGGGAACACACCATCACGGCCCATCACGTACATCAGACGCGATACGCCAGCGTGGGCCGCCATGCCTGAAGCCAGTACGGTCACACAGGAGAAAATCAGGATGCCGAACTGGAAGGCTTTGCCCGCCACGTACAGCATGATTTCCGGCTGTGATGCATCCGGATCTTTAAAGCGAGAGATATCCGGGAAGTACAGCTGCAGGAAGTAAGAAACCACGACAAAGATCACGCCACCGATTAAGGCAGTCAGGAAGATTGCTTTCGGGATCACGCGCCCGGCGTCTTTGGTTTCTTCAGACAGCGAACTAATGCCGTCAAAGCCGAGGAACGAGAAGCAAAGTATGGTCGCCCCCGTAATCATCGGCACAACGTGGGCATTTTCAGACCAGAATGGCTTGCTGCTGACCAGCGTACCGGCACCTTCGCCGTGCGCTACGCCCCAGACCACCATACCCATAATGACCACCATTACCGCTACCTGCAGCACAACGATCACGCTGTTGAAGTTAGCAACGGTTTTAATGCCTTTCAGGTTAGACAGGGTCATAAAGCCCACCAGCATGATCACGAAAATCCATGATGGAATGCCGGGAACCAGTGCTTCCCAGTAAATTTTGGCCAACAGAATGTTGATCATCGGCATAAACAGATAATCAAGCAGTGAAGACCAGCCGACCATAAAGCCGACGTGTGGGCTAATCGCTTTCTGTGCATAGGTGTAAGCCGAACCCGCAGACGGGAAACGACGAACCAGCTGGCCGTAGCTCAGCGCGGTAAACAGAATAGCAATCAGCGCAAATGCGTATGCGGTAGCTACGTGACCGTCAGTTAAGCCGGAAACAATGCCAAAGGTATCGAAGAGGGTCATTGGCTGCATGTAAGCCAGGCCCATCATCACTACAGGCATTAACGTCAGCGTTTTCTTCAGGTGAGCGCGAGGCTGTGCGCCAGGAGTAGCGGTATTAAGCGACATGGTTCAGCCTCCCCATAGAGTCAACCTTTCTGGGTTGAACCACAGGGAAACTTCGCGTACTGCGATAGTCTTTCTTAAGAGGATTGAGGGAATAGCAGGCAGGAGTAGAAAAAGATCCTGCTTTCGCGCCGTAGTCGTCGCGTTGGCGAATACCAGCAGATGCTGGAGTAAGAAGATGTTGCCCCATGTTTGTTTCCTCAATAAGACACGTCACTGTGTGTGCTGAAAGCTTATATCTATCCGGTTCTGGACCGGCCTCTTAAAATACAAAGTTCGTTTACCTGCATAAAAAAAATAACCGCCGCCAGGATTAATTAGCGTCGGTTACGTGATCTTCTAATGCAGGGCGCATATTTTGCACCAAACGGAGGCACTCTGACAAGCTTTTGAGACTTCCAGTTACAAATTTACGTTTAATCCTAACTGGCAAAGCACTTTTACACAGACGATTACCCGCGTTCAGCGCCTGCCAGCCGGGGCTTCAGGCGTTTTTTAGCATCCAGTCAATTTCCGTGGCGGTGATTAGCCGCTCGAAGTGCATCAGCTCATGATGCTTACAGCTGTGCCAGACAAAACCGAAACGTGCGCCCAGCAGTTTCTGTAATGCATGACTTTGCTCAAACTCATACAGCGCATCGCTCTGGCGGATCGGCAGCGGGTTGCCCTCCGCCTCGTGCCCGTTACCTTTCACCGCGACCGGTAGCGGCAGCTGGTTATCCAGCCCGTGCAGGATACCGGCCAGAATCGCCGCCATCACCAGATAAGGGTTAGCATCGGCACCGGCAACGCGATATTCCACGCGGTGGTTATCGCTGTCGCCGCAGGGAATACGCAGCGCTACGGTGCGGTTATTGTGGCCCCAGGATGCCTGTAGCGGAACGAAGGCATCCGGCAGGAAACGGCGATAGGCATTGACGTTAGGCGCCAGCAGCGCCATCGAAGCCGGCATCAGATCGATCATCCCGGCGAGCGCACGCTTCAGCAGCGGCGAATCGCTGCCGTCATCGCAGATAAAGGCATTGTGATCGGCGGCATCCAGCATGCTGATATGCACATGCATGCCGCTACCGGCGTACTCTTCGTACGGCTTGGCCATAAAAGTGGCATTCATGCCGTGGCGTTCGGCCACCTGACGGATCAGCCGCTTCAGCTGCACGGCGTGATCGCAGGCGCTCAGCACATTACGCGTGTGGTGCAGGTTGATCTCAAACTGGCCCGGGGACGCTTCCGCCAGCGCGCCGTCGGCCGGGATGCCCTGCTGTTTCGCCAGCTCGTCGATTTCACTCAGCACGTCGGCAAAATGGTCGAGATTGTCAACGGAATAGACCTGGCTTTGCATGTTGCGCTCGTCGCTGCCCGGCGCGCACGGCGGCTGAATATAGCCCTCGGCATCGCGCTGCTTGTCGACCAGATAGAACTCCAGCTCTACCGCTACCACCGGGAACAGCCCTCGATTGCGCAACTGCTGCCACAGCTGGTTGAGAACATTACGGGGTTCAACGTCAAAGGGAGTGCCATCTTGATTGCGCATGGTCAGGAGAATTTGCGCCAGATGTTCGGGATCGGAAGCGGAGGGAATTAAAGAACCTTCAACGGGAACGCAGATATTATCCGGTTCACCCAGTACCTGGCCCAGCCCCGCTTCTTCCACGGTGTTGCCGAGGATATCCATGGCATAGACAGAAGCCGGGAAGTAACAGCCTTTTTCCAGTTTCTTCAGGCTGGCAATCGGAATGCGTTTACCGCGAAAAACGCCATTTAAATCGTTGAGGAGGATATCGACGTACTGCGTTTCAGGATGGCGTTCCAGGTAAGTTTGCACTTCACTCTGGAACGCGGTGGTTCGTTTCTCTTCACTGTGCCGCGTGAAGTCTTCAACTTCGACAATATTGGTCATGATGCCACCCACCAGGTTCGTTTCGTTGTTGAGCGTTGCTCAAAATAACAGCCACACTATTAACATAGCGCCAACACAAAGAGTGTGCAAATGCAACTAACTGCTTTATTTTTCGCCTCATCACGTTTGAATATTACCCATCCCGTTGCTAGATTGACATAATATTGCACAGTTTTGCGCCACGGGCGGTTCCACCGGTTGATATTTTTAACAGTGTAACGGGGTGAGAATGGGCATTATTTTTGACAAACCATTGATTGGCGTGGTGATGTGCCAGGTCGATAAAAACGGCCATCCGACGCAGATGGTACACAACAAATATCTCGATGCCGTTCTGCTGGCAGGCGGAATTCCACTGGCGCTGCCCCACGGGCTGATGTCAGCCCCTCATCTATTAGAAAACGCTATGGCTGCGCTGGATGGTATTTTACTCACCGGCAGCCCGAGTAATATCGAACCCCATCATTATCATCAGTCCGGGGAAGAACCGGATGCCGATCCCGGCCGCGACCGCCTGGCCTTTGCGCTGGTCAACTACGCGCTGGAAAACCGGATGCCGCTGCTGGCGATTTGCCGGGGGCTGCAGGAACTGGTGGTTGCCACCGGCGGTGATTTGCACCGCCAGCTCCATCTGGTAGCCGGCATGCAGGATCACCGCGAAGATCCCTCCCTGACGCTGGAGGAACAGTACTCACCGGTTCATGAAGTCTGGCTGGAACCGGACGGCCTGCTCTCATCGCTGGTAAACCACGCCAGCAGGCTGCGGGTCAACTCCCTGCACCAGCAGGGAATACGCACGCTGGGCGCAAAAATGCGGCCCGAAGCGCGTTCCGCCGACGGCCTGATCGAAGCCGTCAGTCATTCTCAGCATCCCTTTGCCCTGGCGGTTCAGTGGCATCCGGAATGGCAAAGCGCCGGTTCGGAGCCCTCCCGCCAGATTTTTGGCGGGCTGATCGCGGCCAGCCAGCGTTTCAGAAAGGAAAGGCTATGAGCGAAATCACCCTGGCTCCCGGACGACGGCTGTCCGAGCTCCGGCAGCAGATGGGTTTGTCACAGCGCCGCGTGGCGGAGCTTTCGGGCCTGACGCATAGTGCGATCAGCACCATTGAGCAGGATAAAGTCAGCCCGGCAGTCAGCACGCTGCAAAAGTTACTCAAGGTTTACGGCCTCTCGCTGTCAGAGTTTTTCTCAGAGCCGGTGGTGGATGAAGTACCTAAAGTGGTGATTGAGGAGCATGAGCTGATCGATATCGGCGGCCAGGGGGTTTCGCTTCGCCTGATCCACAACGGCAACGCCCGCAGAACGCTGGCCATGCTGCTGGAAACTTATGAGCCAGGCTCAACCACCGGTGAAAAAATACGTCATCAGGGGGAAGAAACCGGCACGCTGCTGGAGGGTGAAATCACGCTGAATATCAACGGTCAGAGCTATCACCTGCATGCCGGTCAAAGTTATGTCATTGATACCGGCAATCCCCACAGCTTTACCAATTCGTCTTCCCGGCGCTGCTGCATTATCAGCGCCCATACGCCCGCAACGTTTTAGCCACGACAGGCCCGGTGCAGCCGGGCATAAGGGAAAAAATATGCATGTGAATAGCTACTATGCAGCAACCGCCAACCCGCACGAAGCCTGGCCGCAGCTGAAAGAGAGTATTCAGTGCGACGTGTGCATCATCGGTGGCGGGTTTACCGGCCTTTCCTCGGCGCTGTTTTTGACCGAAGCGGGCTATGATGTGGTGGTGCTGGAGGCGGCACAGGTTGGTTTTGGCGCCAGCGGCCGCAACGGCGGGCAGGTTGTTAACTCCTACAGTCGCGATGTCGACGTTATCGAACAGCGCTACGGCAGCGAGAGCGCGAAGCTGCTGGGCAGCATGATGTTTGAGGGCGCGGCAATTATTCGCGATCGCATCGACCGCTATGCCATTGACTGCGATTATCGCCCCGGCGGTGTTTTTGCCGCCCTTACCCCGCGACAGATGCAGCATCTTGACGCGCAGTCGGAACGCTGGCGGCGCTATGGCAACCACCAGCTTGAGCTACTTGACCGCGAGGAGATTCGCCGCGAAGTAGGCAGCGACCGCTACGTCGGCGGGCTGCTGGACCGCAGCGGTGGGCATATTCATCCGCTAAATCTGGCGCTGGGCGAGGCCGAAGCCATTCGCCGTCACGGCGGGCGAATCTTTGAGCGTTCGGCAGTCACCTCCGTGCAGTACGGTTCGCCACATCGCATCAGTACCGAACACGGGCAGGTTCAGGCGCGGTTTGTGATTTTTGCCGGTAATGCCTATCTGGCACCGCATCTTGAACCCCGGCTGGCGAAAAAAAGCCTGCCCTGCGGTTCGCAGATTGTTGCCACCGAGCCGCTCTCAGCCGAAGTGGCACAGTCGCTGCTGCCGAACAACTTCTGCGTTGAGGACTGTAACTACCTGCTGGACTATTTCAGACTGACCGCCGATAACCGCCTGCTGTACGGCGGCGGTGTGATCTATGGCGCGCGCGAACCGTCTGATATTGATGCGCTGATCCGCCCCAAGCTGCTGAAAACCTTCCCGCAGCTGGCCGGGGTGAAGTTTGATTACGCGTGGAGCGGCAACTTCCTGCTGACGCTGTCAAGAATGCCGCAGTTTGGCCGCCTGGAAAACGGCGTTTACTACATGCAGGGCGACAGCGGCCACGGGGTGACCAGCACACATCTTTCCGGTCGGCTGATCGCCGAGGCGATGCGCGGCGACGCCGAACGCTTTGATGCCTTTGCGAAACTGCCGCATCTGCCCTTCCCCGGCGGGCGCACCCTGCGCGTGCCGCTGACCGCGATCGGGGCCGCCTGGTATGCGCTGCGTGACCGACTGGGGGTTTAAATCCGGCCGGTTCGCAGTAAAATGCGGACCGGTCACCTGAGGAACCGTCATGAATTCAACCAGTAGCAACACCCGTTTCTTCATTATTGTGGTTTTTGGCATCATCCTGTTCTGGGCAGCGGCGTACCCCCTCTCCCGCTATGTTTCCAGCGCGGCCTTCGGCGAACCCACCGGCGCAATCTACAACGCCATTAACGTGCTGTTCACCGCGCTGGCCTTTACCGGGGTGGTGATTACCTTCCGCTTTCAGTACATCGAATCAGAACGATCCGCGAAGGATCTGGTTGAGCGTTCCATTTTTGAACTGCTGACCACCTTCACCACCGATGAGTTTCAGAAGGTGAAAGACGAGGCGTTTCTTGCCCTGCTGATTGCGGTCAGAGATAAAGCGTACGCGGAATATCTCAGCAGCCGCCTGTTCCCGATCGGCAGGAAGCCCTTCCCGGCCTCGGCCGCAGCGGCGTATGCCGAGCTGAAGCCAGAGCTTAACGGGATGAGTCTGGATGAGGTTATCGCGCTGGATCGCAACGCGCGGCTGAAGCTGGATAATGTGCTTAACTTCTTTGCCATGCTTTCGCACCGCCAGGCGGCAGCGACGGTGATCCGCCATGTGGATTTCGCCTATGACTGGTGGCGACCGACGCTGTGGATCATCGCGCAGCTGCAAAAGGAGATTAAGGACGGCAGCGAGGAAATCAGCCTGTACTGCCGCAATCCGATGCTGCACACCACGCTGGAGCGGCTGGATGAAATTTATCAATATCCGCCGATAACGCCGGGTCCGGCGGTGTACCGCTATCTGGCCATCCATCCCTGGCTCAAAGAGCAGCGGATCGATCCGGCTTTTTTCACTGACATCCCGGAGAATGCGGCCTGACGTAAGAACCACCCTGCATCCGTGCCGGCATCAGGATTGTCAGTGTGATGGCCAGCACCGTTTCAGGGTTAAGCCAGCGGCATTTTGCCCGGGTCCGGGTAGCGATATTCAAAGCCCAGTTCGCGGCAGATTTTGCTGCCGTCGATGATTTTACCGCCGTCTTTACCGGTGCGGTCGTCAATAAAGGTCGGCGGCGTCAGGCCAAGCTGGCGCGCGACGGTGGGATAAAACGCTTTTCGTGACGGGTGAACCGGGGCACAAAGATTGTAAACGTGGCCGCCTTTCGGCCGCTGGAGCAGCAGCCGGATGGCCTCAATCACATCCTCAAGATGCACCAGATTCACCCCCTGCTCACCATTGCTCAGCCCCTCTTTTCCGGCAAGGAAACGCCCCGGATGGCGCTTCGGCCCTACCAGCCCGGCAAGCCGCAAAATATCTACCGAGGTGCCGGGAAGCTTGTGCAGCCAATTTTCCAGCTCCTGCAGCGTGCGCCCGGCCACACTGACCGGTAGCAATTCGCTACTCTCTTTGGTCAAGCCCGGACGATCGCCATATACGGAGGTTGAGCTGGTGAAGATAATGCGCGGAATATTAAACGCCAGCGCGCTGTCCACCAGCTGCTGTACCGCCAGCAGATAGCTTTCGCCGCCGGATGCCGTGCGGCTGGCGGGAAGGGTAATCACCAGTGCATCAACGCTCAGCAAGGCGGCAAGGTCATCCGCCTCGCAGACCAGTTCCGGATTGAGTTCCAGCACGTAGCTTTCAATACCACACATGCGCGCAGCCTCAACGCCGTCCGGCGTAGTTTTGCTGCCGGTGACCTGCATTCCGGCGGCGGTGAGCGACAGCCCCAACGGCATTCCCAGCCAGCCCAGCCCGACAATTGCGACTCTCTTCATGTCCTTGCTCCCGTTTATTGCAACCAGTATGCCTCAGGCTACGCCAGCCCAATGCCGCTGACAACCGCCCGTGAATAAGAGAATCTTTCAACATTAACAAAAAAGTGTTGCGTCATCTCCCTATCCTGGTTAGGTTATTTGTCACGATATGAATAGACATTCATCCAAGAGAATTTTATGACTCGCGTTCAGTTTAACCATCATCACCACCATCACCCTGACTAGTCTTTCAGGCGATGTGTGCTGGAAGACGTTCAGGATCTTCCAGTGGTGCATAAACGCGAAATGGCCCCCGGAAGATCACCTTCCGGGGGCTTTTTTTTGGGCTGAACACAGAGCCCGAATGCTGAGATGACGGACTGACCAACGGCATAATGAATATAAAGCAGACAGGATAAAGAGGATTAGCACCGATGTTAGATAACACCCGTTTACGCATAGCTATGCAGAAATCAGGCCGTTTAAGTGACGAATCACGCGAACTGCTGGCCCGCTGCGGCATCAAAATTAACCTGCAGCAGCAGCGCCTGATCGCCTTCGCTGAGAACATGCCGATTGATATCCTGCGCGTACGCGATGACGATATTCCGGGCCTGGTGATGGATGGCGTGGTTGACCTTGGCATCATCGGTGAGAACGTGCTGGAAGAAGAGCTGCTGACCCGCCGCGCTCAGGGCGAAGATCCGCGCTATTTCACCCTGCGTCGCCTGGATTTCGGCGGCTGCCGCCTGTCGCTGGCGATGCCGGTGGATGACGAATATACCGGACCGGCCTGTTTACAGAATTCCCGTATTGCCACCTCCTACCCGCACCTGCTGAAAAAATACCTCGATAAGCAAAACGTTAACTTCAAATCCTGCCTGCTGAATGGCTCGGTGGAAGTGGCACCGCGCGCCGGTCTGGCCGATGCGATCTGCGATCTGGTGTCTACCGGCGCAACGCTGGAAGCCAACGGCCTGCGTGAAGTGGAAGTGATTTACCGCTCTAAAGCCTGCCTGATCCAGCGCGACGGCGAAATGCCTGCCGCCAAGCAGGAGCTGATCGACAAGCTGATGACCCGTATTCAGGGCGTGATTCAGGCTCGCGAATCAAAATACATCATGCTGCACGCGCCGAGCGAGCGTCTGGAAGACATTATTTCCCTGCTGCCGGGTGCCGAGCGCCCTACCGTTCTGCCGCTGGCGGGCGATAAGAGCCGCGTAGCCATGCACATGGTCAGTAGCGAAACGCTGTTCTGGGAAACCATGGAAAAACTGAAATCCCTCGGGGCCAGCTCCATTCTGGTGCTGCCAATTGAGAAGATGATGGAGTAATCCCATGGCGACCACGATGACCCCCATTGCCTGGCAGGATTGTAGTGAAGAGCAGCAGCAGGCGCTGCTGACCCGCCCGGCGATTTCTGCCTCGGACAGTATCAGCACCACCGTGCGCGGTATTCTCGAGAAGGTTAAAGCCGAAGGTGACGATGCGCTGCGTTACTACAGCGCCACCTTTGATAAAACGCAGGTTGATGCACTGCGCGTCAGCGAGCAGCAAATCGAGGACGCCTGCGCGCGCCTCGGTTCAGAAATCAAGCAGGCGATGGCCGTTGCGGTCGCCAATATTGATACCTTCCACGTGGCGCAGAAACTGCCGCCGGTGGATATTGAAACCCAGCCCGGCGTGCGCTGCCAGCAGGTGACCCGCCCGCTGGCCTCGGTGGGCCTGTATATTCCCGGCGGTTCTGCACCGCTGTTCTCCACCGTACTGATGCTGGCCACGCCTGCCCGCATCGCCGGCTGCCGCCGCGTGGTGCTGTGCTCGCCGCCGCCGATTGCCGATGAAATCCTTTACGCAGCCAAACTGTGCGGCGTGCAGGAAGTGTTCCAGGTGGGCGGCGCGCAGGCGATTGCCGCCCTGGCGTTCGGCACCGAAAGCGTGCCGAAAGTGGACAAAATCTTTGGCCCGGGCAACGCGTACGTCACCGAAGCCAAGCGCCAGGTCAGCCAGCGCCTGGACGGTGCGGCGATCGATATGCCTGCCGGTCCGTCGGAAGTGCTGGTCATCGCCGATGAGGGCGCAACGCCGGACTTCGTCGCTTCTGACCTGCTGTCACAGGCCGAGCACGGCCCGGACTCGCAGGTGGTGCTGCTAACGCCTTCTCTGCCGATGGCGGAAGCCGTTGCCGCCGCCGTGGATCGTCAGCTGGCCGAACTGCCGCGCGCCGCCACCGCCGCCAAAGCGCTGGAAAGCAGCCGCCTGATTGTGGTGCGCGATTTGCAGCAGTGCGTGGAGATCAGCAACCGCTACGGGCCAGAGCACCTGATTATTCAGACCCGCCAGGCACGCGATCTGGTGGAGAGCATCACCAGCGCCGGTTCGGTATTCCTTGGTGACTGGTCGCCGGAGTCCGCAGGCGATTATGCCTCCGGGACCAACCACGTGCTGCCGACCTATGGCTATACCGCCACGTATTCCAGCCTGGGTCTGGCGGACTTCCAGAAGCGAATGACGGTGCAGGAACTGACGCAGGAAGGCTTTATGGGCCTGGCGGCGACCATTGAAACGCTGGCCGCCGCCGAGCAGCTGATTGCCCACAAGAACGCCGTAACCCTGCGCGTAGCCGCACTGAAGGAGAAACCATGAGCACGAATTCCGTTGAAGCGCTGGCCCGCGCAAACGTTCGCGCGCTGACGCCGTATCAGTCCGCCCGCCGCCTGGGCGGCAACGGCGACGTCTGGCTGAACGCCAATGAATATCCGCTGGCGGTGCCGTTTGACCTCAGCCAGCAGACGCTGAACCGTTACCCGGAGTGCCAGCCGAGGCTGGTGATTGAGCGCTATGCCGCTTACGCCGGACTGAATGCAGATCAGGTGCTGGTCAGCCGTGGTGCCGATGAAGGCATTGAGCTGCTGATGCGCGCCTTCTGCGAGCCGGGTAAAGATGCGGTGCTGTTCTGCCCGCCGACCTACGGCATGTACAGCGTCAGCGCGGAAACCATCGGCGTGGAGTACCGCACCGTTGAAGCGCGTGAAGACTGGCAGCTGAATTTGTCCGGCATTGCTGAACAGCTGGACGGCGTGAAGCTGGTTTACGTCTGTAGCCCGAACAACCCGACCGGTAACCTGATCAACCCGGACGATTTCCGTGAGCTGCTGGAGATGACGCGCGGTAAAGCGCTGCTGGTGGCTGATGAAGCCTACATCGAATTCTGCCCGCAGGCGTCGCTGGCCGGCTGGCTGAAAGATTACCCGCACCTGGTGGTTCTGCGCACGCTGTCGAAAGCCTTTGCGCTGGCGGGCCTGCGCTGTGGTTTCACCCTGGCGAACGCCGAAGTGATCGCGCTGCTGATGAAAGTGATCGCCCCTTACCCGCTTTCGACCCCCGTCGCGGATATCGCCGGTCAGGCGCTGAGCGACGAAGGGATTGCGCTGATGCGTGAGCACGTCGGTCAGCTAATCGCCAACCGTGAAAAGCTGATTGCCGATCTGCGCCAGTGTGACTGCGTTGAAGAAGTGTTTAACAGTGAAACCAACTATATTCTCGCGCGCTTTACGGCCTCCAGCCAGGTCTTCAAGACGCTGTGGGATCAGGGTATTATCCTGCGCGACCAGAATAAGCAGCCGGGACTGTCCGGATGCCTGCGTATTTCCATCGGCACCCGTGAAGAGTGTGACCGTGTTATCAGCGCGCTGAAATCCTTACCCGGCGCAACCGTACCTCAGGAGCAAGCATGAGTCAGAAAGTCCTTTTTATCGATCGCGATGGCACCATTATTTCTGAGCCGCCGGAAGATTTTCAGGTGGACCGCATGGATAAACTGGCCTTTGAGCCGGATGCAATCCCCGCCCTGCTGTCGCTGCAGAAAGCCGGTTTCCGGCTGGTGATGATCACCAATCAGGACGGACTGGGCACCAGCAGCTTCCCGCAGGCGGACTTCGACGGCCCACACAATCTGATGATGCAGATCCTCACCTCTCAGGGCGTGAAGTTTGACGATATCCTGATCTGCCCGCACAAGCCGGAAGATAACTGCGACTGCCGCAAGCCGAAAACCAAAATGGTCACCCAGTGGCTGGCGGAAGGCGCGCTGGATACCGCCAACAGCTATGTGATCGGTGACCGCGCTACCGACGTTCAGCTGGCACAGAATATGGGCATCACCGGCCTGTTGTACGGCAAAAACGGCCTGAGCTGGTCACAGATTGAAGAACAGCTGACCAAACGCGATCGCTACGCGCTGGTCAACCGCAGCACCAAAGAGACGCAGATCAAGGTTGAAGTGTGGCTGGACCGCGAAGGCGACAGCAAAATCAGCACCGGCGTCGGCTTCTTCGACCATATGCTCGATCAGATCTCCACCCACGGCGGTTTCCGCATGAATATCGACGTGAAGGGCGATCTGTACATTGACGATCACCACACCGTGGAAGATACCGGCCTGGCGCTGGGTGAAGCGTTGCTGAAGGCGCTGGGCGATAAGCGCGGCATTGGTCGCTTTGGCTTCGTGCTGCCGATGGATGAATGCCTGGCACGCTGCGCGCTGGATATCTCCGGCCGCCCGCACCTGGAATACAAAGCCGAGTTCAGCTATCAGCGCGTGGGCGATCTGAGCACCGAGATGGTGGAACACTTCTTTCGCTCGCTCTCCTACACCATGGCCAGCACCCTGCACCTGCGCACCAAAGGCAAAAACGATCACCATCGCGTGGAAAGCCTGTTTAAAGTCTTCGGCCGCACCCTGCGCCAGGCGATCCGCGTAGAGGGCAACACGCTGCCAAGCTCGAAAGGAGTACTGTAATGGACGTGGTGATCCTGGATACCGGCTGCGCCAACCTCTCCTCGGTAAAGTGGGCCATACAGCGCCTGGGCTATAACCCGCAGGTCAGCCGTGAAGCCGATATCGTACTGAACGCCGACAAGCTGTTTCTGCCGGGCGTCGGCACCGCGCAGGCGGCGATGGACCAACTGCGCGAACGTGAACTGATCGAGCTGATCAAAGCCTGTACGCAGCCGGTGCTGGGCATCTGCCTGGGTATGCAGCTGCTCGGATCGCACAGCGATGAAAACGGCGGCATTCCGACGCTGGATGTGATCGAATATCCGGTTGAGCGGATGCAGGATGTTGGCCTGCCGCTGCCACATATGGGCTGGAACCAGATTACTTCGCAGGCCGGTAATCATCTGTTCCGCGGCATTGAAGACGGTTCGTACTTCTATTTCGTTCACGGCTACGCCATGCCAGTTAACCCGTACACCATTGCCCAGTGCAACTACGGGTCACCGTTTACCGCTGCGGTGCAGAAAGATAACTTCTACGGCGTGCAGTTCCACCCCGAGCGTTCCGGTGCCGCTGGCGCGCAGCTGCTGAAAAATTTCCTGGAGATGTAACCGGTATGATTATCCCGGCGTTAGATTTAATTGATGGCAAAGTGGTGCGCCTGCACCAGGGCGACTACGGCCAGCAGCGCGACTACGGCAGCGATCCTCTGCCGCGCCTGCAGGATTATCAGGCTCAGGGCGCGACCGTGCTGCATCTGGTCGATCTGACCGGCGCGAAAGATCCGGCGGCACGCCAGATCCCCCTGCTGACCAAACTGCTGGCGGGCGTCAGCGTGCCGGTGCAGGTTGGCGGCGGCATCCGCACCAAAGACGACGTTGAGGCGCTGCTGAGCGCTGGCGCAACTCGCGTGGTGGTCGGTTCTACGGCGATTAAGCAGCCGGAAGAGGTTCAGCAGTGGTTTAAGCAGTACGGCGCGGAAGCGATTGTACTGGCGCTGGACGTGCGCATTGATGCCAACAACCGTAAAGAAGTGGCGATCAGCGGCTGGCAGGAAGCCAGCGGGATCACGCTGGAAGAGGTCATCGACCAGTTCCTGCCGTTTGGCCTGAAGCACGTGCTTTGCACCGATATCTCCCGCGACGGCACGCTCAGTGGCTCAAACGTTGAGCTGTATCGCGAAGTCTCCGCGCGCTATCCGCAAATTGCCTTCCAGTCCTCCGGCGGCATCGGCTCGCTGGACGACATTGCCGCCCTGCGCGGCAGCGGTGCGCAGGGCGTGATCGTCGGTCGCGCGCTGTTGGAAGGTAAATTCAACGTATCGGAGGCAATTTCATGCTGGCAAAACGGATAATTCCCTGCCTCGACGTGCGCGACGGCCAGGTCGTCAAAGGCGTGCAGTTCCGTAACCACGAAATCATCGGCGACATCGTGCCGCTGGCGCAGCGCTATGCCCAGGAAGGTGCCGACGAGCTGGTGTTTTATGATATCACCGCATCAAGCGATGGCCGCGTGGTAGATAAAAGCTGGATCTCACGCGTGGCGGAAGTGATCGATATTCCCTTCTGCGTGGCGGGGGGCATTAAGTCTGTGGAAGACGCGGCGCTGCTGCTCTCCTTCGGTGCCGACAAGATTTCGATTAACTCCCCGGCGCTGGCCGATCCTGAGCTGATCACCCGCCTGGCCGATCGCTTCGGCGTGCAGTGCATCGTGGTCGGGATTGATACCTGGTACGACAGCGAAAGCGGCAAGTATCACGTTAATCAGTACACCGGCGACGAAAGCCGCACCCGCGTTACAAAGTGGGAAACCCTCGACTGGGTACAGGAAGTGCAGAAGCGCGGTGCCGGTGAAATCGTGCTGAATATGATGAACCAGGACGGCGTGCGCAACGGCTACGATCTGGTACAGCTGCAGAAAGTGCGTGAAGTGTGTAAGGTGCCGCTGATCGCCTCCGGCGGCGCGGGCACCATGGAACACTTCCATCAGGCATTCCGCGATGCCGACGTCGACGGTGCGCTGGCCGCGTCCGTCTTCCATAAGCAGATTATTAATATTGGGGAACTGAAAGCGTTCCTGGTAGAAAAAGGTGTGGAGATCCGCGCATGTTAACTGAACAACAGCTGGCTAAGCTGGACTGGGTAAAAACTGACGGGATGATGCCCGCCGTCGTGCAGCACGCCGTTTCCGGCGAAGTTCTGATGCACGGTTATATGAATCAGGAAGCCCTGGATAAAACCCTGGCCACAGGCAAGGTGACCTTCTGGTCGCGGACCAGGCAGCGCCTGTGGACCAAAGGGGAAACCTCCGAGCACTACCTTAACGTGGTCAGCATCACCCCGGACTGCGATAACGATACGCTGCTGGTGCTGGTCAATCCGGTTGGCCCAACCTGCCACCTTGGCACTTCCAGCTGCTTCTCTCCGGCCGCACCGGACTGGACCTTCCTCTATCAGCTGGAACAGCTGCTGGCCGAACGCAAGCATGCCGATCCGAAAAGCTCATACACCGCCAGCCTTTATGCCAGCGGCACCAAGCGCATCGCGCAGAAAGTGGGTGAAGAAGGCGTGGAAACCGCGCTGGCCGCAACGGTTAACGACCGCTTCGAACTGACCAACGAGGCCTCCGATCTGGTTTATCATCTGCTGGTGCTGTTACAGGATCAGGAGCTGAACCTGTCGGCGGTGATTGAAAATCTGCGCCAGCGGCACAAGTAATCGTTCACTATGCTAAAGGGGCCGGTTATCCGGCCCTTATTTTTTTACAGGGAGCAATCATGAGTACCTTTGATCAACTTACCGCCCTGCTCGACGGACAGCAGGCGCGTTATCGGGTGATGGAACACGCGGCGATGGGGAAATGTGAAGATGTGGCTGCACTGCGCGGCACCGCACTCGGCCAGGGAGCCAAAGCGCTGGTGTGCCACGTGAAGGGTAACGGTGTGAAGCAGCACGTGCTGGCGGTGCTGCCTGCCGACAAGCAGGCCGACCTCTCCAGACTGGCGTCGGCGCTGGGCGGCCTGCGCGCCTCACTGGCCAGTCCGGCGGAGGTGGATAAATTAACCGGATGCGTATTTGGCGCAATCCCACCTTTCAGCTTTCACCCGGATTTGTTGCTGGTTGCCGATCCCAGCCTGCTGACACGCTATGACGAGCTGGCGTTTAACGCCGGGCTGCTGGAGAAATCCATGGTGCTGAATACGGCAGACTATCAGCGCATTGCGGCACCGACCATTTTGAGTTTTTTGCGGGAAGAGGAATAAGCGCGGTGGCCTGGAGTGTAATATGATGGCAACAGGCTTCCGCCTGGTGCATAGCGGCCGGAGCGTGCCGGCCGCTGCGTTAACGTTTAAGACTGTTTGCGCTGGCGATACTGCTGACTGACCACACGACCAATTACGATGCCGGAGCCGATAATACCACCAAGGATAATCGACAGCAGGACCGTAAGTGCGCGCTTGGGACTGTCACGACGCACAGGCAGATCGCCCGGTGCGATATAGCGGAAGGATTGCAGGTTCTCCACCTGAATTTTCAGATGGGTCATCGCTAACAGTGAACGCTGCGTTTCATAATATCGCCCGTCAAATGCCAGAGGCTTAGTGGCTTCATTCGCGATCATCGCCTGCAGCGATACGGTCCCCAGCAGATAAAGCGTATCGTCAGAAAGTGATTCTGCCTGGTTGAGCTGTGAGTGAGTAATGTTCGAGGCTTCAGCGATTTTCAACGACTGCTTGATCACATCGATACGTTGTTGTTTACGATCCAGCAGCACCTGCTTTTGCGTATCAAGTGAATCGTTCAGTTCGCGGGTTTTGACACTGAGGCTACGGCGGATATCCGCACCATAATCATCAACCACCTCATCATTCACTTTCTGGATATAACGTCCCAATTCCTTTTGCGCTTCCTGTGCACTTTCAGCTGTAAAGGTGATGCGTAGCGGCTCCCGACTACCTTTAATCACTTGCTGTACTTTCAGTTCAAGAGGCTCTTCAAGATTATCTAATTCCGCAGATAGCGCACTGATCGAACCGCTGAAACGACTAAAGAGTTGCTGCTGAAGGTCGCCAATTGCAGGTTTATCCTGCGGGCTTTGTGCATAGAGGACGCTCAGCGCCGCGTTATAGTTCGCAACCTGTCCTGCAGCGGGCAGTGTCACAATCGCTTTGGAAGTCCACTTCTGTTTGGCAAACAATACATAGGCCAGTGCCAATAGCACGGTGATTGCCACGGCGATCATGATAGTTTTTTTCCCCTTCCATAACTGAACAATAATCTCTAATAAATCAAGTTCATTATCTCGGGAATAGAAACCGTTAGTTGAAGGATGCTGCTCAGAATTGGAATGGCTGTCGCGACTCATAATTTTCAATTTACTCAAACAAAGAAAGCTAACGCAAAGGAAGTCAGTATAGGTAAAAATAGTTGAAGAGTCAGCGAGGTGCGATGGGGAATTTCTTAAAATAGTCGAGAAAGACTATTTTGGATGAAACAACCTCCCGCTTAGCGGGAGGTTGCAGACTGAATTAATCCAGCCATTCGGTGTGGAACACACCGTCTTTATCAGTACGTTTGTAAGTATGCGCACCGAAGTAGTCACGCTGAGCCTGAATCAGGTTCGCCGGCAGTACCGCTGAACGGTAGCTGTCGTAGTAAGCGATCGCAGCAGAGAAGGTTGGCGTTGGGATACCGTTCTGCACGGCATAAGCCACAACGTCACGCAGCGCCTGTTGGTATTCGTCAGCGATGTTTTTGAAGTACGGAGCCAACAGCAGGTTAGCGATGTCAGCGTTATCGGCATAGGCATCGGTAATTTTCTGCAGGAACTGAGCGCGAATGATACAGCCAGCGCGGAAGATTTTCGCGATTTCGCCGTAGTGCAGATCCCAGTTGTTCTCGGTAGAAGCAGCCTTCAGCTGAGAGAAGCCCTGTGCATAGGAAACGATTTTGCCCAGGTACAGCGCGCGGCGTACTTTCTCAACGAACTCGGCTTTGTCGCCTGATACAGCCTGTACGGTTGGACCAGTCAGCACTTTAGATGCCGCTACGCGCTGAGTTTTCAGCGAGGAGAGGTAACGGGCAAACACGGATTCGGTGATCAGTGACAGCGGCTCGCCGAGATCCAGGGAGCTCTGGCTGGTCCACTTACCGGTACCTTTGTTCGCAGCTTCATCCAGAATCACATCAACCAGGTAGTTACCTTCTTCATCTTTCTTAGTGAAGATATCTTTGGTGATGTCGATCAGATAGCTGCTCAGCTCGCCTTCGTTCCACTCGCTGAAGGTTTTCGCCAGCTCGTCATTGCTCAGATTCAGCGCGCCTTTCAGCAGAGAGTAGGCTTCTGCGATCAGCTGCATGTCGCCGTATTCAATGCCGTTGTGCACCATTTTAACATAGTGACCCGCACCGTCCGGACCCATGTAAGCCACGCAGGCTTCGCCTTCTGCACGTGCTGCAATCTCAGCCAGGATAGGAGCAACCAGCTCGTAAGCTTCTTTCTGGCCGCCAGGCATGATAGATGGGCCTTTCAGTGCGCCCTCTTCGCCACCGGAAACACCGGTACCGATAAAGTTGAAGCCCTGCTCAGACAGTTCGCGGTTACGGCGAATGGTGTCTTTGTAGAAGGTGTTACCGCCATCGATAAGGATGTCGCCTTTATCCAGATGTGGAGTCAGGGATGCGATAGTTTTATCGGTCGCTTCACCGGCTTGCACCATCAGAAGGATACGACGAGGTTTTTCCAGTGAGTCAACAAACTCTTCGACGGTGTAGTGCGGAACCAGGTTTTTACCTGGGTTCTCTGCGACCACTTCATCGGTTTTCTCACGAGAGCGGTTGAAGATAGAAACTGAATAGCCGCGGCTCTCAATGTTGAGTGCCAGATTGCGGCCCATAACAGCCATACCCACAACGCCGATCTGTTGCTTGGACATACCTACTCCTGTCTACGTGATTTTTCCTGCAGCAATGTGACTGCGGTCAATGTTCCAGACATGTTAACTCAGGTTTAGGTGCGTAGGATAGTGATTGGTGCGATTGATCTTTTGCTAATTTCCGAAAAAAGCTCAAAACATTAACCCACTAAAAATTATGGTTTTAATGTAAAAAAACCGGAAAATAACGTTTATTCACCCGCACACACCTGCTCAATCGTTTGAAGATAGATGATCGATGCAGCTTCAAGAGAATATCTCTCGATGAAATTCTTGCGGCTGTTTTTCCCCATTTCAGCTCTGAGCGTCTCGTCAAGGAAAATTTGACGGATTCGACTGTACCAGTCGTCACTGTCTCGACAGGTGAAACCATTCACGCCGTTTGTGACGATTTGCACGTTAACCCCAACCGGTGAGGCTAAAATCGGTAACCCTACAGCCATATACTGGATGAGTTTAAACCCGCATTTCCCTTTTTCAAATGGACGATCGGGTAAGGGCATAATGCCGAGGTGAGCGGTGGCTAACTCACTCACTTCAGTATCAGCATTCCAACTGACTACCGTATGCCTGAAGGCCAAACGATGACTCATTTTTTCATCGAAACCGATCAGTCTGACATTAATATCAAACTCCTGAGTAATCCTGCTCAATGCATCGTTAAGTTCAACCAGATAGGGGCTGGTTGAAGGGGAACCTATCCAGACCAATGTAAACGGCTCACTCTTAGGCATATCCAGATAGGCAACGTGATATTTTTTTTGTGAAATGACTGTTGGAATAGTGACGACATGCCTGGCACCTGCCCGGTCAGCGTAATCACAGAGATAATCGTTCCCGCCAATGAAAAAATCTGAAGTACGAATAATTTTCTTTAATTTATTTCCCAGTAAAAACCGGACGAGCCCGCGCCTGTGGGAATCATAGTTGTGCCATATCGCATCATCGTAATCCAGAATGTACCTGGCCCCAACGGCCTTAATCAGGTATTCAAATTTCACAGGCAGATAGGGAAAAAGCTCTTTTTCGATGATAAAAACACGGCCTTTTCTGACATCGCAAACCAGGTTGAAAAAACGTTTCAAATAACAAGTCATGGCGACAAGTAAATGCTTACGGTTTTTCGAGTATTTAAGCTTGAGGTACTCATCGGAAAACAGATAGCGATGAACAACAGTAAACCCCTGCTGTTGCAGATAATCAAAATATTGAATGCTACGATATCGTGATGAAGCACCCTGCCCCTGGTGCTTGGTATAAATATAAACAGTATTTTTTAACATAGTGACCAAAAAAGTCTCTTAATAGGTTTATCAGCGGTATCATGCCAGATTGAATATCGGGGAAATGAAGACATTTCGCATAAACAAATAAACGCAAATGAACATGAAAAAAGCATAAGACAACATTCTGTAATTTCTAATTCCTGGCAGCCAGAAAAAGTACCCCACAAAGGAAAGCTCATAAAGACGACTGGCTAAAGTGGGAATAATGGCGGTGGCAGGCGTTAACAGCAAGCCAACAAATGATAATATGTAGCAGCGTTTTTCAAACGAACTAAAGTTCCGGTATGAAAGAAAACCAAAAACTAGTATAGGCAATACGGCAACGACTCTGACTGAAAAGAAATTAAATGACTCAACATCAGCCCGCTCAGCATACAATCTTAGCATAGGGATGATTTGAGCCAGGATGCTAACGGTGGTGCTCAATGCAAGTGATGCCAGCA
Organism: Erwinia sp. S43; assembly: GCF_016624745.1. Classification (NCBI taxonomy): domain Bacteria; kingdom Pseudomonadati; phylum Pseudomonadota; class Gammaproteobacteria; order Enterobacterales; family Erwiniaceae; genus Erwinia; species Erwinia sp. S43. The sequence continues at coordinate 49,121 of NZ_JACVTX010000011.1, read as the reverse complement.
AACCAAAAATGATCAGTCTCTTGTCTGAAAGAATCCCTTTTTCAATCCAGCGATCGGGAATAAAGAAAATGATTGCCAAAAAAAACATAGAGTAGTGAGACAAACAGGCGATAAAGAACAATACTGATGCGGAGGCGAACTGTTTTTTGGCACGTAAATATATAGCAGTAAATGCAAAAGCAATCGCCAGTGCTGCACGTATTTGTGTCATTTCGTGCAAAAGCGCCATGCTGAGCAAGTACATCAGAGCGATGAAATAAAAGTCTTTATTTTTGCGGAATAATTGAAATTTGATAAGCAAAGAAGAAAAGGCAATAAAAAAAAGAAATACTGTAAAACTGGAGTGAAAGATATACTTAAATAACTCCGCAAAGAGAACAAAAACAATTTCGAAACGACTCTCACTATCTGAAAATCCGGGAGCCATATTATCCCAAAAATACAAATAGTTCTGATAGTCATTATCCTGGCCGAAGATACGAATAGCGATCAGTGTTGAACAAATCAGGATAATAAAAAAAACCAGAAGATTATTCAGGATTTCATTAATCTTCTTCCTGATCAAATACTCATCCACAGAGAACCCTCGCAAATAAATTATTCATTATTGATTTCTCACCGTTAACGAACTCCAATAGCACTATATATTGTTTTTTATACAGGAGAGATACTCATCAAGTATATTTTTTTCATCACAAAATTCTTCAGCAAATTTTCGGGAATTATTCCCAAGCTCATCTCTCTCTTGCGGACTTAAGAATATATATTTTTCCAAAGCAGATTGTAATGAGGAAAGACTGTTGGGCTGGCAAATAAAACCGTTATATCCATCAATCACCACATCACGACATCCAACACTATCCGTAGTAATAATCGACAGGCCTGAAGCGGCACCCTCAAGCAGTGCTTTTGGTACCCCTTCTCTGTACCACGAAGGCAGAACGATGGCGTCATAGTCTCTGATAACTGATTCTACGCTATCGCTTTTACCCAGAAAATTAACGGTACCCTCATCAACATATTTTTTTATCAACTCAGGTGTAACCTCTTTTTCTTTAGGGTCAAACACCCCTAAAATTGAAAAGGTTAAGTTCGGATGCTGCGTTTTAAGTATTCTGGCTACATTAAGATAGTGTAGTGTACCCTTGGGCTTCAGGAGTCTTGCTACAAATATGAATTTTATTTGCGAATGAGTTTTAACCCCCGGATAAAAACGGGAGAGATCAACACCTGAACCAAAAATTCGCGAACTCATCTCTGGTTTTACACATCCCGCATCAATTAACAATTTTCTGTCGTCTTCATTTTGGAAAAAGACATGCACATTGGATGAGAAAGAAAGTTTATAAAGTTTCAACACCAACTGTGATATAAAACTCTTTTTGTTGAATACCCCACCCAACCCTGAAACATTGCTGATCACTTTTGTTCCTGACAGACGGGAAACCAGAGAGGCATAAATATTAGATTTTGGTGTAAAACTCAATATAACATCAGGTTTTATACGATTAATTGCTTTCCAGTAAGAAAAGATAGAGGTCATTTCTTTAACTATATTTTTTGATTTTTGTTCCATGAATATAGTTTCAAACTCAGCCCCAAGACTAATAATCTGTTTTTTATACAGATCATCAGCAGTTAGCACGACCACTTTAAATCCGGCATCAACCAAAGCAAAAATTGTACTTGCCCTGAAATTGAAAATATACCAGCTTGTATTAGCCGTAATGACGATTTTTTTCATTTAACTGCCTGAATATTTGATTAGCTATTTATATTCGCCAACGCGGCCAAGCAGGCCGTCCTTTATCCCTTTAAATATATATTTAATTCGTTCCCGCCGAGAGTTTGCCATGGAATAAATAATTATTCGGCAAGGCATAAACACCAGTTTTTTCAATTTGTATCGAAGCGGGAACGACGGTTCTCGCATAGCCAGTAACCAATTTCGATAGACATAATAAAGCCGAATTGGACTGGCGAGGGAGAGCGTTTTTCCCGGCAATTTGATGTCAGACTGGCCAAGGTTATGCTCGAGCCTGACATTCGTGCTAGTGAATATTTTCCAACCGAGATGGCGAGCACGATAGCACCACTCAATATCGATTAAATCGATAAACCACTCTGATTTATTCAAGCCTACATAGGTCAATGCTTCGATAGTGTAAACAGCACCAGAAGAGATAATACTTTCAACAGAGTATAATCCTTGCAGCGATTCCTGACCTGAATTGACTTCCCGATTATATGATTCATTATTTCTCGAATTAATAATCAGCGGACCTACCGCAGCAACGCGTTCTTCTTCGCTAGTGATTTTATCAAGCTCAACCAACATATTAGCGATATAGTTATCATCCACTGAACTATCTTGATCAAAAGTGAAGAAAACATTATTTCCGTCGGCAATGGATTTTACAAAACCAACATTTTGAGCAAACGCAATCCCTTTATTTTCACCCAGTGGAATATAGTTTACTTTTGGTTGATAGTGAAATCTCTCATCTAACTTTTCAATGCCAGGGGTATTATCTATCAGATAGATAGAATCACAATCATTAAGTCGTTTAATAAGTCTCAACACACTATCGGCATTTGAGTGATACAAAACGATAATCGCTGAAACTTTTTTTAATCGAATTCCTGAGGAAAGCATAAAAATCCCTTATCACTCCTGAATGGATATCATAAAACGAGCAGTTAAAGCATTCAGGCTCATACAAATCATTTGACCAGCTTATTATTAATCAGGATAAGAGCCAGACAATCAACACTTACTCGCAGGGTCCAGGCGCAGGCAACACCTATCACCCCCCACAAATTAATAAAATAATAGAGTATGGCGAGGTAAGGTAGCAATTCACAGAGGTGAATCATTGCGGTGACTTTAGAAAAACCAGCCCCCTGAATACTGGCAAATGGAATCTGTGCAACCGAACCCAATACAAAACCAACAAGCAGGATCTTAAATACCTCAGCAGGTAACCCCGCATAAGCCGGACCCAGCCACGTCGTTATAATGAATTCGGAGAAAATGATCCCCACAACCGCAACCGGAACAATGGTCAATAACATCAGACTATAAGCCAGGTTACGCTGTTTTTTCTTCTCATCAAGTCCGTACCGCCCGCTCAGTTTAGGGAAGACGGCTCTCGCCAGTGCGCCAGGTAAGATGGTGAGTCGCTGAACACCTTCAGCGGGTGCCGTGTAGAAGGCCACATGAGATGCCCCCATAACGTGCGAAACGATAAAACGGTCGAAGTAGGACATCAACGGGCTGATGATATTACTGACCGTAATCCAGCCACCGTATCGCATCAGACGTGCCATCGTAGCTGTCTCGATGGTAAACCGCCCAGAAACAATATGTTCTCGGCAGCGATAAAAAGTGATGAGTAATGAAAGCACTCGCGCTGCGAGAAGACCTAGCACAGCCCATGTCAGAGAAGAATGGATCATCGCCGCCAGCGCTGGCAGGCCGGCAATCAGTGAACTGTTAACAGACTTGATCAGATTAGATTTCTTAAATTCTTCCCTACCCTCTAAAATCGACAGCCATGCCTGATTAAGAAGAAAAAAAGGAAGAGAAAGCGATACAAGCGAGATTGCCTGCAAAGTTTCCGCGTAGTATCCGCTTTTTACATTCAGCACATTAACGATAGCCGGACCGGAGAAGTAAATAATTGCCCCCCCGGTTATCCCTAATACCGTGAGAATTAGCGACGAATTGGCAACAATTTTACCGCATTCAATATTATCATCTCTAAATAGCGAGATTTCGCGGACTATTGCCCGCGTTAATCCTGCATCAAAGATGCTGGCATAACCGATGATAGCCAGCGCAAGCGAAAATAAACCAAATCGTTCAGGCCCGAGGTCACGAGCCAGAAAGCCTAATGCGGGAATGGCTACCAGAGTGGGTACCGCATAGCCGCTAAGATTCCAAATAGTATTTTTGATTAAACTCACGGTAAATACGGCCTCACACCATTTCCAGTGACATTCCCTGCCTGTCTTTTTCAGACAGTGTCAGCTCACCGGCATCTGGCCAGGTAATATTTAACGTTTTGTCATCCCACATCAAACAGCGTTCGCTTGGTGGATGATAGAACTGCGTGGTTTTATATAAAAATTCAGCCGAGTCGCTCAACGTAACAAAGCCATGGGCGAACCCTTCAGGTATCCATAACTGGCGTTTATTTTCTGCCGAAAGCGTTACGCCAACCCACTGACCAAAGGTAGATGAGCCGTGGCGAATATCTACTGCCACATCGAACACCTCACCGGCAGTACAGCGTACCAGTTTGCCCTGGGCGTGTGGCCCAAGTTGGTAATGCAAACCACGAAGCACACCTTTGGTAGACTTTGAATGATTATCCTGCACAAAACTGACACTGTGGCCAACTGCGTTTTCAAAGCTACTTTGATTAAAGCTTTCAAAGAAAAAACCGCGCTCATCGCCAAAAACTTTAGGTTCAAAAATCAATACGTCCGGGATCGCCGTGTGAATTACCTTCATGTCAGAACTGACCTTTAATCATTTTTAATAAATATTTGCCGTAATCATTTTTCGCGAGCGGCTCCGCCAGCTTTTTCACCTGCGCCGCATCGATAAAGCCCTTACGGTAGGCAATCTCTTCCGGGCAGGAAACCTTCAGCCCCTGGCGGTCTTCAATGGTTTTAATAAAATTACTGGCTTCAATCAGGCTGTGGTGCGTACCGGTATCCAGCCACGCATAGCCCCGGCCCATCATCGCCACTTTCAGCGCGCCGCGCTCCATGTACAAACGGTTAATGTCGGTGATTTCCAGCTCGCCGCGCGGCGACGGCTTCAGGCTTTTGGCCATCTCAACAACGCTGTTATCGTAGAAATAAAGACCGGTTACCGCGTAGTTGCTTTTCGGCTCCAGCGGTTTTTCTTCCAGCGAAACGGCAATGCCCTGTTTATCGAACTCAACGACGCCGTAGCGCTCCGGATCGTTGACGTGATAGGCAAATACCGTTGCTCCGGAAGGCTGACTGACGGCTTCTTCCAGTTCTTTCGGCAAATCGTGGCCGTAGAAAATATTATCGCCAAGCACCAGCGCGCAGTTATCTTCACCGATAAACTCTTCACCGATGATAAAGGCCTGCGCCAGCCCGTCCGGACTGTCCTGCACTTTATACTGCAGATTCAATCCCCACTGACTCCCGTCGCCCAGCAGCTGCTCAAAGCGCGGCGTATCCTGTGGGGTACTGATAATCAGAATATCGCGTATCCCCGCCAGCATCAGCGTGCTGATAGGGTAGTAGATCATCGGTTTATCGTAGATTGGCAGCAGCTGTTTACTTACCGCCATAGTGACCGGATAGAGGCGGGTTCCGGAACCGCCAGCGAGAATAATGCCTTTACGCTTCATAGTTTTCTCTTTTTTTAATTCTATCGCAGAGATTTAACGCGGGATCTGCGAATCGTTGAGTTCCTGCAGCATCCGCCGCACGCCGACCTGCCACTCAGGCAGCGAAAGTCCAAATGTCGTGCAGAACTTATCGGTCGCCAGTCGGGAATTCAGCGGGCGGCGTGCTGGGGTCGGATAACTGCTTGTCGGCACCGCATGCAGATTTTTTAACGCAAGCTCGACACCATTTTTTCTAGCTTCGGCAAAAACGAATTGGGCATAGTCGAACCAGCTTGTCGTGCCGGATGCCACCAGATGATATAGCCCTGCCGCATCAGGTCTGTGCTGAACCGCGCGAATAGCGTGTGCGGTACAGTCCGCAATTAAATCAGCTCCCGTTGGTGCACCAAACTGATCGTTAATCACCGACAGCTCTTCACGCTCGGCAGCAAGACGCAGCATGGTTTTGGTAAAGTTATTTCCCCGGCTGGCATATACCCAACTGGTGCGGAAAATCAGGTGATTTTCACAGAAACGTTGGATTGCCCGCTCACCCGCCAGCTTGCTGGCACCGTAAACGTTTTGCGGACCTGTGGCATCACTCTCCTGCCACGGGCAATCGCCCTCCCCCGGGAAGACATAATCGGTGGAGTAATGTACCAGCAGCGCGCCCAGCTGATGGGCTTCCTTTGCCAGGACCTCAACGGTTGCGGCATTGACCTGATGCGCCTGCTCAGCTTCCGACTCGGCTTTGTCTACCGCTGTCCAGGCAGCAGCATTGACAATCGCATCGGGGCGCAGCTGACGAACGGTATTGGCGAGATCCTGCGGACGCGTGAAATCACCGCAATAGTCAGTTGAATCAGAGGCCAACGCGGTCAGTTGTCCAAGTGGAGCAAGCGCACGCTGTAGTTCCCAGCCCACCTGACCGTTTTTTCCCAACAGTAGAATTTTCACGGCAGACGCTCGCTGTAGTTTTGCGTAATCCACGTCTGATAAGCACCGCTTTTCACGTTGCTGACCCAGCTGGAGTTATCCAGATACCACTGTACGGTTTTACGAATGCCGCTTTCAAAGGTTTCCAGCGGCTGCCAACCCAACTCACGGCCGATCTTTCCGGCATCGATCGCATAGCGGCGATCGTGGCCCGGACGGTCAGCGACATAGCTGATTTGCTGGCGATAGCTCTGCCCTTTCGGCACCATCTCGTCCAGCAGATCGCAAATCGTTTCCACCACCTGCAAATTCTGTTTCTCGTTGTGGCCGCCGATATTATACGTTTCGCCCACGGTTCCATTGGTCACCACGGTGTACAGCGCCCGGGCGTGGTCTTCGACATACAGCCAGTCGCGGATCTGATCGCCTTTGCCGTAAATGGGCAAGTTTTTGCCTTCCAGCGCGTTAAGAATAACCAGCGGGATTAACTTTTCCGGGAAGTGATAAGGCCCATAATTGTTGGAGCAGTTGGTCACCACCGTTGGCAGACCGTAGGTACGCAGCCAGGCGCGAACCAGATGGTCGCTGGAGGCTTTAGAAGCCGAATAGGGGCTACTGGGCGCGTAGGAGGTGGTTTCGGTGAACAGCGGCAGGTTATTTTGCCCATCGCTAACTTCATCGGGGTGGGGAAGATCGCCATACACTTCATCGGTCGAAATATGATGGAAACGGAAAGCCTTCTTGCGCGAGGCATCCAGCTCGCTCCAGTACTGACGCGCCGCTTCCAGTAAGACGTAGGTTCCGACGATATTGGTCTCAATAAAATCAGCGGGTCCGCTGATCGAGCGATCGACGTGGCTCTCAGCCGCCAGATGCATAACCGCATCAGGCTGATGGCGAGCAAAGATAGCGGCCATCGCGCTTTTATCGCAGATATCTGCCTGTTCAAAGGCATAACGGGGATCTGAACTCACCGTTGCAACAGATTCAAGGTTACCTGCGTAGGTGAGTTTATCAACATTGACGACGCTGTCCGCGGTTTCACTGATGATATGGCGTACGACGGCAGAGCCGATAAATCCGGCTCCGCCGGTCACTAAAATTTTCACACGGTCTCTCTCTTATAATAATGCCTGGCAAATCGCGCCGGGACAGATAGGGCCCCGGCGCCTGCACTTTCCAGTTAGCCTATTTTACGGCCAGGAAGCGCCCAAAAGTCACTTTGAGTCTTTCCAACGATTTCATGGCATACAGCAGTGAAATAAAGCTGCCGACAAACAGGGCGAGCTGCCAGTTATCAGGCACGCGGCAGCCTTCAAGGATAATGCCGATCATGCCACTGAATACCTGCGCAGAAGTCATGATCACCAACGTCCAGCGCCCACTAAGACCCGCACGCATCAGGATATGGTGCATGTGCTCGCGGTCGGGGCGGAACGGGCTACTGCCACGGCGAATACGCGCAATCATCACACGCATCATGTCCATAAGCGGCACCGCAATCAGCCATAGCGCGGTTACCGGGCTCATAATCGCATCCTGCCCCTGAGAGGCGACAATCAGCAGCCAGATCACCGTAAAACCAATGAGCATGCTGCCCGCATCACCCATAAAGACCTTGAACTTTCTGCCCCATGGAATACCAAGGTTAAGCAAAATGTAAGGCAGGCAGGCCGCCATCAGGCACATGCACCACATGGCCATATCATCATTGCCGCCCATGATAAACACGATACCCAGCGAGCCAAAGGTGACGCAGGAGAGTGCGCCTAACAATCCGTCAATGCCGTCAACCATGTTGAAAGCGTTAATGGCTGCAATAACCGCGAACAGGGTAATCACATAACCAAAGGTTCCCAAAATCAGCTGGTAACCAAACAGGATATTACCCAGTGAGGATAAATAGAGCCCGTTGTACATCATAATGCCCGCTACCGCCGCCTGCAGACCCATACGCGGCATCACCGGCAGGTCAAACCTGTCATCAAGCACCCCCACCAGCAGCAACAGCGTGGCGCAAATCATATAAATATCGAAATCAGGCAGCCACGCAGGCTGCAGCGCATAAAGAATCCACAAGGAAAAGTAGACAGAAACGCCGCCGACCAAAGGGATATGCCCGCTATGGTGCTTACGCGCGTTTGGCTTGTCCACCAGCCCTACTTTGCGAGCTATTTTCCTCGCAATAAACAACAGCGCTAAAGCCCCCAGAAAGATGAGAACGATCTCTTGCATATGTGCACCAATGCTCACTTAGCTTTTTGCATTTCGCTCAATGAAACCACGCTACCGCCCCTGGCACAGCAATCCAGTCCACTAAACGCGATTTCCCCTACTCAAGCATAGTCAGACTATCCCGCCTGGCTAAATTTTTTCTTCAGATAACTCCTGGAAACAAAATCTCATCAAGGATTACCAAAAGAATCACTAATTCTCCCGCCTCGGCATGAGGCATACAAGTTTAATTTGAAAATTTTTATGAAGAGTAGGGATAATTGCTTTATGTGCGCAATTAAACAGCAGGCGAGCTGTTTTTTTTGGCCTGCTAACGTTAAAAATTCGTTATTGGGAATTTTCCCATATAATTCAGGATATATGAGCAATTCGCAAAATTTTTCATTTTACAGCGAGCAAAAAAAAAACTCCCACTGAGGGAGCTTTCGATGTAGTAACAAGTGAAATTGATTACTAACGATAACCATTTGGGTTATTTGACTGCCAGTTCCACGTATCGCGCATCATCTCATCAATGCCGCGTGAAACCCGCCAGTCGAGTTCGCTATCAGCCAGAGACGCATCAGCCCAGAAAGCGGCCAGGTCGCCATCACGACGCGGAGAAACCTGATAGGGTACCGGCCGACCGGAAACTTTCTCGAAAGCCTTAACCATTTCCAGTACCGAATATCCCTTACCCGCGCCCAGATTATAAGCTTTATAACCGCTAATCGCAGGCAGATGGTCCAGCGCTTTAAGATGCCCCTCCGCCAGATCCATCACGTGAATATAATCACGCACGCCGGTACCGTCTTTCGTTGGATAATCATCACCAAAGATGCCCAATTTTTCCAGGCGACCGATTGCCACTTGTGCAATATAAGGCAGCAGGTTATTAGGGATTCCGTTAGGATCTTCACCAATCAACCCGGATTCATGTGCACCGACCGGATTGAAATAGCGCAGAGCAATCGTTTTAAACTCGGGGTTGGCTTTGGCATAGTCGCGCAGGATCTGCTCAACCATCAGTTTAGACGTGCCGTAAGGACTGGTGGTGCCGCCAATCGGGGTTGTTTCCACATAGGGAACCGGCGCATCGGCACCGTAAACGGTGGCCGAAGAACTGAAGATAAACTGGTTAACGCCCGCACTGCGCATCTCTTCCAGCAGCACCAGCGTGCCGGTAACGTTGTTCTGATAGTACTCCAGCGGCTTACGCGTAGATTCCCCTACTGCTTTCAGCCCGGCAAAGTGGATCACCGCGCTGATATTGTGGCTGGCGAAAATATCCCGCAGACAGGCACGATCGAGAATATCGCCTTCGCGGAAGGTGGCGGTTTTACCCGTCAGCTTTTCAACACGATTCACCGATTCTTTCGAGGCGTTGCTCAAATTATCCAACACCACCACATCATCACCGCGGGTCAGCAGCGACAGTACAGTATGGGAACCGATATAGCCTGCTCCACCCGTTACTAAAATAGCCATTCAGACTCCTTCACGCAGCGGGCAGACCCGCGGCACCCTCAGATTGTTATTTTGCCAGAATTTTTTTCACTGCATCGCGGAAATCACGTCCCTGGGCGTTATTACGCAGCCCCCAGGTCACGAAAGCCTGCATGTAACCCAGCTTGCGTCCGCAGTCGAAGCTTTGCCCCGTCAGCAGATGCGCATCAACCGGACGTTTTTTACTCAAATTAGCGATGGCGTCGGTTAACTGATAACGTCCCCACGCGCCGGGTTCCAGATTTTCCAGTTCGGACCAGATATCGGCAGAAAGCACATAGCGACCAACGGCAGAGAGGTCAGAATCCAGCGCCTGCGGCTGCTCTGGTTTTTCAACATAATCGACAATCTGACTAACGCGGCCAGGAATGGTCAGCGGATCTTTGGTGGTGATAACCGAGTATTCAGAAAGGTCGGCATCCGGCATGCGGTTAACCAGCACCTGACTACGGCCGGTTTCTTCAAAACGGGCCACCATCGCGGCCAGGTTATAACGCAGCGGGTCCGCGGAAGCATCATCCAGCAGGACATCCGGCAGCAGCACAACAAAGGCTTCATCGTGGAGCATTGGACGTGCACACAGCAGGGAGTTCGCCAGTCCCAGAGGCTGCGGCTGACGCACGTTCATAATGGTTACGCCCGGCGGACATATGGACTGAACTTCGCTGAGCAGCTGGCGCTTAACGCGAGCCTCAAGCAGCGCTTCCAGTTCGTAAGAGGTATCAAAATGGTTTTCTACTGCATTTTTAGAAGCGTGGGTGACCAGTACAATTTCCTTAATGCCCGCTGCTACGCACTCGTCGACGATATACTGAATCATCGGCTTATCAACGATCGGCAACATCTCTTTAGGAATCGCTTTTGTAGCAGGGAGCATATGCATACCGAGACCCGCGACCGGGATAACTGCTTTAAGCTTGGTCATAATTTTTCCATATAAATGAAGTAATAAGCGTTCGCTGATTATGCATTATCGGTGCGATCCTTAAGTATAATCTTAATCTGAAAATTGTTCAGCGGTCAGTGCCAATTAAAACTCAAGAAACCGGCGAAATCGCTCTTTAATATGCAGTTAGTACGGCTCAATAATATGCTACGCCACCGGCAATAAAACCAGCTTAAACGGGATAATTTTAGGCTTTATGGTCAATAAATAGTTCATTCCGCATAAGTCAATAAATGATAATAAGCGGCAATGCTTTCAGTAGGGGGTTATCAGTTGAAATCACGGGGATTCACACTCATCATTACGCAACAACTTTTGGTTAACAGGTAAAAACAATGTTCGAATGGATCGCCGACCCGTCAATCTGGGCCGGACTGGTCACCCTGGTGGTGCTGGAATTAGTGCTGGGCATTGATAACCTGGTGTTTATCGCCATCCTGGCGGAGAAACTTCCCCCTGCCCTGCGCGACCGCGCTCGCGTTACCGGCTTGCTGCTGGCGCTGTTGATGCGCCTGATGCTGCTGGCCTCTATATCCTGGCTCTCTTCCCTCACGGCTCCGCTGTTTACGATTGCCGGGCATGCTTTTAGTGCGCGCGATGCGATTATGCTGACGGGGGGTGTCTTCCTGCTGTTTAAAGCCACCGTTGAGCTGAATGAACGGCTGGAAGGTAAAGATGAAGAGCAAAATCCGCAAAAACGCGGAGCGCGATTCTGGCCGGTAGTGGCACAAATCGTGGTACTGGATGCGGTATTTTCCCTCGATTCGGTGATCACCGCCGTGGGTATGGTGGACCACCTGGCGGTGATGATGGCTGCGGTGATCATCTCGATCATGCTAATGCTGCTGGCCAGTAAACCGCTGACCCGTTTCGTGAACGGCCACCCGACGATTATTATTCTCTGTCTGAGCTTCCTGCTGATGATCGGTTTCAGCCTGGTCGCCGACGGTTTTGGCTATCACATTCCTAAAGGCTACCTCTACGCCGCCATCGGATTCTCGGTGATGATCGAGGCGCTGAATCAGCTTTCCCAGTTCAACCGCCGTCGGTTCCTGTCAGCTAAAGCCCCGCTGCGCAAGCGTACCGCTGAAGCGGTTTTACGTCTGCTGCGCGGCAGCCATGAACCGGCTGAACTTGACGCGGAAACCGCCTCTCTGGTGGCCAGTAACGCCGCGCCAAAAGCGATTTTTAATAAGCAGGAGCGGATGATGATTGCGCGGGTGCTGGCAATGGGCCAACGCAGCGTCAGCAGCATCATGACCTCGCGCCATGATATCCAGCACATTGACCTTGCCGAATCGCCGGAAGAGATTATGTCCCGCCTGGACAATAATCAGCACACGCGCCTGATCATTACTGAAAATAGCGAAGAGCCGCTTGGCGTGGTTCATGTGATTGAACTGCTGAAACAGGCGCTACACGGCAACAGCCTCGATCTGCGGGCCTTAATCCGTCAGCCGCTGGTGTTCCCTGAACAGCTACCGCTGCTGCCCGCACTGGAGCAGTTCCGCAATGCACGCACCCACTTTGCCTTCGTGGTGGATGAGTTTGGTTCGGTGGAAGGTGTGGTCACGTTGAGTGACGTGATGGAAACGATTGCCGGTAATCTGCCAAACGAGGGTGAACGGCTGGACCCTCGTTACGATATTCAGCAAAACGCCGACGCCAGCTGGACGGTTAACGGACATATGCCGCTGGACGATTTGACGATGTACCTGCCGCTGCCGCTGGATGAAAAGCGTGAATACAATACGCTCGCGGGACTACTGATGGAACATTTACAGCACGTCCCTCAGCAAGGAGAAGTGGTACAGATCGGCGATTATCTGATCCGCACCCTGCAGGTAGAAAACCATCGGGTACAAAAAGTGCAGATCGTACCGCCACCGGCGGAAGAGGAATAGAAGTAAAGCATATTGCGCAGGCTCTGTATTTTTCGCCAGCCTGCGCAGGATAACGCCACGTTACTTCCCACCAGGGGTTGTAAGAAAACGCGGTGAAATGGCACAACGCGCGGCAGATGACATAAAACGTGACGGTATGAGATTAAGAGCTGCTACCGGCTTACATATCCTTCAGCAGCTTTTTCACATCGTTACGCTTTTCATTGTCCGGGTTGCGCCCCATCCACTCTTTCAAGCGCTGTTTCGCTTCATCACGCAACTGCTGGCGCAGCACCTGATCGACTTTCAGGCTGTAGTTAATCGTCGACCACGGGCCGTAAATCCGCAGCGGCACCGGTGTTTGCTGCAAACGCCTGACCAGCGTGTCATCGCCCCGCCAGCCGCGCATCACCGTTACGCCAAAGTTAATATCCAGCTCCCTTTTTGCCAGATCGACATTACCGCTGCCGGTATAGTTCAGAATGGTCGACTGCGCATTCAGCTCAGGGAAGGTAACCAGGCCGTTATTCAGCGTGGCGTGGCCGCTAATCTGCTGCAGGATCGGCTGGTCATTACGCTCGCCGCTCACTTTGTCGCTGTTCCCTTCCACAGCACGCTGAATCAGCTGCTGGAAGTTAAGCCCGGCAAACTGGGCGTTATCCAGCTTGAGATCCGCACTGCCCCGCCACTGATGATTAAATTCAGCCACGGCTAAGCCATTGCCGCTGAAATCACCGTCCAGCGACAGCTCACCGCTAATGGTATCCGGCAGGTTAAATGCTTTTAACAGGGGACCGATACCAACGCGCTGAAATGAAGGCTTAAGTGCGACACGGGTCTGTGAGCTACGGACGTCAATACTTCCCGGCAGGGAGAACGTACCGCCGTCAGCCTGGCCCTGCAGCCTGACCAGACTGAGCAAGCCCTGCTGATTCGTCGCCTCCAGATCCACCGCATCCATATCGATGCCGCGCCAGCGAAGTTTAGCCATTTTCAAACCGATTTTACCGTCGATGGCATTCAACGGTGAGTCCGCATTGTTGACAGGCGCTGATTCAGCGATCACCGGTGCACGCCCGGTACGCTGACTCTGCTGCGCCACATCGGCGTTAGTGGTTTCTGGAATACCCAACAGCGAATCCATATTCAGCGATGCCGAACTAAGATCCGCCACAACCTGCGGCCGGTTACCGAGACTGCCGGTAATTTTCCCGCTCAGTTGACTGTCATTGGCACTGAGCTGAATGTCGCTAAGGCTGAAGCGCTGATTAGCATTATCCCAACTGGCTGCCATAGCCGCCTGGCCTTTAATCCCGGTTTGCGGCAGATCGGCACCCTGCAGCTGATAGTCGAGCTGTTTAATGGCGGCGTTTATCTGGCGGGGATAGTGGGTGATATCAAGTTCGCTGCTGAACTGAAGGCGCAGATCGCGCTGATCGCGGCTAATTCGACTGCTGAACTCAAGATTAACCAATCGCGGCTGGGTCTGATCGAGCCGAAGATTAAAATCGCGAACGTTAAGCTGCTCGCCGTTATCCTGCTGCCAGACCAGCAAACTATCGACAATCCGCAGGTGAGAAATATCGAACCGCCAGCCGCGTGTCACATCTTCGATCACCGACGGCGGCGAACTGCCTTCAGGACCGATGGGGGCGTCGGCAGGCCGCTGGCGCTCACTTTCCGGGATCAGCCGCACAACGGCATTTTTAAGCATGACCTGTTTAACGGAAAGCTGGTGGGAGAGAAGAGGCAGAAGATTGACATCCAGACGCATGTTTTCCGCGCTGACCACGGGCTGAGAAGCCCCCTGAGCGGTCAGCGTGACCGGCCCGGAAAGAATACTCAGCTGCGGCCAGACGTGCCAGCGCAACTCGCCTTTCAACGCAAGCTGATAGCCGCTGCGCTGCTCAACCTGCTGGGCCATATAGGCGCGAAAATCATTGGGATTGACCAGCAGAACGAGTGCGGTCATTCCGGCCACCATCACCACCAGTAGAATGGCCAGTGTGGTTATCAATCTTTTCATGCCTTTGCCACCTTTAGTCTTTGTCGATTCGACTGGCAACCGCGCCCTGCTGACCTTTATATTTCGCATCCTGGCGGCTGTTGTACGGGCGTGCTGCCGGGCCCGATAGCGGTTCAAAGCTCAGTGCGCCGATCAGCATACCGGGGCGAAGAGCCAGCGGAAGTTTACCGGAATTGTAGAACTCCAGCACAATACGCCCCTGCCAGCCGGGATCGATACGATGCGCGGTCACATGTACCATCAAGCCCAGTCTGGCGAGCGATGAACGCCCGTCAAGCCAGCCGACCAGATCGTCAGGCAGCGTCACCGACTCAAAGGTTACCGCCAGCGCCAGCTCCCCCGGATGCAGAAAGAACGCTTCGCCTTCCGGCAGAACGATTTCATCGCTCATCACTCGATCCAGCGCAGCGCTGACTTCATGCTTTGGTCCGCTCAAATCAATAAACGGAGCCGTGTGGCCGCGAAACGTGCGGAACTGGTTGCCAAGGCGAACGTCAACCGTGGCACCACTGATGCGTTCCACCGGCGGGCGCGGGGTAATGCCCAGTTTGCCATTATCGAGCCAGGCTTCAATATCGCGGTCACATAATCTCATAACGGGAACTCCAACCTATTCAGAAATGCTTAAAAGCGGCGACGAGAACAACGGGAAAGCGCACCGTTCGACCTCCGTAGCCTGCCCGCCAGGCGGGCCTGCAAGGGTTACTCAAAGAACTGATTAATCTTCGCCTTGAGGATATCAATAGCGATGCGGTTTTTCCCGCCGCGCGGCACGATAATATCCGCATACTGCTTTGATGGTTCAATAAACTGCAGGAACATCGGGCGAACCGTCTTCTGATATTGAGCCATCACCGAATCCATTGAGCGGCCACGCTCATTTACATCACGTTTCATGCGGCGCATCAAACAGATATCGAGCGGAGTGTCGACGAAGATCGAGAAATTCATCTCCTGACGCAGGCGTGCGTCGGTCAGCAGCAGGATGCCTTCGAGGATAATGACCTTCTTCGGCTTCAGCGTGATGGTTTTTTTCTCACGCGTATGCTCAACATAGCTGTAGACCGGCAGTTCAATCGACTGCCCCGCTTTCAGCATTTGCAGATGCTGAAGCAGCAGCGTGTGATCCATGGCACTCGGGTGGTCGTAGTTAGTTTTAACCCGTTCTTCCATCGTTAAATGGCTTTGGTCTTTGTAATAGGCATCCTCCGGGATCACGCCAATATTTTCATCACCCACGCGATCGCGCACTTCACGATACAGCGTACTGGCGATAAGACTTTTCCCCGAGGCTGAAGCGCCTGCGATACCTACGATGACGCACTGATGCGACTTGTCAGCCATAAATTAACGACCTGATTCCGAGACAAAATGAAAGGATAAATAGCCAGCTTCCTGAAATATGAAGGGCATAGCGCGCGCAATTATAGGGAGTTCACCCATCTGATGCCAGAAAAAAGCATCCCCGGCCTTTTCAGATTATACCGTTAGATAATATGCTGGCGTGCGGTTAAAGTACGACAAGCAAAAAAGCCTTAAGGAAACAGCGTGCCAGATCACATAATGCATCTTTTGACCTATTTCGGTGACAGCATGCTGTTACTGCCGACGGCGGTCATCATCGCCTTCCTGTTGCGCTGGAAAAACGACGACAAACGTGCCGTCTGGTTCTGGCTGCTGGCGTTCGGCTGTGCGGGGCTGGTGGTCAGCCTGTCAAAAATCGCCTTCCTCGGCTTTGGGATTGGCAGCGTACGCTTTAACTTCACCGGCTTCAGCGGCCACAGTGCCATGTCCGCCACCCTGTGGCCAGTGATGTTCTGGCTGTTAAGCGGCCGTCTCTCCTCCCTGTGGCGGCGCGTTCTGCTGATCGCGGGTTATCTTATCCCGGTTATCGTTGGGATATCGCGCCTTGAACTTAACGCTCATTCAGTGAGCGAGGTGATTGCCGGCCTGGTTCTGGGCTTTACGCTTAGCACCGCCTTTTTGCTCAGCCAGCGTACCGTTCGGCCAAGGGGTTTTTCACTGGCGCAGCTGTGCATCGCGCTGCTGGTGCCCGTCCTTCTTTTCAGCAACGGACGTGTTGCCACTACTCAGCAGTTTCTGCAAAAGCTGTCTGCACAAATTGCCGGCATCGAACACCCGTGGACGCGCGCGGATCTTTTAAAAATCAAGCAATAAACTAGACTTAATCTGGGGCATTTCTCGCAGGTTTTTTGTGCCATCCACTTCAAGCTGGTTTTCTTGTGCTAGCATGGCTTTAGAGATAAAGATTGCGCCGCTGCCTGGCGCCGTGCTGGATAAGTGTGGATGGCCTCAGAAACGTTAGCCAATGTACAACATAGCCGGACGCAGTGGCTGAACAGCCTGCTGCTGGGTTTACTGAGCCTGGCATCCACCCTTTACTGCCTTGAGTTGATTAAAATCAGCGGCCAGATCTCACCGCTGTGGTTTTCCACCGCGCTGATGACCATCGTGGTATTTCGCAATCCTGTACGTCACCTGCCGCTGCTGTTAAGCGGCTGCATGATAGGGGTGATCTGCGCGAATGCCATTATCCTCGGTCCCGGCTTGTCCAACCTGAAATTTCCATTGATTAATCTGGCCCAGGCACTGATGGGGGGCGTAATGCTTCGGCTGCTGTTGGATCATCATGCTCCGCTGAATACGCTGTACAGCTGGGCCAGAATGATGCTGGCAGTTGGCCTGTTTACCCCGCTTCTGGGCGCGATGCTGGCCAGCGCGCTGCTGAATATCCCCGCCGCTTCACTGACGCAGTTTTTCTCAACATGGGTTGCTTCAGAGGTCATCGGTATGCTGGCACTCGGTCCGGTAGCACTGCTGTGGCAGCGCGATTCGCTGATGAAGCATCGGGTGCTGATCGAGACGGTACTCACCCTGCTGGTCACCCTTACTCTTAGCTGGCTGGCCCTGCGCTTTCTGCCGTGGTCGTTTGCCTTCGTGATTGTCATTCTGTTTTACAGCGCCGTGCGTTTGCCGCGGCTGGCCGCGTTTATCGTTTATCTTGTGACGGTATCGATGATCTCATTGATGCTGGCGCTGAGCCTTATCCCGCAGGACTTTATCAGCGCGCCGTTGCTGGTCTCGGTTCCCTGGCTACCCTTCCTGCTGGCGCTGGTGCCCAGCCATTTAATGACCCTGGTGATGCACTCATTCCGCGAAGAGCGTAAGCATATCTCGGAGAGTGAAACCCGCTTTCGCCATGCGATGGAATATTCGGCGATCGGCATGGCGCTGGTGGCACCCGGCGGTCAGTGGCTGCAGGTCAATAAATCGCTGTGCCGCCTGCTTGGCTATCGCCAGGATGAGCTTGAAGGAATGACCTTCCAGCAGCTTAGTCACCCCGACGATCTGAATGCCGATTTAATACAGATGAATGCCCTGCTGGCCGGAGATATCGCCAGCTACAGTATGGAAAAGCGCTATCTTCGCAGCGACGGCCAAACCGTCTGGGCGCTGCTGGCCGTTTCTCTGGTGCGCGATAGCGAACAGCAGCCACTCTATTTCATATCGCAAATAGAGGATATAACCGGGCTTAAGCAAACCGAGAAGGTCAATCAGCAGCTCATGGAGCGCATTACCCTGGCGAATGACGCTGCCGGAATCGGCGTATGGGAGTGGAATCCGATCACCGGAGAAATGACCTGGGACAGGCGCATGTTCCAGCTCTACCATCTGCCGGAAAACGCAATAATTACCCAGCAAAGCTGGATGAACTGTCTGCTGCCCGCCGATCGAAAAAAGGTGATGGCTTTACTTGATGACGCGGTGAAAAACACCTCGTCGGTTGACGTTGAGTACCGTATTGAAACCAGCTCGGGTATTCGCTACATCCGCTGCCAGGGAAATATGGTAGCGGACGAACCCGGCCAGTCTTCGCGTATGTTAGGGATCAATCAGGATGTCACCGCATTTCGCCAGCTGACCGATGCCCTCGATCAGGAAAGGGAGCGTATGCACATCACGCTGGATGCCATTGATGAAGCGGTGATCAGCACCGATGAAGAGATGCAGGTGATCTTTATGAATCCGGTGGCGGAAAAAATGACCGGCTGGCCTCAGCACCACGCGGTGGGCAAGCCTATCGCTGAAATCTTGCAGATCACCCACGGCGGGGAAGGGCCAGAACAGGAGATCGTCCTCAGCTGCGCCCTGCCGAAAAATACCAAACCCGCTGACTCCCCGGACCAGGATCTCGTCCTGCACAATCGCGCCGGCGAGGTGTTTGCCATCAACTACAGCCTTTCGCCGCTGAGCACCCAGGAAGGCGACAATATCGGTAGCGTCATGGTTATCCAGGACGTCAGCGAGTCGCGGGAAATATTTAAACGCCTGCGCTACAGCGCCTCTCACGATATGCTTACCCGCCTGCCGAACCGTGCCAGTTTTGAGCAGCGTTTGAAAGTGTTGCTGATGCCGCAGGAGAATCAGCGCATACATCACGTGCTGGCCTTCGTCGACCTGGACCGCTTTAAGGCGGTAAATGACAGCGCCGGCCACGCCGCCGGGGATGCACTGCTGCGTGAGCTGTCAACGCTGATGATGCGCCAGCTGCGCGGCAGCGACTTCCTCGCCCGTCTTGGCGGCGATGAATTTGGCATGCTGCTGCCGGAATGTTCGCTGGAGGACGCCAGCGAGATCGCCAGTCGCCTGGTCGCCACCATCAGTCAATACCAATTCCTTTGGAAAGGTCACGAGTTCTCTGTTGGAGCCAGCGCCGGGCTGACCATTTTTGATAGCAACAGTAACGCAATTGAAGTGATGGCACAGGCCGATATCGCCTGCTATCAGGCCAAAAACAGCGGTCGGGGCAAGATTGCGGTTTACGGCGAAGCAACGGATAACGACCTGCCTCCGGCACCTGGTATCTCCCCCCTCCCCCGTTAATAAAACCACTATACCCCCTTGCTCTGCCGACACGGCCAGGCTAAAGTCGCCCCCTTTTTTTCCCCACTCAGCGGAGAGAATGATGTTTATCGGTTTCGACTACGGTACGGCCAACTGCTCGGTCGCCATCATGGACCAGGGCCAGCCAAAAATGCTGCCACTAGAGCAGGGTTCCCCCTATTTACCCTCAATGCTGTGTGCGCCAACCCGTGAAGCCGTCAGTGAATGGCTGTTCCGCCATCATCAGGTCCCTACGCCGCACGCTGAGAGCCAGGCGCTGCTGCGCCGCTCCGTCGCTTTCAACCGCGAAGAAGATATTGAAGTCACACCAGCCAGTGTGAAGTTCGGTCTGGCCTCGCTGGCACAGTATATGGACGATCCGGAAGAGGTGTGGTTTGTAAAATCACCGAAATCGTTCCTTGGTGCCAGCGGCCTGAAGCCGCAGCAGGTCGCACTGTTTGAGGACCTGGTCTGCGCAATGATGCTGCATATTCGTCAGTCGGCGGAAAGCTCACTGAACGACAGCGTGACCCAGGCGGTGATTGGTCGCCCGGTCAACTTCCAGGGGCTGGGCGGCGAAGACGCCAACCAGCAGGCGGAAGGCATTCTGGCCCGCGCGGCCAGCCGTGCCGGTTTTAGCGATGTGATTTTCCAGTTCGAGCCGGTAGCTGCCGGTCTGGACTTTGAAGCCACGCTGAGCAAGGAAAGCCGCGTTCTGGTCGTAGACATCGGCGGCGGAACCACCGACTGCTCGATGCTGCTGATGGGACCGCAGTGGCACGATAAATCCGATCGCAGCGACAGCCTGCTGGGCCACAGCGGCTGCCGCGTGGGCGGTAACGATCTGGATATTATGCTGGCCTTTAAGGAGCTGATGCCGCTGCTGGGTCTGGGCGGTGAAACAGTGAAGGGAATGGGCCTGCCTGCCCTGCCGTGGTGGAATGCGGTGGCGATTAACGACGTTCCGGCACAGAGTGATTTTTATGCTGCGGCCAGCAACAAGCTCCTACAGGATCTGATTCGCGATGCGCGCGAGCCGGAGAAGGTGAAGCGCCTGCTGAAAGTCTGGCGTCAGCGCCTGAGCTATCGTCTGGTGCGTGCGGCGGAAGAGAGCAAGATTGCGCTTTCCGATCGGCCGCAGACGCTGGCGGGATTAGATTTTATCGACGACGGGCTGGCAACGGATATCAGCGTGGCGGCGCTCCAGGCTGCGATTAACCAGCCTCTTGAGCGGATTCAGGAGCAGGTTGCGCTGGCGCTGGAGACCAGCGGCACCAAGCCTGATGTGATTTATCTGACCGGCGGCAGCGCGAAGTCACCTGTTCTGCGCCAGACGTTGCAGCGTCAACTGCCGGATATCCCGCTGACCAGCGGCGATGATTTCGGTTCAGTTACGGCGGGGCTGGCGCGCTGGGCACAGGTGATGTTCCGCTAAGGCCTGCCCGATTTATTCACCCGGCTGTTCTCTTATCATGCCGGGTGATAGTGGCCCGGCATATCGTAGAAGCAGCGGAAGCTTATGCTTTCCGTCGATTAATGATTGCGCGGGCGCAGCGGCCAATCAGCGGAACGGCAATCATTGCCAAAATCACCGAGACGATCGCCAGGAAGAGCAGCACGGAGGCAATCGGGTTCAGTATTCCGCCAAGGCTGGTGATATGGCTGAACGAGGCAAAGCGCTCTGGCGGCATATCGCGCAGGATGGCTCCTGGCAGGATCATAAAGAACACCAGGCTGACCGGCAGGTAGACGATAAAGATCTTTTTCTTGTTCATACGGTTTGCCTCACGGCGGTGGGAACATGTACAGGGCGGTGATGATACCTCAAAGCCGCGAGTCCCATCAACGCGTTGCCGTGCGGGGCGCTGTGGTACCTTCAGTTACGCCATGAAACGCCGCTGCGGAACTGACGTACGAGGCCCAACCTCTGCTGCTGCTCCAGGGCGGTCCTCGCGCCGCGTTGCGGTGCCCTCGGTTACGCCATTGTGCCGACCGGACCGGCCAGGATTGAACGTCCCTGTTCAAACCCGGCCTGACGCCAGCGTCCCTGCTGTCGTCTCCTGGCGCAATGGCTTCACCTCAGCGCTGCGGATGCCCTTGCGCAGCAGCAGAGGCTGTCCCCTTTTCAGAATTTCATCGATTTTATATTTCAAACAATCACCGGGTTTGCAGATAAACCTGATGCTGCATGGGGTAATAGAATGGGCAAAACAACCAACTTGTTACCCACACGTAAAAGCCCCCTTCTGCATAAACTCACCGGTGCTCAACCCTTTATTTTCAGGCAACACGAAATTTTGATAGCAGGCTGGCTGTGCCCCCGAGAGGGCAATCCGCAGCGCTGAACGGAGAGAGGAAGCCAGGATTTGGCCGCATGGACGCGGCCAAAAGTCACAGCCGGGCCAGGACGGCCCGTCTGTGGCGGTCCGACCGGCTGACGAACGAAGTGAGGGGACCGCGCAGCGGCGCGAGGACCGCCCGAACGGGGGCACAACCCGCCAGCGCTAACTCCCGACTCTGCAACCAACACAGCAAGCGTCTGGCTGTTATGCCCTTTTACGGTCATCCAGCAACCGGCCTATCAGCAACTCAGTAACTACTGACCTCAGAAAGCAAACGCTTATCCGCATCAGTCAGCTTCAGCTGAGTCGCCTTCGCCAGCTCATCCACCTGCGCAAGCGACGTCGCACTCACGATCGGCGCGGTAATGCTCGGGCGCGCAATCTGCCAGGCCAGCGCCACCTGCGTTGGCGAAGCATGATGCGCCTCGGCCACCTCCACCAGCGCATGCACAATCTTCAAGCCGCGATCGTTCAGATACTTCTCCACCACGCCCTTCCCGCGCGCACTCTTCGCCGCATCTTCCGGCTTAAGGTACTTACCGCTGAGGAAACCGCTGGCCAGCGAATAATAGTTAATCACGCCCAGCCCATGCTCCTCTACCACCGCTTCCAGACCGCTTTCGTAGCCTTCGCGATCGTACAGGTTATATTCCGGCTGCAGCGTCTCATAGCGCGCCAGACCGGCATCCGCACTGATTTTCAGCGCTTCGCTCAAACGGTCGGCGGAGTAGTTTGAGGCACCGATAGCACGCACCTTGCCCTCTTTAATTAATGCATCAAAGGTAGCCAGCGTATCCTGTAATGGCGTATCTTCATCATCGCGGTGCGCCTGATACAGATCGATATAATCGGTTTGCAGACGTTTGAGGGAGGCTTCAACCGCCTGGCGAATGTATTTAGGTGCCAGACCGGTTTTACCGTCGCCCAAATCCATCCCCACCTTGGTGGCCAGAATGATTTTGTCGCGTTTACCGCTCTGCTTCAGCCAGTTACCGATGATGGTTTCTGATTCGCCGCCCTCGTTGCCGGGAACCCAGCGCGAATAAACATCGGCGGTATCAATAAAATTCAGGCCTTTCTCCACCAGTGCATCCAGCAGGGAAAAGGACGTTGATTGATCGGCCGTCCAGCCAAAAACGTTACCCCCAAAGGTCAGTAGCGGAACCTGAATGCCGGAACGACCAAGCTGGCGATGTTCTGAAGTACTCATTTCAATCTCCTGGTAGATGGGTTGCACGGCATCAATCTTAGCAGACTAACTATCTGTCGCTTCGACATTTTCTGTCTAATAATTTGCAGAATGTGAACAGAAGACAATGCAGAACTATACAGTTATCCTTATTTCCTTCATTTTTCGTAAGTTATAATTAGCTAAAATGAAGAGTGGACGCCTTTTCGTCCCATCTGGACATTTCCCCGCTACCGGAGAGCAAGAGAGTTAATGAAAGCACAGCGCCGTTTCCCCATTATCCCACTGGTTGTTATTCTTGCCGCACTGGTTGGTGGCGGCCTGTACTGGTGGCACAGCCATGCTGATGCTCCGGGAGCAAAACCTGACACAGCTGAAAAATCCGCGCATCCTCGTGGCCGTGGCGGGCGCGGCCCCGGTGGGCCAGGCGGTCCTGGCGGTATGGGCGCAGAATTAAGCCCGGTGCAGGCGGCCGTCGCGCAAAGCAAAAGCGTGCCGCAGTATCTCTCCGGCCTCGGAACCGTCACCGCCGCCAACACCGTCACCCTGCGCAGCCGCGTTGACGGCGATTTAGTTGCGCTGCACTTTACCGAAGGGCAGCAGGTGAAAGCCGGACAGCTGCTGGCCGAAATCGATCCCCGCCCGTGGCAGGTTGCGCTGATCCAGGCAGAAGGCCAGCTGGCGAAGGATCAGGCAACGCTGGCAAACGCCCGCCGCGACCTGGCGCGCTATGAAAAGCTGGCGAAAACCAGCCTGGTTTCGCAGCAGGACCTCGACACTCAGAAATCACTGGTTAGCGAAACGCTGGGCACGATTAAAGCCGATGAGGGCAGCGTTGCCAGCGCCAAACTCAACCTCACCTACAGCCGTATCACTTCACCGATCGATGGCCGCGTGGGCCTGAAACAGGTGGATATCGGCAACTACATCACCAGCGGCGATACCAATGGAATTGTGGTGATCACCCAGACGCACCCGATCGACCTGGTGTTCAGCCTGCCGGAAAATGATATCAGCGCCATTCTTAACGCACAGAAACAGGGCGCTGTTCCGGTCGAAGCCTGGGACCGCAGCAATAAAACGCTGCTGACGCAGGGTGCGCTGCTCAGCATGGATAACCAGATCGATACCACTACCGGCACCGTTAAACTGAAAGCCCGCTTCAGCAACGAGGATGACCGGCTGTTCCCTAATCAGTTTGTGAATGCTCGCCTGAAGGTCGCTACCCTACAGGATGCGATTGTGATCCCGGCAGCGGCGCTGCAAATGGGTAACGAGGGCCACTTTGTCTGGGTGGTCAACGCCGACAATAAAGTCAGCAAAAAATCCGTCACCGTGGGCATTCAGGACAGCGAAACCGTGGTGATTAACAGCGGCCTGCAGGCAGGTGAAAAAGTCGTCACCGACGGCATCGATCGCCTGACCGAGGGTGCAAAAGTCGAAATCGTCGCCCCGCAGTCCACACCGTTGACCTCTGGTAAAAGCGCACAGCCAGCCAAGGGAGCCAGCGACTGATGCAGGGAATGCCTTCCACAAGCGGCGGTGGACCATCGCGCCAGTTTATTCTGCGCCCGGTCGCCACCACGCTGCTGATGATTGCGATCCTGCTGGCCGGGATCATCGGTTATCGTTCTCTGCCCGTATCGGCACTGCCGGAAGTGGACTACCCCACGATTCAGGTGGTAACGCTCTACCCCGGTGCCAGCCCGGATGTGATGACCTCCGCCGTCACCGCTCCGCTGGAGCGCCAGTTTGGTCAGATGTCCGGCCTGAAACAGATGTCCTCGCAGAGCGCGGGCGGCGCCTCCGTGGTGACGTTGCAGTTCCAGCTGACGCTGCCGCTGGACGTGGCCGAGCAGGAGGTGCAGGCCGCGATTAACGCCGCCACCAACCTGCTACCCAGCGATCTCCCTAACCCACCGGTTTACAGTAAGGTTAACCCGGCAGATCCGCCAATTATGACCCTCGCCGTCACCACCACCAGCATGCCGATGACCCAGGTCGAGGACATGGTGGAAACCCGTGTGGCGCAGAAGATCTCGCAGGTTTCCGGCGTCGGGCTGGTCACGCTTTCCGGCGGGCAGCGCCCGGCGGTCAGAGTGAAGCTGAACGCACAGGCGCTGGCGTCGCTGGGCATTTCCACTGAAACAGTGCGTACCGCCATCAGCAATGCCAACGTAAACTCGGCGAAGGGCAGCCTGGACGGCCCGGAACGCGCCATTACGCTGTCCGCCAACGACCAGATCAAAACCGCCGAAGGCTATCGCCAGCTGATCGTCACTTACCTTAACGGCGCGCCGGTGCGGCTGGGCGATGTGGCCACCGTTGAACAGGGTGCGGAAAACAGCTGGCTGGGGGCTTGGGCCAACCGCCAGCAGGCGATCGTGCTCAACGTTCAGCGCCAGCCGGGTGCCAATATTATTGATACGGCCGACAACATCCGCCAGATGCTGCCCGCGCTGACCGCCTCACTGCCTAAATCGGTAGACGTCAAGCTGCTGACCGACCGCACGACCAATATCCGCGCGTCGGTTAACGACGTACAGTTTGAGCTGCTGCTGGCGATTGCGCTGGTGGTGATGATTATTTATCTGTTCCTGCGCAACGTTCCCGCCACCATTATTCCGGCCGTGGCGGTGCCGCTGTCGCTGGTCGGCACCTTTGCGGTGATGTATTTCTGCGGCTTTTCGATCAACAACCTGACGCTGATGGCGTTAACCATCGCCACCGGCTTCGTGGTGGATGATGCGATCGTGGTGATCGAGAATATCTCGCGCTACATCGAGAAAGGCGAAAAACCGTTAACCGCCGCGCTGAAAGGTGCCGGAGAAATCGGCTTCACCATCATCTCCCTGACCTTCTCGCTGATTGCGGTACTGATCCCGCTGCTGTTTATGGGCGATATCGTCGGCAGGCTGTTCCGCGAATTCGCCGTGACGCTGGCGGTGGCGATCCTGATATCCGCCGTTGTCTCACTCACCCTGACGCCGATGATGTGCGCGCGCATGCTGAGCGTGGAGTCGCTGCGTAAACAGAATCGCTTCTCGCGCGCCAGCGAGGCGATGTTTGATAAGGTCATTGCCCACTACGGCAGCCTGCTGAGTCGGGTGCTGAATCATCCGTGGATCACCCTCGGTGTCGCGCTAAGCACCCTGGCGATCACCGTGATGCTGTGGCTGGTGATCCCAAAAGGCTTCTTCCCGGTGCAGGATAACGGCATTATCTCCGGCACCGTGCAGGCCTCACAGTCCGTTTCCTACGCCAGCATGGCGCAGCGCCAGCAGGAAGTGGCCTCGGTGATTATGAAAGATCCGGCGGTGCAGAGCCTGACCTCGTTTGTCGGCGTTGACGGCACCAACTCGGCGCTGAACAGCGGCAGGCTGCAAATCAACCTCAAGCCGCTGGATGAGCGCGACGACCGCATCCCGGTGGTGATTGCCCGCCTGCAACAGCAGGTTGCGCAGATCCCCGGCATCAGCCTGTGGCTACAGCCGGTCCAGGATCTGACCATTGATACTCAGGTCAGCCGCACCCAGTATCAGTTCACACTGCAGGCCGGATCGCTCGACTCGCTCAGCCTGTGGGTGCCGAAGCTGCTGGCAAAACTGAACACTATGCCGGAGCTGAAGGACGTCAGCAACGACTGGCAGGACCAGGGGCTGGAAGCCTATATCCGCGTCGATCGCGATACCGCCAGCCGTCTGGGTATTACCATGGCCGACGTGGATAACGCGCTGTATAACGCTTTCGGTCAGCGCCTGATCTCCACCATCTACACTCAGGCAAATCAGTACCGCGTGGTGCTGGAGCACGACACCACCGCCACGCCGGGCCTGGCCGCGCTGCAAAGCGTGCGGCTGAAAAGCACCGACGGCGGCAGCGTGCCGCTGAGCGCCATTGCCAGCGTTGAACAGCGCCACGGCGCGCTGAGCATTAACCACCTTGACCAGTTCCCGTCGGCGACCTTCTCGTTTAACGTCAGCGACGGCTACTCGCTGGAGCAGGCGGTGAATGCCGTCACTCAGGCCGAGAAGTCGATGGAAATGCCGGCGGAAATCATGACCCAGTTCCAGGGCAGCACCCTCGCCTTCCAGGCGGCGCTTTCCAGTACCGTCTGGCTGATTGTGGCGGCGATTGTGGCGATGTACATCGTGCTGGGCATTCTTTATGAGAGCTTTATTCACCCAATTACCATTCTTTCCACGCTGCCCACCGCGGGCGTCGGTGCGCTGCTGGCGCTGTTGATTAGCGGCAGCGAGCTGGACGTGATCGCCATTATCGGCATCATCCTGCTGATTGGTATCGTGAAGAAGAACGCCATCATGATGATCGACTTTGCGCTGGCCGCCGAGCGCGAACAGGGCATGTCGCCGTACGATGCGATTTATCAGGCCTGCCTGCTGCGCTTCCGTCCGATCCTGATGACCACGCTGGCCGCCCTGCTCGGTGCGCTGCCGCTGATGCTGAGTACCGGCGTTGGCGCAGAGCTGCGCCGCCCGCTGGGTACGGCAATGGTCGGCGGGCTGATCGTCAGCCAGGTACTGACGCTGTTCACCACGCCGGTGATCTACCTGCTGTTTGACCGCCTCGCCCACGCTACTCGCCAGCGCTTCGCGCGCCGGGAGGCAGAGTGAAATTTTTCGCCCTGTTTATCCATCGCCCGGTCGCCACTATCCTGATGACCGTGGCGATCCTGCTGGCCGGTATTCTGGGCTTTCGCCTGCTGCCGGTGGCCCCGCTGCCGCAGGTGGATTTCCCGGTGATTATGATCAGCGCCTCGCTGCCGGGTGCCTCACCGGAAACCATGGCCTCGTCCGTGGCGACGCCGCTGGAGCGCGCGCTAGGGCGTATTGCCGGCGTTACCGAGATGTCCTCCAGCAGCTCGCTCGGTTCCACGCGCATTATTCTGGTGTTTGACTACGACCGCGATATTAACGGTGCAGCCCGCGACGTGCAGGGCGCGATCAACGCCGCACAAAGCCTGCTGCCGAGCGGTATGCCCTCTCGGCCAACCTACCGCAAGGCCAACCCGTCCGACGCGCCGATCCTGATCATGACCCTGACCTCGGATACCTATTCGCAGGGCCAGCTGTATGACTATGCCTCCACCCAGCTGGCACAGAAGCTGGCGCAGATTGAGGGCGTAGGCGATGTGTCGGTCGGCGGCAGCTCGCTGCCCGCGGTGCGCGTAGAGCTGAATCCGCAGGCGCTGTTTAACCAGGGGCTGTCTCTGGATGCGGTGCGGGAAACCATCGCCAACGCCAACGTGCGCAAGCCGCAGGGCGCGGTGGAAGATAATCACCACCGCTGGCAGCTGAAAACCAACGACGAGCTGAAAACCGCTGCGGAGTATCAACCGCTGATCGTGCACTACAGCAACGGCGCGGCGGTGCGGCTGAGCGACGTGGCCAACGTCACCGATTCGGTTGAGGACGTGCGCAATGCCGGGATGGCCAACGCCAAACCGGCGATCCTGCTGATGATCCGCAAGTCGCAGGAAGCCAATATTATTGACACCGTCGACCGCATTCGTGCCGAGGTGCCGGAGCTGCGTAAGATTATCCCGGCATCCATTGAGCTGAACGTGGCGCAGGACCGCTCGCCGACAATTCGCGCCTCGCTGCACGAGGTAGAGCAGTCGCTGGCGATTTCCGTCGGGCTGGTGATTCTGGTGGTGTTTGCCTTCCTGCGCTCCGGCCGCGCCACGCTGATCCCGGCGGTGGCGGTGCCGGTTTCGCTAATCGGCACCTTTGCCGCCATGTATCTGTGCGGCTTCAGCCTTAACAACCTGTCGCTGATGGCGCTGACGGTCGCCACCGGCTTTGTGGTCGACGATGCGATAGTGGTGCTGGAGAATATATCCCGCCATGTGGAAGCCGGGATGAAGCCGGTGCAGGCGGCGCTGCAGGGCGTGCGCGAAGTCGGCTTTACCGTGGTGTCGATGAGCATTTCGCTGGTGGCGGTGTTCCTGCCGCTGCTGATGCTCGGCGGGTTGATTGGCAGGCTGTTTACCGAATTTGCGGTGACGCTGTCGGTGGCAATCGGTATCTCGCTGCTGATCTCCATCACCCTGACGCCGATGATGTGCGGGCTGTTGCTGAAGCCGCAGCGCAAACATCAGCAGCCGCGCATTCGCGGCTTCGGCAAGGTGCTGCTGGCCGTGCAGCAGGGGTATGGCCGCTCGCTGCGGGTGGTGCTGAATCATGCCCGCTGGACGCTGCTGGTGTTCTTCGCCACCATCGGCCTGACCATGTACCTTTACGTGTCCATTCCAAAGACCTTTATGCCGGAACAGGATACCGGGCGGCTGATGGGCTTTATTCAGGCCGACCAGAGCATCTCCTTCCAGTCGATCCGCGACAAGCTGCAGGACTTTATGCGCATCGTGCATGACGACCCGGCGGTGGAGAGCGTGGTCGGCTTTACCGGCGGTTTCCGCACCAACAGCGGGTCGATGTTTATCTCGCTGAAACCGCTGTCGGAACGTACTGAGAACGCCCAGCAGGTGATTGCCCGCCTGCGTACCAAGCTGGCGAAAGAGCCGGGTGCCAACCTGTTCCTGATGGCGGTGCAGGATCTGCGCCTGGGCGGGCGCGAGTCCAACGCTGGCTATCAGTATTCCCTGCTGTCGGACAGCCTGGATGACCTGCGCGAGTGGGAGCCGAAAATCCGCCGCGCCTTTGCCGCGCTGCCGGAGCTGGCCGACGTCAACTCGGACCAGGAAGACAAAGGCGCAGAGATGGCGCTGACGTACGACCGCGCGGCGATGTCCAGCCTGGGTATTGACGTGTCCGACGTCAACAACCTGCTGAACAACGCCTTCGGCCAGCGGCAGATCTCCACAATTTACCAGCCGCTGAACCAGTACAAAGTGGTGATGGAGGTCGATCCGCGCTACACCCAGGACATCAGCGCGCTGAACCAGATGTACGTGATTAACAGCGAAGGGAAACCGATCCCGCTGTCTTACTTTGCCAGCTGGAAACCGGCGAACTCGCCGCTGTCGGTGAACCACGAGGGGCTGTCGGCGTCCTCGACCATCTCCTTTAACCTGCCGGAAGGCGTGTCACTCTCGCAGGCCTCGGCGGCGATCGACCGCAGCGTCACCGCGCTGGGCGTGCCGTCCAGCGTGCGCGGCAGCTTTGCCGGTACGGCGGCAGAGTTTGAGAAATCACAGAGCAGTCAGCTGTGGCTGATTATTGCAGCAATCGCCACCGTGTATATCGTGCTGGGCATTCTGTATGAAAGCTACGTTCATCCGCTGACCATTCTCTCCACCCTGCCCTCGGCGGGCGTCGGTGCGCTGCTGGCGCTGGAACTGTTCGGCGCGCCGTTCAGCCTGATCGCGCTGATCGGCATTATGCTGCTGATCGGCATCGTGAAGAAGAACGCCATTATGATGGTGGACTTCGCCATTGAAGCGCAGCGCAAGGGCGGGCTGACGGCGCGTGAAGCCATTGAGCAGGCCAGCCTGCTACGCTTCCGACCGATTATGATGACCACCCTGGCCGCCCTGCTCGGCGCACTGCCGCTGGTGCTGACCAGCGGTGACGGTGCCGAACTGCGCCAGCCGCTGGGGATCACTATCGTCGGCGGCCTGGTTATGAGCCAGCTGTTGACGCTGTACACCACGCCGGTGGTTTATCTGTATATGGATAAACTGCGCCGTAAACCGCGCCCGCAGCCTGTGGTTGAGGAAGCCTGATGTGATCGCCTCACCGCCCTCCTCCGTTCGCTGGCAGCTGTGGATCGTTGCCTTCGGGTTCTTTATGCAGACGCTGGACACCACCATCGTCAACACCGCGCTGCCGTCGATGGCTGCCAGCCTGCATGAAAGCCCGCTGCATATGCATTCGGTGATTGTCTCCTACGTGCTGACGGTGGCAATTATGCTGCCGGTCAGCGGCTGGCTGGCGGACAGGTTTGGCGTGCGCAACGTGTTTTTCAGCGCGATTATCCTGTTCAGCCTCGGTTCGCTGTGCTGTGCCCTTTCTGGCACGCTGGACCAGCTGATAATGGCGCGGGTGGTACAGGGTATCGGCGGGGCGATGATGGTGCCGGTGGGACGCCTGACGGTGATGAAGCTGGTGCCGCGCGACCAGTATATGGCGGCGATGACCTTCGTCACGATACCGGGGCAGATTGGCCCGCTGATGGGGCCCACGCTGGGCGGCGTGCTGGTTGAGTACGCCAGCTGGCACTGGATTTTCCTGATTAATATTCCGGTAGGCATCGTCGGTGCTATTGCTACCCTGCGACTGCTGCCCAACTTCACGCTGGTTACCCGCCGCTTCGACTTCACCGGCTATCTGCTGCTGGCGGTAGGGATGGCAACGCTGACCCTGGCGCTGGACGGCCAGCG
The DNA here is from genome assembly GCF_016624745.1 of Erwinia sp. S43. Classification (NCBI taxonomy): domain Bacteria; kingdom Pseudomonadati; phylum Pseudomonadota; class Gammaproteobacteria; order Enterobacterales; family Erwiniaceae; genus Erwinia; species Erwinia sp. S43. The sequence goes on along the minus strand of NZ_JACVTX010000011.1, from coordinate 17,434 downwards.
CGGGCTGGGCATTTCCCCGCTGCTGCTGTGCCTGTTTATCCTTGCCGGGGTGTTTGCGATGCTGTTTTATCTGCTGCACGCCCGCCATAACGATCTCGCCTTGTTCAGCCTCAAACTGTTTGATAACCGCGTGTTCTCCATCGGGCTGCTCGGCAGCCTCACCGCCCGCATCGGCAGCGGAATGCTGCCGTTTATGACACCGCTGTTCCTGCAGATCGGCATGGGATACAGCCCGCTGCACGCGGGGCTGATGATGATCCCGATGGTACTGGGCAATATGGGCATGAAGCGCATCGTGGTACAGATCGTTAACCGTTTCGGCTATCGCCACGTGCTGGTGGGCTCCACCGTCGCGCTGGCGCTGGTAACGCTGCTTTTCCCGATGGTCGCCCTGCTGGGTTGGGATCTGCTGCTGCCGCTGGTGCTGTTTTTGCAGGGCATGGTCAACGCTATTCGCTTTTCGGCGATGAATACCCTGACGCTGAAAGAGCTGCCGGATGACCTCGCCAGCAGCGGCAACAGCCTGCTGTCGATGGTGCAGCAGCTGTCGATGAGTATCGGCGTGACCGTTGCCGGGCTGCTGCTGGGCACCTTCGGCCACCAGGCGGTGGCGGACAGCCCGCTGGTACATCAGGCATTTATCTGGACTTACCTTTGTATGGCGCTGGTGATCGCCCTGCCCGCGCTGGTGTTCTGGCGCGTACCGGCGGAAATCGCCCCGAATACGGTACTGGCCCGCAGGAGAAAAAAATGATCTTTGCCCGCCTCCGCATCGGCATCACCGCTAAGCTGTTTGCCGCGATCCTGTCAACCTGCATGTTGGTGCTGATCACCATGCACTGGGGCGTGCGCCTGAGCTTCGAACACGGCTTTATCGACTACATTAAGCGCGGCAACGAACAGCGGATCACCATGCTCAGCGACGCGCTGGCCGATCAGTACGAACAGCACGGCAGCTGGACCTTCCTGCGCAATAACAACCGGCTGGTCTTTAATATTCTGCGCTCGCTGGATCAGAACCCGGAATCCAGCAACCAGCTGCCGCCGCACGGCTGGCGTACCCAGTTCTGGGTTATCGATCAGAACTATCGCGTGATGATCGGTCCGCGCGGGCCGGTGCCGCTGGAAGGCACGCGCCGGGCGATTACCACCAGCGATAATAAAGTGGTCGGCTGGGTGGTCGGCTCCCCTTCTGAGCGCCTGACCCGCGTAGCGGATATTAACTTCGATCGGCAGCAAAACCGCACCAGCTGGATGATCGTCGGCCTGACCATGCTGCTGGCCGCGCTGGTGACCTGGCTGATGTCGCGCGGGCTGCTCGCCCCGGTTAAGCGCCTGGTTGAGGGCACGCATCATCTGGCCGCCGGTGATTTTACCAGCCGGGTGGAATCCACCAGCCGCGACGAGCTTGGCCGCCTGGCGCAGGATTTTAACCGCCTGGCCAGCACGCTGGAAAAGAACGAAAGCATGCGGCGTGCGTTTATGGCCGATATTTCCCACGAGCTGCGCACCCCGCTGGCGATCCTGCGCGGTGAGCTGGAGGCGATTCAGGATGGCGTGCGCAAACTGACACCGGAGTCGATTATTTCGCTACAGGGTGAGGTCGCCACCCTGACCAAGCTGGTCGATGATGTCCACCAGCTGTCGCTGTCCGACGAGGGTGCGCTGGCCTATCGCAAGCGCGACACCGATCTGGTGCCGCTGCTGGAAATGGTCGCCGCTAACTTCCGCCATCGCTATGAGCAACAGGGCCTGCGGCTTAACCTGTCGCTGCCGGAGGCCGCGCCGCAGTTTGGCGATCCGGATCGGCTGGGGCAGCTGTTCACCAACCTGATGGAAAACAGCCTGCGCTATACCGACGCCGGCGGCAGCCTGAGCATTTATCTGGAATCCGGCCCCGCCGGAAACCTGCTGCGTTTTGAAGACAGCGCGCCGGGGGTGAATGACGATCAGCTCAAACAGATTTTTGACCGTTTCTATCGCGCCGAGGGGTCACGCAACCGCGCCAGCGGTGGCTCGGGGCTGGGGCTGGCGATCTGCCAGAATATTGTTGCGGCCCACGACGGCACGCTCAGCGCCGCGCATTCTTCCGCCGGGGGGCTGAAAATTACGGTAAGCTTACCCAATAAACCGCACTGATTTATCCGTACTGAGGAAGTGATATGGAGCAGGAAAAACCGGCACCGTTAATTTTAATCGTCGAAGATGAACCCAAGCTTGGCCAGCTGCTGGTGGACTATCTGCAGGCCGCCAACTATCGCACGCACCACCTGCTGCGTGGCGACGAGGCGCTGGAGTGGGCGAAGCAGAATTCACCCGACCTGATGCTGCTGGACCTGATGCTGCCGGGGCTGGATGGCCTGTCGGTATGCCGCGAGCTGCGCCGCTTCTCCGAGCTGCCGGTCATTATGGTCACCGCCAAAACCGAAGAGATCGATCGCCTGCTGGGGCTGGAGATTGGCGCGGACGACTATATCTGCAAGCCGTTCAGCCCGCGGGAAGTGGTGGCACGGGTGAAAACCATTCTGAAGCGCTGCCTGCGGCCAAAAGAAGAGGCGGTGCAAACCTCGCTGCTGTGCATGGATGAAAACCGCTTCCAGGCCAGCTGGGATGATAAACCGCTGGATCTGACCCCCGCCGAGTTCCGCCTGTTGAAAACCCTCGCTCACGAGCCGGGCAAGGTATTTTCCCGCGAACAGCTGCTGAACCAGCTGTACGACGATTATCGCGTGGTGACCGACCGCACCATCGACAGCCATATTAAAAATCTGCGCCGCAAGCTGGAATCGCTGGATGCCAGCCAGCCGTTTATCCGCGCAGTCTACGGCATGGGCTATCGCTGGGAAGCCGATATCTGCCGATTGATTTAGATCAACTAATCTCCCGCTTCCCTGCCTTACAATCCCGCACCGAAATCTGCCCTTAGCGACGCCACGCCGCAAAGGGCAGCCATCCTGGCAATATCTGACCTGACATCAGACTGAGAAAACATGTTAAAACCGGAACTGCTCTCCCCGGCCGGCACGCTGAAAAATATGCGTTACGCCTTCGCGTATGGCGCAGACGCCGTTTACGCCGGTCAGCCGCGCTACAGCCTGCGCGTGCGCAACAACGAATTCAACCACCAGAACCTGGCGATCGGCATCAACGAAGCCCACGCCCAGGGCAAAAAATTTTACGTGGTAGTCAACATCGCACCGCATAACGCCAAGCTGAAAACCTTTATTCGTGATCTTCAGCCGGTGATCGATATGGGGCCAGACGCGCTGATTATGTCCGATCCCGGGCTGATTATGCTGGTGCGCGAGGCCTTCCCGCAGATGGATATTCATCTGTCGGTGCAGGCCAACGCGGTGAACTGGGCGACGGTGAAGTTCTGGCAGCAAATGGGCCTGACGCGGGTGATCCTGTCGCGCGAGCTGTCGCTGGAAGAAATCAGCGAAATACGTGAGAAAGTGCCGGAAATTGAACTGGAAATCTTCGTCCACGGCGCGCTGTGCATGGCCTATTCAGGGCGCTGCCTGCTTTCCGGCTATATCAACAAGCGCGACCCGAACCAGGGAACCTGCACCAACGCCTGCCGCTGGGAATACAACGTGGAAGAAGGCAAAGAGGATGCGATTGGTAACATCGTCCATCGCCAGCAGCCGATCGCAGTACAGAACGTTGAACCGACGCTGGGCGTGGGCCAGCCGACCGACAAGGTGTTTATGATCGAAGAGGCGATGCGCCCCGGCGAATATATGACCGCCTTTGAGGACGAGCACGGCACCTACATTATGAATTCGAAAGATTTGCGTGCGGTGGCGCACGTGGAGCGGCTGACGCAGATGGGCGTGCATTCGCTGAAAATTGAAGGCCGCACCAAGTCGTTTTACTACTGCGCGCGTACGGCACAGGTTTACCGCCGTGCCATCGACGATGCCGCCGCCGGTAAGCCGTTCGACCCCGCCCTGCTGGAGACGCTTGAAGGGCTGGCGCACCGCGGCTATACCGAAGGCTTCCTGCGCCGCCACACGCATGACAGCTATCAGAGCTACGACGCGGGCTATTCGGTTTCCGACCGTCAGCAGTTTGTCGGTGAGTTTACCGGTGAACGTCGTGGCGCGCTGGCGCAGGTGGATGTGAAGAACAAATTCAGCGTTGGCGACAGTCTGGAGCTGATGACCCCCGCGGGCAATATCAACTTCACGCTGACGCAGATGGAGAACGGCAAGGCACAGGCGATTGAGGTGGCACCTGGCAATGGCCATCTGGTGTGGCTGCCGCTGCCTGAGGAGATGGACCTGCAGTATGCGCTGCTGATGCGTAACCTGGCGGGAACCACCACGCGCAATCCGCATGCGGTGGAACTGGCAAAAGAAGTTTCATAAGGTTATCGATCTTAGAATCCGATCACAGTACCGGGGGAGGTTCCCCGTTATTATGCGCTGGCTCCTAACGACAACATTAAACAGCATTCTCTGCACGTCCGGATATCAAGCTGAGTTCCGGGCGGAATGAACCACCTCATTGGCCCGGTCGGCTCCCCCGTCCGGGCTTTTTCTTGTCCTTTTTTCCGAAAATATTCCCTTCTGGTACCCCACAGTTCACCGTCTGTAACAGGATATGCTATATCTTGAAACCATCCGCCATCCACTTCAGGAAAATAAAAAATGGTAAACGATTCAATCACGCTGGCGATTTTGAACGGTAAAAGCGCGGGCAATGAGGATCTGCGCCAGGCGATTGCCACTCTGCGCGAGGAAGGCTACCGCCTGGAGGTACGTGTGACCTGGGAACACGGCGACGGCGAGCGCTACGTGCGTGAAGCGGTGGATCGGAATGCAACCACGGTGATTGCCGCTGGCGGCGACGGCACGATTAATGAGATTGCCACCGCGCTGGCCGGTCTGCCACCTGAACGACGGCCGGTGCTGGGGATTGTGCCGCTGGGTACTGCTAATGATTTCGCCACCAGCGCGGGCATTCCGCTGGAGATGGAGAATGCGCTACGGCTGGCAATTATCGGCAAGGCGACGGCCATTGATTTAGCGCGGGTAAACGGCGATCGCTATTTTATCAATATGGCGACCGGCGGGTTTGGTACGCGCATTACGACGGAAACGCCGGAGAAGCTGAAGTCGGCGCTGGGCGGCGTCTCCTATTTTATTCACGGTTTGATGCGAATGGATACGCTGAAGGCGGACAGTTGCCATCTTCGCGGGCCGGATTTCGACTGGCAGGGTGATGCGCTGGTGATAGGGATTGGTAACGGTCGGCAGGCGGGCGGCGGTCAGCGTCTTTGCCCTCAGGCGCTGATTAATGACGGTAAGCTGGAGTTGACGATTGCCACGTCACAGGAGCTGTTGCCGACGCTGTTGCATACGTTGACCAGTGATGATGAGAATCCGAATTTGATTACGGCGTCGCTGCCGTGGCTGACGATTGATGCGCCGAATGAGATGACGTTTAATCTGGATGGCGAGCCGTTGACGGGGACGAAGTTTAAGATTGAGGTGATGCCGGATGCGTTGGAGTGTCGGTTGCCGCCGTCGTGTGAGCTGCTGGCGTAGTTTTAGATTCGGTGTTTGCAGGGGGCACCGTTCACCAGTGTTGTTTGCAGAATTAGCCACCGTTAGTGAACTGTGCTGTGTTGTTTGCAGAGTCGTCAGTTAGCGCTGGCTGGTTGTGCCCCCGTTCGGCCGTCCTCGCGCCGCTTCGCGGTTCCCTCACTTCGTTCGTCAGCCCGTCGGACCGCCACAGACGAGCTGTCCTGGCCCGACCGTGACTTTCGTCCGCGCCCATGCGGCCGAATCCTGGCTTCCTCTCTGCGTTCAGCGCTGCGGATTGCCCGCCCGGGTTCACAGCCAGCCTGCTTTTTAACTTTCGCGTTGCCTGAAAATACAAAAGTGAGGACCCGCCAGGAATCAGTAGCAGAGGCGGAACCCTAAACACTCATCTCACAGCACCTTATTATTTAAGGCATCCCGATTATCGGCCCCTCAGGATATCCATACTTTGAATTGATTTATGCAGCATCATTCTTAGCAGGCCGACAAGCCTGTTCATCGAAACTAAACGCGATGAAATTGTTGGAGCAGCAGCAGAGGCTGAACCCCAAACACCCATTTCACAGCGCCCTCCCCCCGATCTGTGATCCCCCTCGAAAATCCAATCAATCCAACTTGTATGGTAGTACGTCATTAGCGTAATTTTGCGCCATAGCGAGTCAACAAGGCGAATTGAAATGAAAATTGTTAAAGCGGAAGTGTTTGTCACCTGCCCCGGCAGAAACTTTGTCACGCTGAAGATCACCACCGATCAGGGACTCACCGGCATCGGTGATGCCACGCTCAACGGCCGCGAACTGCCCGTCGCGTCCTACCTGAAAGATCACGTCTGCCCGCAGCTGATCGGCCGCGATGCCCACCAGATCGAAGACATCTGGCAGTTCTTCTACAAAGGGGCCTACTGGCGTCGCGGGCCGGTCACCATGTCCGCGATCTCCGCCGTTGACCAGGCGTTGTGGGATATCAAAGCCAAAGCCGCCAATATGCCGCTTTACCAGCTGCTCGGCGGCGCATCGCGTACCGGAGTGATGGTCTATTGCCATACCACCGGTCACAGCATCGATGAAGTAATGGACGACTACGCCAAACATAAAGAACTGGGTTTCAAAGCCATTCGCGCCCAGTGCGGCGTGCCGGGAATGAAAACCACCTACGGCATGGCCAAGGGCAAAGGCGAAGCCTACGAGCCGGCAACGAAAGGCGCGCGGCCGGAAGAGCAGCTGTGGTCGACCGAAAAATACCTCGACTTCACACCAAAACTGTTCGATGCCATCCGCAACAAATTCGGCTTTGACGAACACCTGCTGCACGACATGCACCACCGCCTGACGCCGATCGAAGCCGCGCGCTTCGGCAAAAGCGTAGAGGACTATCGCCTGTTCTGGATGGAAGACCCGACCCCGGCCGAAAACCAGGAGAGCTTCCGCCTGATCCGCCAGCACACCGTCACGCCGATTGCGGTGGGCGAAGTGTTTAACAGCATCTGGGACTGCAAGCAGCTGATTGAAGAACAGCTGATCGACTATATCCGCACCACCATCACCCATGCGGGCGGCATTACCGGCATGCGCCGCATCGCCGACTTCGCCTCGCTGTATCAGGTGCGTACCGGATCTCACGGACCGAGCGACCTGTCGCCAATCTGCATGGCCGCCGCCCTGCACTTCGATCTGTGGGTGCCAAACTTCGGCGTGCAGGAGTACATGGGCTACTCCGAGCAGATGCTGGAAGTGTTCCCGCATAGCTGGACGTTTGATAACGGCTATATGCATCCGGGCGAAAAACCGGGCCTCGGCATTGAGTTCGACGAAAAGCTGGCGGCGAAATATCCCTATGAACCGGCGTATCTGCCCGTTGCCCGTCTGGAAGACGGCACGCTGTGGAACTGGTAAGGAGAGCATGATGAAAAGCGTGGTCATTGAACGTCCCGGCGATCTTCAGATTCAGGAACGTCCGCTGCCGCTGCCGGAAGCGGGCGAAGTCAGGGTGAAAGTGCAGTACGCCAGCATCTGCGGGTCCGATGTGCATATCTGGCACGGGCATAATCCCTTTGCCCGCTATCCGCGCACCATCGGCCACGAGTTTTTTGGCCTGATTGATGCGGTGGGCGACGGCGTGGAAGGTGCGCGCATTGGCGAGCGCGTAGCGGTCGATCCGGTGGTCAGCTGCGGTCACTGCTATCCCTGCTCCATCGGTCGCCCCAACGTCTGCAAAGAGCTGCAGGTGATCGGCGTGCATCGCGACGGCGGCTTCAGCGAATACGCGCTGGCACCCGCCGCGAATGCCTGGCGGCTGCCGGAAAGCATTCCCGATACGCTGGCGAGCCTGGTCGAGCCGTTTACCATCGCCGCCAACATCACCGCGTTTTTACAGCCGCAGCCCGACGACGTAGCGCTGATCTACGGTGCCGGCCCGATGGGGCTGACCGCGATTCAGGTGCTAAAAGGCGTTTATGGCGTGAAAACGGTGATCGTCGCCGACCGGATAACCGAACGGCTGACTCTGGCGCTGAACAACGGCGCGGATCGCGCGCTGAACAACAGCGAAATCCCGCTGGCAGAACAGCTCGATGGCGTGCAGCCAACGCTGATTATTGATGCCGCCTGCCACCCGTCGATTCTTGCCGAAGCGGCCGCACTGGCCTCACCTGCCGGGCGCATCGGCCTGCTCGGTTTCTCCGGCGAGCCCTGCGCTATCACCCAGCAAAGCCTGACCAGCAAAGAGCTGTCGCTGTTTACCTCCCGACTAAACAGCAACCGCTTCCCGCAGGTGATTGCCTGGATCGAACAGGGGCTGATCGAACCGGAAAAGCTGGTCACCCATACCCTGCCGCTCAGCCAGATCGAACAGGCGATGACCCTGTTTGAGAAGGACCCGCGCAGCTGCTGCAAAGTGATTTTAAAAGTCAGCTAGCAAAACACCGGGGGGTTTGACCCAGCCCTCCGGCCACAATACCTCTACCTACAGCCCCCAACCGCCAGCAGGCCGGGAAGAGGGGAAGGAGTCATGATGATTAAAAACCTGCGCTGGACCATCGTACTGCTGCTGTTCCTGGTTTATATGATCAACTACCTCGATCGCGTGGCGCTGTCGCTGACCGTGCCGATGATCGAGAAAGACCTGATGCTGAATGCCGAAGAGTTTGGCCTGATTTTCGGCAGCTTCTTCTTCGGCTATGCCATTTTTAACTTCGTTGGCGGCCTGGCAACGGACCGCTTCGGGCCAACCATTACCCTCGGCGTGGCGGTCGGCATGTGGTCGCTGTTCTGCGGATTTACCGCACTGGCGACCGGCTTCTGGTCGATGCTAATCCTGCGTATTCTGTTCGGCATGGCGGAGGGCCCGATCTGCGCCTCGGCCAACAAGGCGATTAACGGCTGGTTCCCGAAAAAACAGGCGGCCACCGCGATGGGGCTGCTCAGCGCCGGTTCACCGCTCGGCGGCGCGATTGCCGGCCCGATTATTGGCTATCTGTCCCTGGCTTTCGGCTGGCGCCCGGCGTTCGCCATTATCTGCTCAATCGGCATTGTCTGGATGGTGGTGTGGTTCTTTATTGCCGCCGATAACCCGCTGAAGAGCAAGCTGATTAGCGAACGCGAGCGCGCCCTGATCGCCCAGATGAAAGACGAGCAGCTGAGCGCCGAGGAAGAACTGTCCCAGTCGCAGCACGGCCTGGGCCACTATCTGCGCCAGCCGATTATTCTGGTCACCGCCTTCGCCTTCTTCTGCTACAACTATATTCTGTTCTTCTTCCTCAGCTGGTTCCCGGCCTATCTGGTGCAGTCGCACGGGCTGGATATCAAGGCGATGAGCATCACCACCATGATCCCGTGGATTGTGGGCTTCGTGGGGCTGGCGCTGGGCGGGATTATCTCCGACAAGATTTTCCGCATGACCGGCAAACTGCTGCTGTCGCGAAAAATTGTGCTGGTGGTGTGCCTGTTCGCCGCCGCAATCTGCGTGGCCTTCGCGGGAACGGTGAAAGACGTGGTGCCTGCGGTTGGACTGATGTCGGTGTCTATCTTCTTCCTGTATATCACCGGGGCGATCTACTGGGCGATTATTCAGGACGTGGTGCATAAAAGCCGCGTCGGCAGCATCAGTGGCTTTATCCACCTGATCGGCAGCATCTCCGGGATTATCGGGCCGATTGCGACCGGCTACATCGTGCAGCATACCGGTAAGTTCGACAGCGCTTTTATCCTCGCCGGTGGCATCGCCGCGCTGGGTGCCCTGCTGGTGCTGGTGGTGGTGCGTCCGCCGAAAAAATACAGTAAGACTGTTTCAGTTTAAATGGTTGTGCGGGGCGCTCCCCCGCACCTTCAATTAAGGATAATTTATGTTGTCTGTGGAGAACCTTCCAGCAAGCGTGCAGAAACCCGCTTACGACCGTAGTGCATTACGAACGCGAATGGTGCATATCGGCTTCGGTGCCTTCCACCGTGCACATCAGGCGGTGTGCAGCGACAGGCTGGCTGCCGAGCAGTGCAGCGACTGGGGTTACTGCGAAATCAATCTGAACAACGGCGAGGCGATTCATGCGCTGCGCCAGCAGCAGCTGTGCTACAGCGTGGCGGAAATGGCCGATGACCGCCTGGATTTGCGGATTATTGGCGTGGTCACCCAGGCTCTGCACGGGCAGTCGGACGGCGTGGAGGCGTTGATTGACGCGCTAAGCCAGCCGGAGGTGGCGATTGTATCGATGACAGTAACCGAAAAAGGTTACTGCCACCATCCGGCCAGCGGCGAGCTGAATCTGCAACACCCGGCGATCGTTCACGACCTCGCGAATCCCGATGTTCCGCAGTCGCTGCCGGGGATTATTCTGGCCGCCATCCGCCGCCGCCGCGAACGGGGTCTGCCACCGTTTAGCGTGATGTCCTGCGACAATATGCCGGAGAATGGCCACGTCACTCGCCGGGTGATTAGCCAGCTGGCGCGTCAGCAGGAGCCGGAACTGGCGGAGTGGATCGCCGATAGCCTCACCTTCCCTTCTACCATGGTGGACCGCATTGTTCCGGCAATGACCGATGAAACGCACCGTGCCCTACGCGAACAGCTGGGCTGCGACGATCCGGCGGGCGTGGTGTGTGAGCCGTTTTTCCAGTGGGTGATCGAGGATAATTTCGTCAGCGGACGCCCGCGCTGGGAGCTGGCGGGGGCCGAACTGGTGGAAGACGTACTGCCGTTCGAAGAGATGAAACTGCGCATGCTTAACGGCAGCCACTCGTTCCTCGCCTATCTGGGTAATCTGGCAGGCTACGAGCATATCAGCGACTGCATGGATGATGAGCTGTTTCTGCTGGCCGCACGCCGCCTGATGCTGTCTGAGCAGGCGGTAACCCTGCGCACCCGCGGCGTGGACCTGGAAGCCTACGCAGACTCGCTGATTGCCCGCTATCGCAACCGCGCCATCAAACATCGCACCGCGCAGATTGCCAATGACGGCACGCAAAAGCTGCCGCAGCGCTGGCTGGACAGCATTCGCTGGCATTTACAGCACGGTAGTGATTTCGATTTGCTTGCGCTGGGCGTGGCGGGCTGGATGCGCTACGTTGGCGGCGTCAGCGAGCAGGGGGAAGCGATTAGCATCAACGATCCGCTGCGCGTTGAGCTGGCCCAACGCGTGGCCGGGAGCCGGGAAGGCAGCGAACGCGTCGCCGCGCTGCTGGCGCTGAGCAGCGTATTCGGCCACGATCTGCCCGCCAGCACCGCGTTTGTCGCCAGGGTGAATCATTTCTACTGCCTGCTGCTGGATCAGGGGGCAAAAAAGACCGTTCATCAGCTGGTCAAGCCGGACTACTGACCGCATTTGCACCGCCCGCATGCCGGGGCCGATAAAGCCCTGGCGCTCCGCCATCTTGCTGATTAGACTGAACGCTTTGCTACCATGCGCAGACGGGTTGAGATGACCTGCCGCTAAAGGGACGTTGCCGAATGTCGACTGTATATACCATTACCGCCAGCGAACCGGTAAATCAGCAGATTTACCGCTATCTGCGCCATGAAATTGTCACCTGTGCCATTCCTCCCGGCTGCCTGTTGTCCGAAAAAGACGTCTCCAGCCGCTTTAACGTCTCTCGCCAGCCGGTGCGGGAAGCCTTTATCAAACTGGCCGAAGCCGGGCTGGTACAGGTACTGCCGCAGCGCGGCACCTTCGTGCGCAAGATCTCCGCGCAGCGGGTGGCAGACGGGCGCTTTATCCGCGAAGCCGTGGAAGTGGCCGTGGTGCGCAGAGCGGCGCAGGAAGCCAGTGCAACCGGGCTTGCCGCGCTGGAGCATAACCTGCAGCTGCAAAAGCTGGCGGCGGAGCGCCACGACAGCCAGGCCTTTCTGGTACTGGATGATGAGTTCCACCGCCTGATTGCCGAAAGCATTGACTGCAGGCTGGCGTGGGAAACGGTAGAAAACATCAAGGCCACCATGGATCGGGTGCGTTTTCTGACCCTCAGCAAGGTCTCGCCGCCGGAGAGTTTGATAGAGCAGCACTGGAAAATCTATCAGGCGCTGGTGGCGAAAGACGCTAATGCTGCAGAAAGCGCCATGCGCACTCATCTGCAGGAGATGATCTTCTCTATAACTCCGATAGCAGAACAGAATAGCGAATGGTTCGAAGCTGTATAAAACAGCGCTTCGGGGCGAAAAATGCGCCCCGCCCCTCTTTTTTCGCTATTCATGAGGCGTACAGACAAGAATTGACGGTGTAAGACATTTGCGGCTGTACACTGAGCCTTTATAGTAGATCTACATCACAAGATCGGCGTAATTAGCGACCCCTGATATTTCATTAATATCAGCACCTGCTGATTTTCTTCCAACGTCATCACTATTCGTTATCGATATTTAGTGTTTCATAATAAATAACAGCAATCATTGCAGTTAACCAACTTAAATAAGGCTGTACTTTATGAGTTATATCATATTAAATAAATGTGATTATTTCAGCCATGGATTAAAAAGCGTTATCAATGAAGCAGGCGGTAAAAAAAAGGATATTCATCTGCTGGATAATCTTCCTAACTGCGCACGACTATTACAGCAAGGCTCCACGCAAATAGCGTTTATTTGCGAATCCGTTTACAACACGGAAAACGACAGGGAAGAGATAAAAAAACTGATTGCAATGAATCCGGAAACCCTGTTTATTATCTTTATGCGGGTGGTTCATTCATCATTTGAAGATTACATTTACATCAAGCCGAACGTGGTGATTATGGCGCAGAATGTGTCAATCAGCACCGTAAAAAACCTGGTTTCAAACAACAGGTTAAAGCAGGCCGCTCAACCTGTCGGACTCTACCCGGCTGATGAAACACCGCTGTCGTTCAGCAAGCGCGAGTCTGAAATACTTAATCTCTGGATGAAAGAAAGAAGCTCGGTAGAGATTTCTGAACATATTAACATCAAGCTGAAGACCGTACTTTCTCATAAAAACAATCTGAAGAAGAAAAGTAAATCAAAGCGGACTAAAGTGCTGTTCCAGATAATCAATCTGGCCAAAAGCCTGACTCACGTACCGCATTTGAGTTAGTTGTTTGTTGGTGGGAAAATTGCGCCAACACCAGGGTGTTTTATATAGCAAGTGGCAGGATATGACAGGCGGATATTTTATGTCCACCTGTCATATTATTAAGCTATGGTGACTTTTTTATCGAGATATACATCCTGAACGGAATTAATAAGCGCCACGCCGTCTTTCATTGATTTCTTGAATGCTTTACGGCCAAGAATCAACCCCATTCCTCCGGCACGCTTATTAATCACGGCAGTACGTACGGATTCCGCAATATCGGTATCCCCCGCTGCTGCACCGCCGGAGTTAATCAATCCTGCTCGTCCCATATAGCAGTTAGCCAGCTGATAACGCACCAGATCGATGGGGTTATCGGTGGTCAGCTTGCTGTAAACCCGCTCATCGGTATGACCGAAGTTCACCGCTTTGTAGCCGCCGTTATTTTCCGCCATTTTCTGCTTAACGATATCGGCACCGATGGTCGCCGCCAGATGGTTTGCCTGACCGGTGAGATCCGCACTGGCATGATAATCCACACCGTCTTTTTTGAAATCGTTGTTGCGCAGATAGGCCCACAGCACCGTGACCAGCCCCAGTTCATGCGCGCGCTCAAACGCTACCGAGATCTCTTCGATCTGACGGCGCGACTGCTCGGAACCGAAATAGATGGTTGCCCCCACGGCAACGGCCCCCAGGTTAAAAGCCTGCTCAACGCTGGCATACAGGGTTTGATCGTACTGGGTAGGATAACTGAGGGTTTCGTTATGGTTCAGCTTGACCATAAACGGAATGCGGTGCGCATAGCGGCGGGAAACGGAAGCCAGCACGCCATAGGTGGAGGCGACACAGTTACAGCCCGCTTCAATCGCCAGCTCGACGATATTCTTCGGGTCGAAGTACAGCGGGTTTGCGGCAAAAGAGGCGCCGGCGGAGTGCTCAACGCCCTGGTCAACCGGCAGGATAGAGAGGTAACCTGTCCCGGCTAAACGACCGGTGTTATACAGGGTTTGCATATTGCGTAAGACCGCCGGGGGACGGTTATTATCAACCATCACCCGGTCTACGTAATCCGATCCCGGAAGATAGAGGCTGTCTGCTGGAATAGTCATGCAGCGATGTTGCAAAAGAGAATCTGCTTCTTTGCCCAATAACTGTACGATGTCCGTCATGATAACTCCTGTCAAAGGTAGGGAGGGCCACGACCCGCCAACGGTCAAATGGCCCGCTGTTCAGAAATGCGACTGATTTCTGACCTCAACAGGGTGAACCTAAACCTTTAACCAGGCAAATTGCTGACTGGATTTTTCAGACTAATGCGCACAAAAGCGCGTTTGCCCCTGCATTCATTACCACCATTGGTGGAAGTGATGCACCGGACCAATCCCCTGCCCGACTTCCAGCGAATCCGCCTGCTCCAGCGCACCCTGCAGCCAGGTCTTCGCCGCCTGCACGGTTGCTACCCAGTTATCGTGGCGCGGGCGCAGCGCGGCCAGTGCCGCAGAGAGCGTGCAGCCGGTGCCGTGGGTGTGGCGGGTATTCACGCGCGGCGCGGTAAAACGCTGCTCCAGCTCGCGGGTGAACAACCAGTCCGGGCTTTCCGACTCGCTGAGGTGGCCACCCTTCATCAGCACCGCCTGGCAGCCCATCGCCAGCAGTTCCCTGCCCTGCTCGCGCATCTCCTGTTCGTTGCTCGCCATCGGGCAGTCCAACAACGCGGCGGCCTCCGGCAGATTCGGCGTGATAATCGACACCTGAGGCAGCAGGCGTTCGCGTAGCGTAGCAACCGCCCGTTGAGAGAGCAGCGGATCGCCGCTTTTTGCCAGCATCACCGTATCCAGCACAACCCACGGAGTGGTGGCTGCCGGCAAACGCTCGGCCACCACTTCCACAATGTCGGATTCCGCCAGCATACCGATTTTGATCGCATCGATGCGTACATCCGACAGCACTGAATCCAGCTGCGCGCCAACAAAATCTGGCTCAATACGATAAACCGACTGCACGCCCCGGGTATTCTGCGCAACCAGCGCGGTGATCACGCTGGTGCCGTAAGCGCCCAGCGCCGAGAACGCTTTCAGATCCGCCTGGATACCCGCTCCGCCGCTGGGATCGGTACCGGCAATCGTCAGTGCATTAATCCGCTTCATGCCAGTTCCTCCGGGGTCAACAGATAGAGCGCATCAAGGAAGGCAGGGATAAAACTCCCCGGTCCTGATGCGATCGCGGCGGCACGCTCGCCGGCCAGTGATACCACGCGGCAGGCGCTGGCTACGTGGATCAGGCGATCGCCGGGCAGCGAGGCAAAACCCGCCACCACCGCCGACAGCGCACAGCCTGTACCGACCACGCGCGTCATTAACGGTGAACCGCCGCTGACACTGAGAGTGCGCTGACCGTCAGTAACAAAGTCCACTTCTCCGGTGACCGCTACAACCGCCCCGCTTTGCAAAGCGAGCTTCTGTGCGGCCTGGATCGCGGCATCGGACTGATGCCGGGAGTCGACGCCGCGCCCTGAAACGGCTTCCTGCGCCAGCGCCATAATCTCTGAGGCATTACCGCGGATGGCGGCAGGTTGATGATTCAGCAGCTGATGGCAGAATTCGGTACGGAAGGCTAACGCCCCGACCGCCACCGGGTCCAGTGACCAGCTGCGCCCTGCACGGTTTGCTGACTCCACCGCCGCCATCATTGCCGCACTGCGCGAGCGGGTGAGCGTGCCGACATTGACCAGCAGCGCGCTGGCTACCGCACTAAACTGCGCAGCCTCTTCGGCATCAATCACCATCGCCGGGGATGCACCCAGCGCCAGCAGAACGTTGGCCGTAAAGGTCTGTACTACATCATTGGTCATGCAGTGAATAAGGGGGGATTGCTGGCGGAACAGCGCCAGAGAGTGCGCCACATCGTGGTGGCTGAGGGGAATGGGTTGGCTCATCTATACTCCCAACCGGCGATCAAGAAGGCGATGCCGGTTGGAGGCATCTGACTTCCCTCCGCTGGCATTATCCAGTTCAGGTTATGCGGGTTTTTCTCAGCCTTGTCCTGGGAAAACAGGATGGGCACCCCGAGTCATTTACAAATTATAATAACCAGAAGTTATTAACATCAACAGTAAAGTATCATTAATAATCTATCAATTTTGATTTGTAATTTTAGTTTGAATTAGTAGCGATTGAAATGTTATTTTTTTTGGCTGTAGAAAATTTGGTTCGTTGAAGGAATCTCTTCTCAAGAAGATTCCACGAAATGTATGATGCAATTAGAGTCAAGATAATTGTGAGTAACAAACCTAAAAAAGCATTAAAAGTATATACACCGAGAAAAATTAGGAGTTGAATTATCGGCCAATGGTACAAATAAATCCCATATGAAATGTCACCGATAAACTTAACGCTAACCTCTTTCATAAAGCTTGTGCAAAGAAACAACACGAAAGAGGAATAAGCGATTGGCTCGATTAAAAACAGAATATCACCCTTTAGTTTAAAATAAAAAAAGACGACTAAAGAGAAAAGTGAAATTATTTTAATTTTATCGAAAGCTTTTTTATAAACAACCAGAAAAGTACCAAAAAAGAAATATGACGACAATGAGACGAACTGCTTCGCTAAAGTCTCGGCCTTTGGGCCGTTATAAATACTTGTAAAATAAAAAAACCAAAAGCATGAAATAGAATAAATGAGAAAATAAGCCAATATTGGCTTTCTAGTCATTAAGGGTATGACACAAGGCAACAAAATATATAACATTACCTCAGCTTTTATAGTCCACAATGAACCATCCATAGGCTGAATAGGATTCAAAGTAAAAACACCAGGAAGAGATGGTTGCAAAAAATTTAAAAACGTTAAGTTTGCGACGAGATACTTGAATGTGGTTGTATGAAAAACAAACTCTGTGAATTTTAAATTTGTAGTCAAAACACCTAACATTAAACAGAAAAAATAACAAAAATATATGCTGGAAGAATTCTACTGGCGCGTTTCGATACA
Source organism: Erwinia sp. S43 (assembly GCF_016624745.1). NCBI lineage: Bacteria > Pseudomonadati > Pseudomonadota > Gammaproteobacteria > Enterobacterales > Erwiniaceae > Erwinia > Erwinia sp. S43. Next base: position 377 of record NZ_JACVTX010000011.1, on the reverse strand, counting down.
TAATCTTTTAACGATTTACTACGAATGTAACTTTTTGTAATCAAAAAACCACTTATCGCAAAGAAACCTTTGACTGCAAAATCACTACTTAAATAATGAGAAAGAAATCGCAGGCTTTCATTTCTTGTAACCTCAGATGAATGGACCAAAAGCACTATAAAGGCTAATGCAAGCCTAATTATGTCGAAGTTATTTTTTTTGCTCATGTTTAGTCTTAGTAATTGAGTGTATTAAACTGCTGCACATCAGTCAAACTTCTTAAAATGAAGAGAAACATTACATACAACACCTCCAAATTCATGGTTTAACCCACTAACAAGATTGATTTAGTTAGTTAGTTAGTTAGTTAGTTAGTTAGTTAGTTAGTTAGTTAGTTA
>NZ_JACVTX010000010.1:0-176403 GCF_016624745.1 Erwinia sp. S43 | reverse complement strand
TCCCTGACCCGACTTCGCCTGACACCGACGTCCTGTCGGTGTCTCCTGGCCAGCTGCTTCCACCTCAGCGCTGCGGATTGCCCGGTATCCCCGGCAGAGGCTGTGTACCTTCATGGTATTGTTGTCGCTGCTTAGCGAAAAGTTCAGGCTATGGCGTCCAATAAGGGAATTCGGCGGAGGTGTTCTTCTATAAAAGCGTCTCAACCGTCCGTGCAGTCACTAAGGCTCCAGAAGATACAAACCAGCTGACCCCACCCCGGAACTAAGGATTGTACAAAATCTCCCACATAGGCTGTGCACTCTCAGGCCATTGTTATCGCTGCTTCGAAAACAGTTCGGGTTACGAGGTTCAGTACGAGAATTTAGCGGATATGTTCTGCTCTAAATACGTTTCAATAGTTATAGCCCGGACGAACCGCCGCCACGGCGTGCAATCTACAACGCTGAATGAAGAAAGGGCATCAGCGTGGCTCCGCCGCTTGCACAACGCCAATTTCCATTTGATGACTGGCACAGATGTTGTCCGATCTGAAGACAGCTCATGAGTCACAGCGCGGACGGGTTGTTGCTCCGACGGGCAATTTATAACGATGACTGAAGAAAGGGCATCAGGATGGCTCCACAGCCTGTACAACACCAATTTCGGTCTGAAGACACGATTTCACAAAACAGACGCTTTCTGATCTGAAGGCAGCTCAAAAGTCACGGCGCGGACGGGGGGCGGCCACGACGGGCAATCCGCAGCGCTGAACGGAGAGAGGAAGCCAGGATGTGCCCGCAGGACGCGGGCGCAAGGCTCGGTCGGCACACGGATGTGCCGTCTGAGCCGGTCCGACCGGCTGACGAACAAAGTGAAGGCACCGCGAAGCGGCGCGAGGACCGCCAGCCGGGGCGCCTCCCGTCCGCGCAGCCACTCAGGCACCAAACGATACAAAGCAGTACCCCCCGTCCGCGCAGCCACCCAGGCACCAGACGATATAAAGCAGCCGCCCCCGTCCGCGCAGCCACCAGAAGACACAAACCAGCATCCCCCACGCATCCCAATAATCCAATCGGCATTATACAGAGAGTAATACGGACGTTCTGAGAGGTTTTAATATAATTCCATAAGTTTTCTATAACGGCAGATAATCATTTAAAGAAACTATCAGTTTTATATTTAATCAGACTGTGCTGTTTCGGTATTTCATTTTTAATTTACTGTTTTGCCGGGTTTTTGCGAAGTAATAACGGAGAGTGTTGCTAACAGGACGTTATTTACTCTCTGTATTTCTCTATGGCTATCTTTATTTTTATCTGTGAAATATATCCAGTAAAATATTCTCCTGCATTTAGTAAGGGCTATATTTTCGTGCATCTCACTGGTTTGAAATGTATCTTTGAAATTATGGTGATTATTTACCATATCTATGGCTTTCACTTGCGGACCGGCACATTCGTGTCGGTCAGAGTGGTTCTATTATTTTAATAATTAAAAAGGGATTCTTCTAATGTCATCTACAGGTGATTCAGGGGGGCGCGTGAATAAGTTTTTCCCAATACTGGTTCTGGTATTTGGATTGCTTACCGCCGTCACCGGGATTTATTTTCTGATTGGTGGATGGAAACTCGCCGCGCTGGGTGGGTCTCTGTACTATATCATCGCCGGCATTGCCTATCTGCTTCTGCTGGTTTTATTGGTGCTGAAAAAGCGCCCCGGACTGACGCTGTCGATTGTTATTTTCGTGGCAACGGCAATCTGGGCCTTAATTGAGGTCGGCGGCGTGGCTTACTGGCCGCTGATGGCCCGCCTGGTGGTTCCGGCAATTATCCTGATGCTCAGCCTGTGGGTATTCCCCGCGCTGGCGAAGGAAATCAGTTCGCGCAAACGCGCGGCGCACCTGAGCGGCTGGGGCGTATTCGTCTGCCTGCTCGGCGTGCTGGCCGGTGCCTTTGTGCCACACGGTAAGATCTACAATCCCGCTGCGGTTGCCACCCAGCCCGCTGCGCTGGAAGGGGACTATAAAGCGCAGGCAGATCAGGACTGGGATCATCTTTCCCGCAATGCCAGCGGCACCCGCTTTGCGGCCGTCGATCAGATCACCCCGGAAAATGTGAATAAGCTGCAGGTGGCATGGACGTACCGCACCGGCCGTATTCTCGAAGGTAAAGTGGCCGGAGTTGACGAAAATACCCCACTGCAGATCGGCAACGTGCTCTATACCTGTACGCCGCAGAACGTCGTCGCCGCCGTGGATGCCGATACCGGTAAGCCGATCTGGAAGGTCGATCCGAAAGCCGCGGCCACCTCGCACGTTACCTGCCGCAGCGTGGGTTATTACGATCTTGATAAAGATACGTCGCTGTCCAGCGAAGAGAAAGCGCAGGCACCGGCCGAGTGCCGCCGTCGCATCATCGCCACCACCATTGATGCACGTATGCTGGCGCTGGATGCACAAACCGGCCAGGCGTGCACAGGCTTCGGCAATGCGGGCACCGTCGATCTGCGTGCTGGCATGACGCCAACCGAGAACGGCCAGGCTTATCACCCAAGCGGTACGCCGGTGATCATGGGCCACCTGACCGTGTTTGGTACCTGGATACACGATCACTCGGATAACGACGCCTCGGGTGTCGTGCGCGCGTATGACGTGCGTAACGGCGCGCTGGTCTGGTCGTGGAATGCCGAGGAAGATGCACCTGATGCGGTGAATCACACCGGCGGCACGCCAAACGTCTGGGCGCCTGCGACCTACGATCGTGACCTGAATACGGTTTACCTGCCGACCGGCATGGGGCCGCCTGACTATTGGGGCGGTAAGCGCACGCCGTCGGCCGAGAAGTTCTCTTCCGCCGTCGTCGCCGTTGATGCCACCACCGGTAAGACGAAATGGATCTTCCAGACCGTCCACCACGACGTTTGGGATTATGACGTGCCGTCGCAGCCGGTGATGTACGAGATGAAGAATGAGGAAGGCGAACGCGTTCCCGTACTGATTCAGACCACCAAAATGGGCCAGATCTTCGTGCTGGACCGCCGGACAGGCAAACCGGCCAGTAAAGTGGAAGAACTGCCGGTAACCACCACACCGACCGGGCAGGATGATCATATGTCGCCGACCCAGCCGTTCTCGACAAATATGCCAAGCCTGGGCCTGTCGACGCTGAAAGAAAGCGAAATGTGGGGGATTACGCCATTTGACCAGCTTGAGTGCCGTATCACCTTCAAGTCTGCGCGCTATAACGGCATCTACACACCGTCGGCAGAGTCCGACTATATCCAGTTCCCCGGCACGCTGGGCGGAATGAACTGGGGCGGTATCTCCATCGATGAACGTAACGGTATGATGTACGTTAACGACATTCGCATGGGCAAAGTGATGGCGCTGAAGACGGAAGAGCAGGCCAAAACCTATAAAGGCTCGCCGATCCGCTCGATGCTGGCCAAACCTTATGTCGGGCTGAAATCGGACTTCTTTATGTCGTCGCTGGGCGTTCCCTGCCAGAATCCGCCGTTCGGTACGCTGAGCGCGATTGACCTGAATACCAAAAAACTGGTCTGGCAGGTTCCGGTCGGCACCGTTGAGGATACCGGTCCGCTGGGGATGAAAACCCATCTGCCGATGCCAATTGGCATGCCGACGCTGGGCGGGCCGACCGCTACAGCCGGGGGAGTCGTGTTCTTTGCGGGCACTCAGGATAACTATATGCGCGCCTTCAACAGCAAAACCGGCGAGGAGATTTGGAAATACCGCCTGCCGGTTGGCGCGACTGCGTCTCCGCTGGTGTACAAGTCGCCGCAGACCGGCAAACAGTACGTGGTGATTTCCGCGGGTGGCGCTGCGCACGCGGCGGAACTGGGCGATTATCTGATTGCTTTCGCACTGCCTGACAGCCAAAAGTAAGCCGTACTGAATGAGTCATTCGATGCCGCACTCCCGTGCGGCATTTTTTTATCCGCTTTACCCCTGAGACGACGTGGCGTCAAAATGTGATCGCGATCACTAAATGACCACCCCATCGATCGTAATATAGTATTTTATATAACGACAGCTAACTCCTTAATGAAAAACATATTTCTCGGCGCGATTTTTGTCGCGCTGCCGGGCTTCGCCGCCCAAAATTCGGTATCAACCGCGTCCTCTGCCAGTACTGAAAAGCCCAGCAAAGAACAGCAAATCCTCGTCACCGCCAGCGCCCCCCGCGATTTGACCGATGAAAGTAAGGCCGGAGCCGGTTTCACCACCGCCGAGACCGATCTGGGTCCGCTGGGCAGTAAAGACCGGCTGGATACGCCGTATTCCACCACCACCGTCACTCATGAAATGATTGATAACCAGCAGGCGAAAAGCGTCAGCGAGCTGCTGAAGTATTCACCCAGCACTCAGATGCAGGCGCGCGGTGGGATGGACGTCGGCCGCCCGCAAAGTCGCGGTATGCAGGGCAGCGTGGTGTCCAACAGCCGTCTTGATGGCCTGAATATTGTTTCTACTACTGCGTTCCCGGTGGAAATGCTGGAGCGCCTGGATGTGCTGAACAGCCTGACCGGTGCGCTTTACGGCCCCGCCAGCCCGGCCGGGCAGTTTAACTTTGTCGCCAAACGCCCGACGGAGCAGACCCTGCGCCGCGTGACCCTGGGCTATCAGAGCCGCAACGCCTGGAGCGGACATATCGACCTCGGCGGCCATTTTGACGATGAGAATAAGTTCGGCTATCGCCTGAATCTGCTGGATGAAGAGGGTGAAGGCAACGTCGACGACAGTACTCTGCGGCGCAAGCTGGTGTCGCTGGCGCTGGACTGGAATATCAGCCCGGGTACGCAATTACAGCTGGACGCCAGCCACTATGAATTCCTGCAAAAAGGCTACGTCAGCGGCTTCAGCTACGGCACCGGCATCGACCTGCCAAAAGCCCCGAACCCGAATAACAAGAATTACACGCTGCCGACCACCGGTAACGATCTGACCACCGACACTATCAGCAGCCATCTGATCCACTACTTCGATAACAGCTGGTCGATGACCGCCGGTGTGGGCTATCAGCAGGCCGACCGCGCGATGCGTACCGTGTCGAACACCCTGACCAGCAACAGTGGAACCATCAGCCGCTCGGTCACCGACTCCGCCGCCGCAGGTCGCTTCCGTGTGTTGAGCAATATGTTGACGCTGAACGGTCACGTCGATACCGGCAGCATCGGCCACGATCTCGCCTTTGCCACCAGCGGCTACGTCTGGTCGATCTACTCGGCGAAGGGCAGCAGCCAGCGCTACAGCCTGGGCACCAGTAACTACTACGATCCGTCGGCAATGCAGGAACCGGGTGACGGGCGGATCATCAACAGCGGCGCGCGCTATCGCACCAGCGTGACCAGCCAGCAGAGCGTGACTATCGGCGATACGCTGACCTTTAACCCGCGCTGGTCGGCGATGGCCTACCTGAGCCAGAGCTGGCTGGAAACCCGCAGCTACAATAACCAGGCGGCGAAAACCGACCAGGTGAATGAAGACGGACTCAGCCCGAATCTGGCGCTGATGTATAAAATCACCCCGTCGGTGATGGCTTATATCAGTTACGCCGACTCGCTGGAGCAGGGCGGCACCGCACCGACCGGCCAGGGGGTGAAAAACGAAGGCACTACCCTCGATCCGTACCGCAGCGAGCAGTATGAAATCGGTCTGAAGGCCGACGTGAACGGCATGAACCTGGGGGCGGCGCTGTTCCGCCTGAAGCGTCCGTTTGCCTACGTTGACCCCGACGATATGGTTTACAAAGAGCAGGGCGACCAGCTGAATAAAGGGCTGGAGCTGACCGCCAGCGGCAATCTGTGGCAGGGGCTGAACGTTTACAGCGGCGTGACCTTCCTCGATCCGAAACTGAAAAATACCGTTTCTGAAGATACCAGCAACAAGCGGGTGGTGGGCGTGCCGAAGGTGCAGTCTAACCTGCTGGTGGAGTACAACCTGCCTTCCATGCCGGAACTGGTTTACAGCGCGAATCTGCACTACACCGGCAAGCGCGCCGCCAATAACACCAACAGCACCTGGGCCGGGAGCTATACCACGCTGGATCTGGGCACGCGCTACAGCACCCGCATCAGCAATGTTCCGGCCACGTTGCGCCTGATGGTGAATAACGTCACTAATGAGCGCTACTGGGCCTCCATCTTCCCTGGCGATACCGACGGCAGCGGCAGCTCCGCCAGCGCCTTTGCCGGTACCGCCCGCGAGGTTCGCGCGTCGGTGACGTTTGACTTCTGATAACCGAGGGGCGCACCTGCGGGTGCGCCAGATAATGATGATTTCACGACTTCAACGGCGGGCGCTCAGGCTGCTGGCCATCATGCTGCTGCCTGCCGCCGTCGCTGCGGCGGAGCCTGCGGGGCACACCACGATCCGCGTGGCCACGCCCTGGCCCGCGCAAACGGCGACGATTGCGATGCTCGGCTACAGCCAGAACCTGGTGGGCACTTCGGTGGTCGCGAAGCGTATCCCGCTGCTGCTGCAAAGCTATCCGGGACTGGCAAAGGTGCCGATTATCAGCGCCAACAACGGCCACGAAATCAGTGCTGAACAGATCATTGCGCTCGATGCCCAGCTGCTGATCGTGCCTGAAAGCATGCGGCTGGCCCAGCCGGAAGCGCTGACGGCGGCGGGTATTAATACGCTGATGCTCAAGTCGAACTCAATGGCTGCGCTGCGCGAACGGGTTACTCGCACCGCGCAGGCGCTGGGGCCGGATGCGGTGGCGGTGGATGTGCGCTACCAGACGTATTTCGACCGCAACGTGGCGCTGATCCGTGAACGCCTGAAGGATTTGCCGCCGAGCGAACGTGTCTCGCTGTATCACAGCATGGGCAGCCCGCTGACCAGCAGCGGTCGGCCTTCGCTTAATCAGGACTGGATGGATCTGGCCGGTGCGCACAACGTGGCGGAGCCGTGGTTCGGGCAGCGCAAAAACAGCAACGGTGAAGTGTCGCTGGAGCAGGTGGTTGCCGCGAATCCGCAGGTGATTGTGGCGATGAATCACCGCGATGCGGAAGAGATCATGCACTCCCCGGCCTGGCAGGGCGTGGCGGCAGTGCAGCAGCATCGGGTGTATACCAACCCGCAGGGCATGTTCTGGTGGTGCCGGGAAACCAGCGAAGCCGCGCTGCAAATTCTGTGGCTGGCGAAAACGCTCTATCCGGCACGTTTTACCGATGTTGATATGAATAAGGAAGTATTTGATTTTTATCATGACTTCTTCGGTATCTCGCTGACCCCCGACCAGGTGACGGCAATTCTGAATCCGGTTTGATAGCCGGATCATTAGCCGCTGCCGTAAAAACTCCTCTTGATTTTGAGCGGTTGCTCAAGTAATTTTCCGCTCTTGAGCAACCGCTCAAAATTGCAATGCGGCGTGCGGACTGACGACCAACGCCGCTCAGAGAGGGTTTCCAATGCACGTTAATAACCGCTGGCTGGTGCTGGCGATCGTCACCAGTACACTATTTTTGATCGTCATTGATATGACGGTGCTGTACACCGCGCTGCCGCGCATCATGCAGGAGCTGAACGGCACGGCGGCGGAAAAATTATGGATTATCAACGCCTATCCGCTGGTGGTGGCCGGTCTGCTGCCGGGGGCAGGGATGCTCAGCGATCGCCTGGGCCACAAACGGCTGTTTATCACCGGCCTGCCGCTGTTTGCCCTCGCTTCCTGGTGTGCGGCGTTTTCCCCCACCGCCGGGCTGCTGATTGCTTCCCGCGTGTTCCTGGCCGTGGGCGCGGCCATGATGATGCCCGCCACGCTGGCGATTGTGCGCCATGTATTTGTCGATGAACGCGAGCGGGCGCTGGCCATTGGCATCTGGGCCGCGGTGGCGTCCGGTGCGGCGGCGCTGGGGCCGGTTCTGGGCGGGCTGCTGCTGGAGTACTTCTGGTGGGGATCGGTCTTTTTGATCAACGTGCCGGTGGTCATGGTGGTGCTGCCTTTCGCCTGTTGGCTCATCCCACACAGCGGCGGCAATCGCCAGCGGCCTTTCGATCTGGTGGGATCGCTGCAAATTATGTTCGGTCTGGTGGGGGCGGTGTTTGCTCTGAAAGAACTGAGCAATATCAATGCATCGCTGTTTTCTGTTGTGGCCTCTTCCGCCGTCGGCGCACTGTTCCTGACGCTGTTCGTTCGTCGCCAGCAGCGTGCTGCGCAGCCGATGATCGATTTTTCGCTGTTTCGTAATGGCGGCTTTTCCGGTGGGGTGATGATTGCTATCGTTTCCGGGATTGCACTGACCGGCGTGGAACTGGTACTGACCCAGCGCCTTCAACTGGTGCTGGGGCTGTCGCCGCTGATGTCCGCGTTGATGCTGCTGCCGCTGCCGGTGGCGTCGGTACTGGCGGCTCCGTTGGCGGGTGTGCTGCTGCCGCGCTACGGTGAGCGGGCGGTGATTATGTTCAGCTTTACGCTCAGCGCGCTGGGGATCATCTGCCTGCTGGGATTATTTAGCAGCGCGTTGATATGGCAGATGCTGGCCCTGTTTGTCACCGGATGCGGCCTGGGTGCGATGTTTACCGCTGCATCTACCTCCATCATGCTCAACACCCCGGAAGAAAAAGCCGGGATGGTGGCGGCGATTGAAGATGTTTCCTGGGAACTGGGTGGCGTACTGGGCGTGACGCTGCTGGGCGGGATGATGACGGCGGTTTACAGTTACGGGCTGGTTCTGCCGGAAGGGCTGGTCAGCGGGGAGGCGGCTTATGATAGCATTGACGAAGCGTTACGCATTGCTGCCGGAATGGGAGCGGAGCGTGCAGCTCAGCTGACGGGCCTGGCCTACGGTGCTTTCGATCGCGCCTTCCTTGCCGTGCTGGGCAGCGCCGCTGCGCTGCTGGTGCTGACTTCGCTGGTTCTGCGGCGGGTTTTGCGGCCGGTTCACTGCATTAAGTAAATACAGAGGTCACACGGAATAACAGATGAAAGAAACTGCGGAAGAACTACGAGCCAGAATCCTGAGCGGCGCGATTGAATTGTTTATTGAGAAAGGCGTGGAAAAAGTGACCACGCGCGAGCTGACAGAGCATCTTGGCCTCTCCCGCAGTCATATCTATCACTACTTTCGTGACTGGCAGGCGTTGTGCCTGGAGGCGCTGACCGTTTTTTTGCAGGCCGATTTGGATAATCTGAAAGCGAGGATCGTCGGTCAGCCCGCCAGGGAACAGCTGAGGATGCTGATGCAAACCTATCTGCCCGATGTGCAGGACGCGGTCTGGCAGCTTTACGGTTCGCTGTGGCAGCTGGCCATTCACGACGAAACCTGGGCGGCGCTGGCCCGGCAGATGGTGGATAAATGGCAGCTGCTGCTGGACGGCATTATTAACGCCGGTATTGCGGAAGGCGTGTTCAGCAGCGCCGATCCGCTCCGTACAGCCCGCCAGCTGGGCGCGATGATCAACGGCTACAGCGACCTGCTGATCGTTGAACCTTCCGCCAGCGCACGCCAGCAGGCGACGGAAGATATTGAAGCCTTTATCGCGCTCGCGCTGCTGACGCCAGCAGAGTAGCTCTGCGCCGCCGCTCCGCATTGACCCGCAGCGGGCCGGTTTAGCGTTTTTCCCTGCCCGCCGCCCGCATCGCTCCGGCAATATCCTGCTGGCCGCGATCGTAGAGTGCCGTTACGGCACCTTCCCGATCGGCGGCTTTCTTGTTCTGCCCCAGTTTCATCAGCCCGTCAATTTCACTGATGCGGATCTCAATTCCCACGACCGCTTTCAGCATGGCGCTGAGGAAATTTTCCGGCGCGTCGGAAAGCTGCCACGGCTGCGGCATCGCCGACTCCTGCTTCCGGGTCAGGCTGGCAATCATCTGGCGTAAAAAATCCTCATCGTCACGGAATGAGATGCGTCCACGGACGTGCACCGCCTGATAGTTCCAGGTGGGGACTTCACGGTGCGTTTCCTGCTTTGAGGGATACCAGTTGGGGGAGATATAGGCCTCCGCGCCGCGAAACACCACCAGCACATCGCTATCCGCTGCCACCCTTTGCCACAGCGGATTGGCGCGGGCGATATGGGCATACAGGCTGCCCATATCGCCCTCGCGCGGCTGAAACTCAAAAGGGATATGTAGTACTTCAAGCTGTTGCTGAGTGCTGATCAGCATCCCCAGCGGATACTCCGCGATCAGACTATGGAGAACCTCAGGCCGTTTTTCGCTGAAAAAAGAAGAAGGGTACATTGTTCACTCCTGGTAAACATGAAAGAGAACGGGCGTGGCTGGCTACTGACCTGCCGCAGAAGGTCGTGCTAAATTACGCCAATAGTGGCCTGCAATTAAGGGCCAGTATCACGCAAAATCACCAGGCCACAATCATGTCCAGAACCGTAGCAGTAGTGGAAATTCCCTCTATTGGCGAGTTAGATCGCCAGTCGGGGCAGCTCAGCCAGCAGCTGGCTCGGGCGTTGAAGAGGGCGATTCAGCGAGGGGAACTTAAAGCGGGCGATCGTCTGCCTTCCACGCGCGTACTGGCCGCCGCACTGGGGCTATCCCGGGGCACGGTGACCGTTGCGTATGAGCAGCTGATTGCTGAAGGATTTTTTCAGGCAGAGCGCGGGGCTGGCACTCGGGTAGCGAGCGATCTCACCCTGCCGGATAAATCACCAAACGATCGACTACGGGACTCGGCGCCCCCTCCGCTTTCTGCCAGAGCGCAGCGCTTCGCGCGTGCCGCCGGGCAAATCTCACCGATGCCGGCCGTGCCGTTTGCGGTGTCGGTTCCTGCCGGTGACACACTGCCTGACGATATCTGGCGGCGAATCGGCAATCGCATACGGGCTAGAGGCTCCGGTGCACCTTCCGGCTATGGCGAGCCCGCTGGCGCACCTGAACTGCGTGAGGCTATCGCCGAATACGTCAGAAAATCCCGATCGGTACGCTGTCATGCCGAACAGGTCATTATCACCTCCGGCACTCAGCAGGGGTTGTATCTGGCGACACAGGTCCTGCTGGAGGAGGAGGATAAAGCCTGGGTTGAGGACCCGGCTTATCCCGGCATTACCTCTATTTTTGAGTGCCATGGTCGTCAGCAGCAGATGGTGAGAGTGCCGGTCGATGATGCCGGGCTGGATGTTGCGGAGGGGATTGCACGCTGTGCGGAAGCCCGGGCGGTATTTGTGACGCCCTCGCACCAGTATCCGCTGGGCATGCCGCTGTCTATGGCCCGCCGTAGCATGTTGATTAACTGGGCGAAAGAGCACCGGGCCTGGATCGTTGAGGATGATTACGATAGCGAGCTGCGCTACGGCGGCCATCCTTTTCCTGCCCTACAGGGGCTGGCTCCGGAGCAGGTTATCTACCTGGGGACTTTTAGCAAAATCCTGTTTCCCTCGCTGCGCCTGGGCTATGCCGTCGTGCCGGAAGGCATGGTGGACGCCTGGCGGGGAGCCCGAATGCTGATGGATCGCCATCCCCCAAACGCTGACCAGTATGTGCTTGCCCACTTTATGCGGGAGGGGCATCTGGATCGGCACATTCGCCGCATCCGCAGTGTGTATGCCGAAAAGCGTAGCGTACTGATCGCGGCGATCGCGCGATTCATTCCGGCGGATCTGGCGTCGGTGCAACCCGGCGATCAGGGGATGCACCTGCTGCTGTGGCTGCGGCAGGATCTGGACGATCGTCAGGTCGTCAGGCGGGCGCTGGCGTCGGGCGTTTCGGTGCGGGCCATCTCGCATATGTATGCTGATGCCAGCCGTCGTCCGGGGCTGATCCTCGGTCTGGGGGGATTCACCGGGGATGCAATGGAGCAGGCGGTACGCTGGCTGGCAGCCGCTATTATTGCGGAGGCCGGGTAGCCTGTCGTTCCGGCAGAGTACAGGCGGCGGGTTGCGAAGCCGCTCTGATTTTCGCTATCCGCGACTTAAAAAAAGCAATTTTCGCGATAAATTGCCGGTGTGGAAAATTTTATTTAATTATTACATGTATTTATGTTGATCACTAAAACAACCATTGTGATTGTTTGCGGGCCGCCCGGCGGTAATACTGACTCAATCAGTAAAAGATTGGGACTTCGCTGGCAACCACGGCAGATGATATCTGAAGCTCCACTCCGCCTGGCGAGGTAGCGATGCTGGTTTTTTTGAAAGAGAGTGAAAGCGATCGGCTCTGCACCGATGCATGGCGCCTTCCACGCCTGCTGTTTGTGTGCAAGATCGGCGGCGAGGAATCCGGTATTCCGCGCGTGATGCACAAGCATGATGAGCGCCTGGAAATCATGTTTATGGCGCGCGGCAGCGGTGATTACAGCATTGACGGGGTCCATTATCTGGTGAAAGAGGGAGATATCCTGATCTTTAATGCCGGGATCACTCATGAAGAACGCCCGCACGTCAGCGGAGATGCGCTGATCTACTGCTGCGGTCTGGACGGGCTGCATATTGACGGTTTGAAACTCAACCAGCTGGAAGATCGCAAGCAGCCGGGCGTGCTCCCCAGCGGCGATCGTTACAATGAGCTGCTGTGTATTTTTGAGCTGCTCTGGCTGCAGGTGAGCCGCAAAGAGCAGAGGACGCTGGCAATAATCAACAGCGCGGTGGAAGCGCTGCTGCTTTCCTGCAAAAAAGTCTGGCAGGAATCCGCAGCGGACCCGACCAGTGAAAACAAGGTATTAGGCAAGCGAATAAAAACGTTTATCGATGCGCACTACAATCAGGAACTGACGCTACAGTCGATTGCGCGCGATCTGAATATCAACCGTTTTTATCTGATCCACAGCTTTAAGGCCTATTCGGGATATTCACCCAAGCAGTACCTGATTCGCCGCCGCATTGGTGAAGCGCAATCGCTGTTGCTCAGCTCGGACGACAGTATCGCGCAGATTGCCACGCAGGTGGGTTTTGAAAACGTGACCAATTTCCATCGGGTTTTTAAGCAGATAGTCGGCATCCCCCCGATAAAGTACAAAAAATTATGGCTCAAGGAAGAGGGGTGATTCCTGAGCGTCGCAAAAATCCCATGACGTTTTATCCGTAAGGATATCGGGTCCGGCTTCTGTAAGGGGGGGCCGGACCTTTTTTTATGCCGTCGGGTTCTCCGGCGCGGGTCGCCACAGCTGAACGCCGTTTCTGCCCGCTCGCTTCACGCTGTACAGGGCCAGGTCGGCGCGGCTCAACCACTGTTGCAGGCTCTCCGCCTCGCTGGCGGCGGCAATGCCGATGCTGATCGAACAGTGAAAATCCGCCGAGGCCGGTAGCCGCAGCCGGGTAATTTTTTGTTGCAGGGTTTCGGCCAGCGCGAGTATGCCCACTTCATCCGCATCGTGGACGATAACCCCCAGCTCATCACCGCCAAAGCGTGCCGGAATATCCTGCTCACCCGCCTCGTTGCGCAGCAGGGCGGAAATTTCCGCCAGCAGGAAATCCCCCGCCTCGTGACCAAAGGTGTCGTTCACGGTTTTGAAATTATCGACATCAAGCAGCAGCAGCCAGGCACGGCATTCACCGCGCCGGGTACGTAAATATTCACTTTCCAGCCGGCGATCGAACAGGCGGCGGTTGGGGATGCCCAGGCTGGGGTCCATCAGTGAGATGCGTTCAAGTTCGCGATTTTTGCGCCGCAGCGTCAGGGTTAACTTATATGAAACGGCGCTAAGCACGAACATATAGCCAGCGGCCAGCGGCAGCGTTAACCAGACTGTACGGGTACTAAAGCTGGTCTGCCACGGCATGCCGTTCAGCATCCACATCGGGATAAAGATCAGTAAAAATGCCCGCATCGCCGACTGCAGCTGTAGCCAGCCGCCAACGGCATAACGATCCGAGGCCAGCACGGCCATGATGATCAGCGACGGCATTGGGCTGATACCCATCATCGCCACCCAGAAGCCGCCAAGGGCCGCATCGATGGTCAGATTACGCCGCTCGCTGGCGGTCGGATCGGCGGAGGACATCGCCACGCGGTAGGCCACCCAGGGCCAGACAAAGGCGTTGATAAACAGCAGAACGTAAAAGGCGTTGCCTTTTTGTAGTTCCAGCAGCACCGAGATGATCGGGTTAAAACAGAGAAATGTACCCAGCTGACGCATGGCAAACATGCGGCGGATAAAGCGCGTTGAGCGCAATTTCAGATGGCTGTGATCGGGTGAATTATAGTGCATGAATAAGCAGTGTTTATCCGGTCCATAGTGCAGTGTATCGGGAAACCAATAATGCGGATCGTTTTTTTGCTTATCGTGCTGAGAAATGCCAGCCGCCGAAGCGGACTGGCATCAAAAGGCAGGTTTTTTACCGCATCAGAAGGTGTAGTTTGCCGACACGGAGAAGTTACGTGGCGCACCGTAAACGGCGTAGGTGCCCAGGTAGTCGTAATACTCTTTATCGAACAGGTTGTTGATGTTGGCCTGTACGGAAAGCTGTTTAGTCACCTGGTAGCGACTGAACAGGTTGACCAGGGTGTAGCTGCCCTGTTCAACATAGGTGTAGCCCTGCGGGCCGTACACGTCGTCCTGCCAGGTATGGTTCTGCCAGTTCACGCCGCCGCCGACGGTCAGATCCTGCAGCATCGGCAGGCGGTAGCTGGTGAACAGCTTCGCCGTAGTACGCGGAACTTCCGGTTTCACCGCCGTGCCGTCCGGCTGCTCGGCAACATAGCGCGATGCGCCAAAGGTCATCTGCCAGTTGTCGGTCAGCGCGCCGTTCACTTCAAACTCCACGCCGCGGCTGACAGAGTCTACCGCCGCATAGGCGTATTCAGTGGTGCCGGTCACGAAGCCGTAGGTGTTCACACCCAGGTTTTTCTGCTCGGTGCGGAACACCGACACGGTAGCGGTCAGGCGGCTGTTGGCCCAGTCGCCTTTCAGACCCGCTTCGTAGCTCTTACCTTTCACCGGGCCGAGGTAGTTTGCGTTGGTGTCACGCGTGCTCTGCGGCTGGAAGATCGTGGTGTAGCTGGCGTAGGCCGAATAGGTGTCGTTGATGTCGTAGGTCAGACCGGCGTAAGGCGCGATCTTGTCGGCGCTCTTGGTGCCGGAGGTGCCCACGGCGCTCCAGTCGGTGTAGCGTGCGCCCACCAGCAGCGACAGCGGGTCGGCCAGCGAGAAGCGCGCAGCGGCGTAGGCGGATTTCTGACGGATGGTATCGTCATCTTCCACGGCCCAGTCGCTCCAGTCGCCTTGTGCGGTGTTGCCGTCCCAGTCGTTGTAGTTACCGTCATAGGTGGCAGCGGTGAAGGACGAGTTCATAAAGTAGTTTTGCTGGCGGCTGTAGCTGCCGCCGACCATCAGCTCGTGGCTGCGGCCCAGCAGTTCAAACGGACCGTTGGCGTACAGATCCACCGAGTTCACGTTACGCGTGCCTTTGTTCCAGCCGCTGTACAGCACCGCGCCCTGGCCGGTGTCTTTATCCGGGTAGCCGTACGGGTACATCAGCTTGGTGTCGAAGGTGGTTTTGCTGTGCGTGCCGGTGACCTGCGCCTGCCAGCCGTTATCGAATTTCTGCGCGACGGTGGCGAAGATCTTATTGCTCTGCTTATCACTGTAGGACCAGTCCGGCGCGGCGTTAAAGCTGCGGTCGTAGTGGGTGCGATCGCCGTTGCTGTACCAGGTCGGGATACCGCCCCAGCTCGGGTCGCGGGCTTCGGTCTGCTGGAAGTCCCAACCGAGTGACAGCGTGGTGGAATCGGTCAAGTCTGCATCCAGCACGGTGCTCAGGAAGCGCTTACGCTTGTGGTAGCGGTCCAGCCAGCTGTCGTTCTCCTGATAGCCGCCGATGGCGCGAGCGCGTACGGTGCCTTCTTCATTCAGCGGTACGGTGACATCGCCGACGTAGCGCTGTTTATCCCAGCTGCCGGTTTCCGCAGACAGGCTGCCGGTCAGCACCTTGCTGTCGGCGTGCTTGCGCACCATATTGACGGAGGCCGACGGGTAGCCGGAGCCGGTCATCAGGCTGTTGGCACCGCGAATGATTTCAATGCGATCGTAGATGGCGGTATCGGCGGCGGTGTCGCCAAAGTCCCAGATATCGTCCACTACGGTCGGAATGCCGTCGGTCAGGTAGTTATTGATCAGATAGCCGCGTGACCAGTAGGAGGCGCGATCGGAGTCGATATTGAAGGCGGAAACGCCGGTGGTATTGGTTAGCACATCGCCGATGCTTTGCAGCGCCTGATCCTGCATACGCTGTTTGCTGACAATGGTTGCGGACTGCGGGATGTCACGCAGCGCCAGCGGCATTTTGGTCCCGGCGGTGGTGACCGGAACGCTGTAATCGGTGTCAGCGGTGGCTGAAGCTGCGCTGTCCCCCGCTTTTGCTTCTACGGTCAGGGTGTTTTCACTGGTCTCGGCGGCAAATACGGGCTGAAGTGCGGAGAGCACCAGCAGGGCGGCCAGGGTTGGTTTAAACAGGGACCGGGCAGAGGATGCTGCTGTACGGTGGTGCGGCAGGGTACGCGAAGAAGACAAAATCGGGCCTCATTTATCAGTTATTTATTGACGCTTTCCCGCACCGCGCGCTGTTAAATCCCAATAAATGGCAGGTGATTCTGGCGTGTTAATTTATCCCTGTATTAACCGGTGAGGCGCTTTTACGGCCCAATCCGCGCCGCAGTTTTCATCTTTATTAAAAAAGAGAATGAGAACTATATGTATTAGCGTTGTAGCTGTAAACGATTATCAGGCGCGAATGACAATTAAAATTTCGGTAAGTTCCGGAATTACGAAATCTTAACAATTCCCAAAGCGCTGAAAAGAAAAAGCCACCTGCTGGAGGTGGCTAAAGAAGGGGGATGACGGGTTGGCTCACTGCGGCAGTGTGGCCTGCGGCCAACCGTGACGCGGGGGTCAGAAGTCGGCTTTCAGCACCACGCGGAAATCGGCTTTACCGGCGCGTACGTGGTCCAGCGCGTCGTTGATTTTCGACATCGGGAAGAACTCCACTTTCGGGGCGATATCGCGGCGCGAGGCCAGTTTCAGCAGCGAACGCAGCTGGCCCGGAGAACCGGTAGAAGAACCGGTGATCGCCTTATCGCCCATAATCAGGTCAAACGCGCTGACCTGGAACGGCTTCATGACCGCGCCCACCGTGTGGAACTTGCCCTGCGGCGCCAGCGCATTGAAGTAGGGTTGCCAGTCGAGGTCAACGGCCACGGTGCTGATAATCAGATCGAAACGGCCTGCCAGCGCCTTCAGCGCTTCAGGATCGCGGCTGTTCACCACTTCGTCCGCACCCATGTCGAGGATCGACTGCTTTTTGGCCGGAGTGGAGCTGAACGCCACCACTTCGGCACCCATCGCACGCAGAATTTTAATCGCAATATGGCCCAGACCGCCGATGCCGATTACCCCGACCCGGCTGGTGGCGGTGATGTTGCTCATCAGCAGCGGCTTAAAGACCGTGATGCCGCCGCACAGCAGTGGACCGGCGCTGGCTGCATCCAGGTTCTCCGGCAGCGGGATCACCCACTGCCAGTCGGCACGCAGTTTCTCGGCAAAGCCGCCGTGGTTCAGAATGGTTGGCGTGCTGCCCTGCTGGCAGTTGACCTGCTCGCCGTTAATACAGGCATCGCAGTGCTGGCAGCTTTTGGCCGTCCAGCCAATACCCACGCGCTGGCCGATTTTCAGGCCTTTGGTTTTTGCCGCTTCGCCGAGTGCCGCCACGCGACCGATCACTTCATGTCCGGCAATAGTCGGGAACTGTGAGATGCCCCACTCGTTATCGATCATCGACAGGTCAGAATGGCAGACGCCGCAGTATTCCACCTCGACTTCCACTTCCTCTGTGCCCAGCGCACCGGCTTCGTACTCATACAGTTCCAGAGCCTGTCCTGCTGCCAGTGCCGCATAGCTTTTGATTTTCATGTTTCTTACCTCAGATTCAGTTTTCGGTCGAAGGGCAAGTGTAGCCGTTTAGTGAGTCAAAATGGTGTCTGCGCCGCACGTAAGGTTTATCTGAACAACTGACTGCGGGGAAAATGGGCAACAGCGCGATATTTCACACTGTCTGGCCCGCATAAATTGCGGTCCGGGCCAGAGTAGAAAACTTAGCGGGTTGGAAATACTAAAGCCGGGCAACAATATGCTGAGTGGCGGTTATCGGTACATAGCAAAAGGGCCGGGTATTCCCGGCCCTGAATGATTACTCGTTAATCCGCGGATGCTGATTAATCAAGTGCGTACGCTTCGCTTCCAGCTCGGCAATCTGCTCGTTGATGTCTTCGATCTTCTGCTCGATGTTGTCGTGATGCTCCTGCAGGATCTCTTTTGCCTCGGTAATGTCCGACGCCGCCGGAGTGGCACCGCGCAGCGGCATGTTCGCCGTCTCCTTCATCTTCAGACCGGTCACCAGACCCACCAGCGCGACCACCATCAGGTAGTAAGCCGGCATATACAGATTGCTGGTCGCTTCAACCAGCCAGGCGGCCAGCGTTGGCGTCAGGCCCGCAATCAGCACCGAAATGTTAAAGGCGCTGGCTAAGGCACTGTAGCGGATGTGGGTCGGGAACATGGCGGGCAGAGTCGATGCCATCACGCCGGTAAAACTGTTGAGGATCACCGCCAGCAGCAGCAGACCGGCAAAAATCAGCCCCATCACGCCGCTGTTAATCAGCATAAAGCAGGGAACCGCCAGCACCAGCAGCGCGATACTGCCGATAATGACAAACGGACGACGGCCAAATTTATCGCTCATCAGCCCCATCACCGGCTGCACAAACAGCATACCCAGCATGATGGCGATAATAATCATCACCCCATGATCTTCCGAGTAGTGCAGGTTATGTGACAGGTAGCTCGGCATATAGGTCAGCAGCATGTAGTAGGTGACGTTGGTGGCAATCACCAGCCCGACGCAGGACAGCAGGCTGCGCCAGTGTTTGGTGGCAATCTCTTTGAAGGAGATTTTCGGACCGTCGGCCAGGCCTTCACGGTCGCCCTGCTCAAGCTTATCGACGTGCTGCTGGAACGCCGGGGTTTCTTCCAGCGCGTGGCGCAGATACAGACCGATGATGCCCAGCGGCAGGGCAACAAAGAACGGAATACGCCAGCCCCAGTCGAGGAATTTCTCCTCACCCACGACGGTTGAAATCAGCACCACCAGGCCCGCACCCAGCACGAAACCGGCGATAGAGCCGAAGTCCAGCCAGCTGCCCATAAAGCCGCGTTTGCGGTCCGGGGAGTATTCGGCAACGAAGATTGATGCACCGGTATATTCACCGCCCACCGAGAAGCCCTGTGCCATTTTACACAGTAGCAGCAGAATCGGTGCCCAGATGCCGATAGAGGCATGGGAAGGGATCAGGCCAATACAGAAGGTACTGACCGACATGATGATAATGGTGATGGAAAGGATTTTCTGGCGACCGTATTTATCGCCCAGAGCCCCAAAGAACAATCCGCCAAGCGGGCGAATCAGGAACGGTACGGAGAACGTCGCCAGCGCGGCGATCATCTGTACGCCGGGATCGGCGCCGGGGAAAAATACCTGACCAAGGGCATAGGCTACGAAGCCGTAAACGCCGAAATCGAACCATTCCATGGCGTTGCCCAGTGAGGCCGCGGTAATTGCTTTGCGTAATCTACTATCATCGATGATAGTGACGTCTTTTAAACCAATTGGTTTGACACGCTTCCTACGTGAAATCATATCAAGCACCCTGTAATTTTCTGTTTTTAATCCCAAAATTCCTACATCATCGAGCGGGTCAGACGAGCTGGCGGAGCAATAATGTGGGAAAAATCCAGCGGCAAAATGCGTCGGCGGCGGGCTTCAATGGCGCACTCACACGGCCCAATCACGCACTTCACCACCGTTTATTATAGAACCTCTGCGCGATGTCGCATTTTTTCGGGTAAAAAAATCAGAAATTGATGGAAGCAGGATGTACAGAAGCCAGGGGAAATGGTGGTCGATCGAGCGCCTTAATTCGCGCCCGACCTGGTGAATATTCCACCATAAGCGGAATTAACGTGTGGTGGGCTCCTGGGGGCCACTGCCGTTGTGCTCCTGCAGCCACTCTGACAGGGCCGCGCTTTCCATCGGGCGGGCGAAGTAGTAGCCCTGGATCAACGAGACGCCGTGGTTTTGCAGATAGCACAGCTGCATTTCGTTCTCCACCCCTTCCGCCACCACCTTTAACGCCAGCTTATCGGCCAGGGAAATAATCGCATCCAGCACCGGGGTTTCGCCGTCCACGGATTCGATGGTGTTAACAAATCCACGGTCGATCTTCAGGTAATCAAGTGGGAAGGTTTGCAGGTAGGAGAGTGCGCAGTGGCCGGTGCCAAAATCATCGATGGCAATAATGATCCCTTCACGGCGCAGTTCGGCCAGTCGCTGGGAAACCATCCGATCTTCGCCGATCAGGCTGCGCTCGGTCAGTTCGAGGGTGATCGTCGGCTTGAGATGATCCATCCCGGCGGCAAAGGCCCGAATATCCGACATGAACTCATCATGCTGCAAATGTTCTGCGGCCAGATTCACGCTGAGATGAAAACCCGGTTCCAGCTGCCACTGCGCGCTGTCCTGAATCACCCTTTGCAGCAGGTAGCGGGTCAGCGGCACAATCATACCTTCGGACTCGGCGGCGGAAATAAACACATCCGGCCGCACCCAGTGCCCGTCAGGGCGCTGCCAGCGCATTAGCGCCTCAGCGCCGCTAAATTTCTGTGTTTGCAGATTAAAGACCGGCTGGTAGTGAACGGAGAATTCGTTGCGTTCTATGCCGCGGCGAATTTCATCGCGGAACGAGCTTTTGCGTTTCAGCCAGTTGCTGGTGAGCGCAACAAACAGCAGGGAAAGGATCAGCGCCATCGGCATCAGGCTGAACAGCACCTGCTGCCAGTTATAAAGCAGCTCACTGCGGGAAGAGGTAACGCTGAGGGTGATCGCATAACGTTCAGAGTGAGTATTCAGCGTGTAGTTCCCCCACTTTTTATCACTCTGGCGGGTGGCAGGAACGCCGCTAAACATGGCAAATCCGTCGCCAAATTTCATCGAAATGTCGTAATCGTGGCGCATACCTGCCGCCCAGATAAAATCAATGAAATACTGCCCGTCGACCAGCGCGTAGCTGGCGAATCCGTCACGGTCTTCATGCATAAACAGTACCGCAGGGCGATTTCTGACTCCGCTGGTTCCGGCAACGGAGAGGCTCCACAGGTCTTTATGTTCGGGCGGCAACGGGCGACGAATAATGTCTTCTATTGAATCCTGGCGTTCGCCAAAGGTAGATGAACAGACAACATTACCGTCCTGAACCAGACCCACCGAGCGAAAGTAGGGATGCATCGAGCCATATTCCTGCAGCTCATCTTTGATATCCGCGCAGCGATGGTTTTTGTATTCCTGCAGGGAGGCGGTCATTACCCGCGCTCTGTCGCTGATATTCTCCGCCTGGGACATCAGCATTGAACTGGTGACGGCAAGCTGCCGCTTCACCATTTGCCCCGCTTCCAGCAGTGTGAACATCAGGCAAAGCAGGATCGGTATCAGTCCTGCGGCAACCAGCCAGCGCAGGCCGTGCCTGGTTTTTTCAGTCGCGAGCAAAGTGTTCTCCCGTGGTGTCTGGCGGCGGTAAAACAACAGCAGCAAAAAAGGTGAATGAGGCAAGTGAGTATTATGGCAGCAACTTTACGTTGATGCGCAGCGGCTGCGGCTGATTTAAGTAGAAAAATTCGCCTTAAATGTTTAGTCAATGCCTGGATTTCTTATGATGTATTTTAAGCGACCGGCGACGGGCCGATTATTGTTGAAATCGACCTTTCGCGTCGAAAATTGCCCTCTGGTGGATTTTTTTCGACTGAAATCGGTGTGCATGTTTGAATAAACCGGGTAATTTCAATGTTTAACTCCATGGAGTTTGGCAATGAAATTAAGCGATATTCCTTTCGGCATAACGGACTGGTCGACGATTGAGGCAACGGAACATCCGGGGGAAACCGGCAGCGCATCGTGGCGCACGCAGCAGTTTGGTGACGTGCGCGTGCGTCGGGTGGACTATACCCCCGGCTATCTGGCCGATCACTGGTGCATTAAAGGGCATATTCTGCTGTGCCTGTCCGGCGAGCTGCATACCGAGCTTGACGATGGCCGCGTCTTTACCCTGCGTGCGGGAATGAGCTATCAGGTTGCCGATAATGCGGAAGCACACCGCTCCTGGACCGAGCACGGCGCACAGCTGTTTATCGTCGACTGATTATTTGACCGGGCGGCCATTGCCCAGCAGTATCGCCAGCTTGCTGCCGCCCGGCGTCGTTTCCATCAGAATCTTGCAGACGCTGGTCAACGGCACGGAGAGCAGCATCCCCACCGGCCCAAGCAGCCAGCCCCAGAAAATCAAAGACAGAAATACCACCAGGCTCGACAGCCCCAGTCCGCGCCCCATCAGCCGTGGCTCCAGCATATTGCCGCACAGCATATGAATGGCGATAAACAGTGCGGCTACCAGCCCGGCATCCAGCGGCGTGTTCAGCAGCAGCGCCTGCAATACCGGTGGGATACCGGCAATCACCGGGCCGATGTTGGGAATGTAGTTAAGCAGGAAGGCCACCGCCCCCCACAGCAGGGCAAATTTCACTCCCAGCGCCAGCAGCACCAGCCAGACGGCGAAGCCGGTAATCAGGCCAATCAGCGTTTTTAAGGCCAGATAATGCGTAACGCCCTTCAGTGCCCGGTGCAGCCCGGCAATGCGGATTTGTGGATTCACCAGCGCGTTACGCAGCTTATAGGGCAGGTGATGGACCTCAAACAGCATAAACACCACCGTCATCACCACCAGCACCAGCTGGGTCATCGCGCCGGAAATCTGCGTAAACATGCTGGTGGCCACGTTGACCATCGCACCGGGATCGAGCCGCTGCATCAGCGATTCGCTGGAAAGCCGAATGTGAAAACGCGCGGCGGCGTGTTGTAACACCGCGAGTTTCTGCTCTGCCTGTGACTGGAGCTGCGGATAGATCGCGCTGAATTCATCCGCCGAGCTGGCGATCATGCCTACCAGCATGGCTATGATCAGCAGGATCACGACCACCACCAGACTGATGGCCATGCCGCGCCGCAGACCGCGCCGCATCAGCGCGGTCACCAGCGGATTCAGTACGATAGCGAGGAACAGCGCCAGCAGGAAGGGCACCACGATCTCCGCCGAAAGCTTCAGTCCGGCCAGGATAACCACCAGGGTGGCCAGTTTTAGCAGGATGTTCTGCCCGATTTTCTCCTGTGGCAGTGGACTCATTGCGCCTCCGTTATTAACTGCTGTGCAGCAAGTGTAGCGGCTGCGGCAGTGAGTCCGCCGTTTTTAGGAATGATCGCCTGCTAAGAACGCTCCCCGCGCTGCATCAGCGCCAGCGCACTGAACATTAGCGTCAGCCCGGTGGTAATGGCAATGGTCGCCATCGCCATACCCTGGCCGACAGAACCCTGTTCGAACTGCCGCCAGATAAACACCGATACCGTCTGCATACCCGCCGGAGCCAGCAGCAGCGAGGTCACCAGCTCGCGCGAGCCGATAGCAAACACCATCAGCATCGCCGCCAGCAGGCTGGGGAACACCAGCGGCAGCACGATGTAGCGCAGCGCCTGGAACTGGCTGGCGCCGTGTACCCGCGCCGCCGGTTCCAGATTGCCGCCCAGCTGCTTCAGCGCGCTGCCCACGTAGCGCACCGGCCACGGTAGCAGCAGGCAGCAGTAGGAGAGCAGCAGGATCGGCCAGCTGTTATAGGGCGTTACCGGCCAGAACGGCTGATTCCACAGCAGAATTAACCCGACGCCGACCACCACCCCGGGCAGCACGGCGGGCAGCAGCGACAGCCCGTCGATAAAGACCGCCCCGCGGATTTTGCGCACCACCACCAGCCAGGCGGCAAGAAAGCCAATCACGCCGGTAATCAGCGCGGCGGCAAAGGCCAGCCCGAGGCTGGTGGAGAGCGCGTCCAGCGCGTCACCGTGCTGGGCAAACAGCGCACTGAAGTGGCGCAGGGTCACGTTCTCCAGCCGGATACCGCCGGAAAGGGTGGAAAGCAGGGCGCTGAGCAGCATCGAAGACATCGGCATGATCACCACAACGAAGGCCACCAGGCTGAACAGCACCAGCGCGGGCCAGCGCCAGTGGCCCAGCTGCGCGCCTTTGTTCAGCGCGGGTTTGCCGGTAATGCTGGTGACTTCTTTATTGCCCACCAGCTTACGTTGCAGGGTGTAAGCCGCCAGCGCCACCAGCACCAGCAGCATCGACAGCAGCGAGGAACCGGGCAGATCGATAGGCCAGTCCGCCAGGCGTTCTTCGATGCCGACCGTCAGCATCACCACGCCCGCGCGGGAGCCGAGCGCAGCCGGAACGCCGTACTCCTCAATGGCCAGAGTAAATGAAAGCAGTACTCCGGCCGCCAGCGCGGGCAGCATCATCGGTAATGTAACGTGCCAGAAGGCCCGCAGCGCGCTGGCACCGTGAACCCGCGCCACGATTGCCAGGTGCTGCCCGCTGGCGAGCAGGCTGCGCGACACGGCAAAATAGACCACCGGGAAGATATTCAGGGTCATGACCAGTGCAATGCCGTTCTGGCTGAACAGCAGATCGTTGAGATCGAAGCCGATCAGTTGATACAGATACCCGTTGTGCTGTAGCGCCAGCATCCAGCTGAGTGCGGCAATGTAGGGCGGCGTGAGGAACGGGATCAGCATGACCAGATCCCACAGGCGCGCCAGCGGCAGATCGAACAGCCCGCGCAGGGTGCCAAGAGGAATGCCGACCAGCGCGCTGAGAAGCGCCACCGTCAGGCCAATTTTAAGCGTACCGCTCAGCAGCGCAGGCAGCTGCGGGTCGCGCAGCAGTGCCGGAATCGGGCTGAACGCCCCGGCCAGCGAACCCTGGGCCAGATGCGGGAACAGCGCCTGTAACAGAATAAACAGCAGCGGCAGCGCAACCAGCACCACCAGCAGCGCCACCGTGAGCAGCGGCATCAGACGATAATTCATGGGCGATCCTGGAGGGTGGCACCGCTGAGGGTGCCACCGGATAGGGATTAAGGTTGTTTAAACAGGTCGGCGAAACGTTTTAACACGCTGCCGCGATCGGCACTGCCGCTGCTCTGTGCCGGAAGGATTTTCAGGTCGCTCAGCAGCGGGCGTTTGGCACCGACGTCTGAACGGGCAGGCATCAGCCAGGCATCGGCCACTTTCTGCTGGCCTTCTTCAGACAGCACGTAGTCGACAAAGGCTTTGGCATCCGCCGCATTCTGGCTGCTTTTCAGAATCATCATCGGGCGTGGAGCCACCACCGTACCGCTGGCCGGGAAGATCACTTTGATCGCTTCGCCGTCCTGGATGCTGCCGTAGGAAACATAATCCACCGCGCCAAACACAGCGGCTTTCGCACCCTGTAGCACCGGCGTCAGCGCCTGGGCGTTAGGGCCGGCAATCACCATGCCGTTATCCTTCAACTTGCTGAACAGCTGCCATGCACGATCGCCCATGCTGTTTTGCAGGCCAATCAGCAGATCGAGAGAGGCACCTGACAGGGACGGGTCCGGCGTGGTCACCTTACCTTTAAAGGCTTCTGCGGTCAGATCCTGCCACTCTTTTGGCTCCGGGGTGCCGCTCTTGGTGTTCCAGACGATCCCCAGCGCGGAGATCCCCTGCGCCACATAGTCGGCGGTTTTGAACTCAGCCGGGACTTTTTCCGCGTTCGGGCTTTGGTACGGCAGCAGCCAGCCGCGCTGCTGTAGCTCTTCGGCGGTATCCCAGGAGGCGGAAATCAGTACGTCCGCCTGCGGATTGGCCTGTTCGGCCTCCAGTCGTGCCATCACCTTACCGGTGGTGGCCTGGAAAATATTCACTTTTACGCCGGTCTGTTTTTCAAAGCCCGCGGCCAGGCCTTTTGCCAGCGATCCCGGCCCGGCGGTATAAACGGTCAGTGCCTGTGCGTCGGCGATCATCATGCCAGAAGTCAACAACATGGCGAAAATAGCTCCTGTCTTCATCGGATTAAACAATGTCATGCGGGTTCCCCAGAGAGTGAAGTAACGGTTTGAATAGCAGAAACGGAGCCCGCGGCCAGCCAGACGATGCGATCCGCCAGGATCTCCGCCTCGCGCCGGTCGTGGGTGACGTACACCGCGGTGGTGCCGAGCTGGCGCAGCAGCGTGGCCATCTCCAGACACAGCGACTCGCGCAGATCGGTATCAAGATTGGATAGCGGTTCATCGAACAGCAGGATTTTAGGTTCAGCGATAATCGCGCGTGCCAATGCGACACGCTGCTGCTGACCCCCCGACAGATCGGACGGCTTGCGTGCGGCGAAATCGCCGAGTCCGACGCGCTGTAGCGCCTGCATTACCCGCTGCTGGCGCTCATGGGCGGAGACCCGCCGCATCAGCAGGGGAAACGCCACGTTCTGCGCCACCGTCATATGCGGCCACAGGGCGTAATCCTGGAAAACCATGCCGATATCGCGCTGTTCGGGCGGCGTGCTTTTCGCGGCGCTGGCAATCAGCCGTTCGCCAAAATGCAGCGTGCCCTGCTGCGGCTCCAGCAGCCCGGCGAGAATTTTCAGCAGCGTGCTTTTGCCGCAGCCGGAAGGGCCGAGCAGGGCTACAATAGAGCCGGGTTCGATATCCAGATCGATGTGATTGAGTACGCGGTGTTCGCCAAAGGCATAACCAATACCTTTCAGCGTAACGGCGACGGGTGAGCGGGTCATGGCGACACTCCGTTATTGCGCGGGCGTGCCTGACCAGCCGCCGGCCAGGGCCGGTAGCATGTGCTCACCTGAATGAAGTTCAGGGGAGTAAAGACCATATTGTTATCCTCTTTGGGACTCTGTGGGGCGGAGTATAGAGAGGCTTTGTGACGAAAATATGGCGGTATTCGCGCCCGCTGCGGCGAATAAATATCCGTAGGACGCTAACGGTTCAGGTATAGTGAGGCCTCGACTTTTTTGCTTTGCGAGCCGTAATTTCCATGTCAGACCCGTCAGCAGGCGACGCCGCGCAATCCGGCCTGCGCTTAAATCTGCGCATTATCTCCGTTGTTATTTTCAACTTTGCCAGCTATCTGACCATCGGGCTGCCGCTGGCGGTACTGCCCGGCTACGTCCATGACGTGATGGGCTACAGCGCCTTCTGGGCCGGTCTGGTGATTAGTCTGCAATATTTCGCCACGCTGCTTAGCCGCCCTCATGCCGGGCGTTTTGCCGATCTCTGGGGACCGAAGAAAGTGGTGATCTTTGGCCTGTTCGGCGCGCTGATTTGCGGCATCTGCTACGCGCTGGCGGCACTGAGCAGCGCCATTCCCCTCGTGAGTTTGCTGCTGTTATGCCTCGGCCGCGTGGTGCTGGGCGTGGGGCAGAGCTTTGCCGGAACGGGTGCCACGCTGTGGGGCGTGGGTGTGGTGGGATCGCTGCATATTGGCCGGGTGATTTCGTGGAACGGGATTTTCACCTACGGCGCGATGGCGATCGGTGCGCCGCTGGGCGTGGCAATCTATATGTGGGGCGGTCTGCTGCTGCTGGCGGCGATAGTGATCGCCATCGCGCTGGTGGCGATTGTGCTGGCGTTCCCCCGGCCTGCAGTGAAAACCAGCAAGGGAAAACCGCTGCCGTTTCGCGCGGTGCTCGGGCGTATCTGGGGCTATGGTCTGATCCTGGCGATGGGCTCGGTGGGTTTCGGGGTGATCGCCACCTTTATTACCCTGTTCTATCAGGATAAAGGCTGGCAAGGTGCGGCTTTCGCCCTGACGCTGTTCAGCGTGGCGTTTGTTGGTACGCGTATGCTGTTCCCCAATGCCATTAACCGCTTTGGCGGACTGAACGTGGCGCTGGTCTGTTTCGCGGTTGAGGCGTTCGGGCTGCTGATGGTCTGGGGTTCGTGGGAGCCGTGGATGGCGAAAGTGGGTGCGCTGTTGACCGGTGCCGGCTTCTCGCTGGTGTTCCCGGCGATTGGCGTGGTGGCGGTGAAAGTGGTGCCGCCGCAGAATCAGGGCAGTGCGCTGGCGACCTATACGGCCTTTATGGATCTGGCGCTGGGAATAACCGGTCCGCTGGCCGGGCTGATTATGAGCTATGCCGGGGTGCCGGTGATTTATCTGCTCAGCAGCCTGCTGGTGTGTCTGGCGATACTGGCGACGCTATGGTTAAAACGGGTGACGACCGCATAAAAAAATGCGGCCCTGGAAGGCCGCTAAGTGACACAGATAAGAAGTGAAATCCGGCAGATTTGCCGGATTTTCCGTTGGCCGGATAAACCCGGCCACGGGATGTTTAGCCCTGCAGCAGTGCGATGCTCTGGCGAATTTCGCGCTCGATGTCCGCAGCGGTCCAGTTGTCCATGCTGGAAGCGAACGGCTCGAAGGCGTAGATGCCTTTGTAGCCCAGCTTCTCCAGGCGCTGTACCTGCGACACGCTCTTCAGGCGGTCGCCTTCGCTCAGCATGATGCGTTCTTCATCGGTCAGCTTGCTGGTTTCGCGATCGTCTTCCACGCCGGACAGGTGCACCAGCCCGATGCGATTAACATCCAGACCGGCGGCGAAGTCCTGTTCCGCGCCTTCATACAGATGGTGGTGGAAGGTATCCAGCACCAGGGTAAACGGCACATCCGCCTGGTCGATCAGCGCTAACGCCTGGCCTGCCGAGCGCAGCGAGCTGACCGGGAAGCCCAGCGGCTCAACCAGTCCTTTAACGCCGTAGCGTTCAAACAGCGGTGCCAGCGTACGCAGTGCGTTCACGGTATCTTCAGCAGAAACCGGCGTACCGTCGTTCAGCGGGCACATGACCAGCGCCTTCGCGCCGATACCCTGCGCATCCTTCAGCAGTCCTTCAGCGCGAGCCAGCAGGTCGTCGCTGATCTGGTTGAACGGATAAACGGCGTTAATCGTAATAATTTCCATGCCGTACTTTTCCGCCAGGTCTTTCACCTGCTGGTGACTGAGATCGTCAGTCACGCTGCCGCCTTTCATATCGTTACGCAGTTCAACCTTGCTCAGACCCAGCTTCTGCACCAGCTGGAAAAAGGCTTCAATGCTCAGGGCTGGGGCAATTTTACGGTTAATGCAAATGCGGGTTGGATCGATAGCCATGGGATGGCTCCTGTTTCAGTAGGGTAATAAAAAAAACTCCACCACAGGGCCAGTCTTACCCGATCCGCATGGTGCAGTAAAAGTACGCATAAGAAAACATTTATTTCATAGTTAGTGAATAATGAAATTTAAATTTTTAGATCCGCCTCTCAAAATTTCACCGCGCATAAAAAAACACCAGCAAAAACACGGGGAAATCGCCGCGAAAAGCGCGAACAATTCCGGGGGCGTTATCGTTACGTGGTAAAACCACTGTTCCGCATGTGGCCTGAGCTGGGGGCTTTATAGCGATGCCAGCAGGCAGGACCATTTACCCGGCAGAGCCTGACCGTGAAAAATGCGATCCATGCCGCTAAAACCGAATTTTCTAAAGTGAAATATTTGAAAAATTTATTCCAATATTATACTGTCATCCCACGCATTAGAGTTTTGCCCGGCCAGGTAGCGTTGTGATTCAGACTGCCTGCATGGGAACTATCACATCAAAGAGGCCAGAACATGACTATCGTAGGAAACTTTATTGGCGGTAAAACTTCCCTGAGCGCCAGCAACGAAACCATCCCGGTTTACGATCCGGCGACCGGCAAAGTCATCCGTGAACTGACGCAGAGCACCAGCGACGAAGTGGCACACGCCATTGAAGTAGCCCACAACGCTTTCGATAGCTGGTCACGCACTTCTCCACTGCGCCGCGCCCGTATCCTGTTCAACTTTAAAACCCTGATGGAACAGCATCGTGACGAACTGGCCGCGCTGATCGTGAGCGAGCACGGTAAAGTCTGGTCAGATGCACTGGGTGAACTGACCCGTGGTCTGGAAGTCGTTGAGTTCGCCTGTGGTATCCCACACCTGATCAAAGGTGAGAACTCAGCGGACGTCGGTACTGGCGTTGACAGCTACTCATTGATGCAGCCGCTGGGCGTGGTTGCGGGTATCACCCCGTTCAACTTCCCGGCGATGGTGCCACTGTGGATGTTCCCTATCGCGCTGGCCTGCGGTAACACCTTTGTTCTGAAGCCACCGGCTCTGGACCCGTCAGCGTCTGTTCGTATGGCTGAACTGCTGACCGAAGCGGGCCTGCCGGATGGCGTGTTCAACGTGATCCACAGCTCTAACGAAAACGCAGAGCAGCTGTATAAAGATCCGCGCGTTCAGGCAGTGAGCTTCGTGGGTTCTTCCGGCGTTGCCGAGCACATCTACACCACCGCCAGCGCACACGGTAAGCGCGTGCAGGCGTTCGGTGCGGCGAAAAACCACGCTATCGTAATGCCGGATGCCGATCTGGATGCCACCGTGAACGCCATCATGGGCGGCGCGTTTGGTTCTGCCGGCGAGCGCTGCATGGCGCTGCCAGTCGTTGTTGCCGTGGGCGACGACACCGCTGACAAACTGATTGCTGCACTGACTCCGCTGGTGAAAGCCCTGCGCGTGGGTCCTGGCATTCACAAAGGTAAAGACGAAAACGAAATGGGGCCGGTGGTTTCTGCTGCGCACCAGAAGAAAGTACTGGGCTACATCGACAAAGGCGAAGCGGAAGGCGCGAAACTGGTTGTTGACGGCCGTGGCATTCAGGTTGAAGGCAACCCGGACGGTTACTACGTTGGCGGTACTCTGTTCGATAACGTCACCACCGACATGGTTATCTGGCGTGAAGAGATCTTCGGACCGGTTCTGAGCATCGTGCGTGCCCCTGACTACAAAACCGCACTGGACCTGGTTAACAGCCACGAATTCGGTAACGGCAGCGCTATCTTCACCAGCAATGGCCACACCGGCCGCGACTTCGTACGTGAAGTGCAGGCGGGCATGGTTGGCGTTAACGTACCGGTTCCGGTACCGATGGCCTTCCACAGCTTCGGCGGCTGGAAACGTTCTGTCTTTGGCGCACTGAACGTGCATGGTCCGGACGGCGTGCGTTTCTACACCCGCATGAAGACTGCAACTGTTCGCTGGCCGAGCGGTCAGAAAACCGTGTCTGAGTTCAGCATGCCTACACTGGGCTAATCCTTTTCACCAACAATCCGCGCCGCCGGGCAGTTTGCGGCGGCGCGGGCAAAGGACAAAGCAGCATGTCATTATTAAATAAAGCAAAACAGCCCGATGCACAGGGCCGTATTCAGAACGTCACCCCGGAAAGTGCCGGCTGGCGTTATGTTGGCTTCGATGCCTATCTGCTGAAGAAAGGGCAGACCCTCACGCTTGAAAGCGGTGATAAAGAGCTGTGTCTGGTGCTGGTTGCGGGTCTGGCTTCGGTGAAAACCCGTCAGGCCGAGTTCCCGAATATCGGTAAGCGTATGTCGCCGTTTGAGCGCACGCCGCCGTATTCCGTCTACGTGCCGCACAACGAACAAATTGAAGTGGTGGCAGAGTCCGATCTGGAACTGGCGGTGTGTAATTCGCCAAGCCAGGGCAATCTGCCGGCACGTCTGATCGCGCCTGAAGATGTGGGCGTGGAGCAGCGCGGTAAAGGCCACAACAAGCGTCTGGTGCATAACATCCTGCCGGACAACAAGCCTGCCGACAGCCTGCTGGTGGTGGAAGTGTACACCAACGAAGGTGATACCAGCTCCTACCCAAGCCACAAGCACGACCAGGAAGATTCAGAAGACGAAACCTATCTGGAAGAGACGTACTATCACCGTTTCGATCCGGAGCGTGGCTTCGCCCTGCAGCGCGTCTATACCGACGATCGCTCGCTGGATGAGTGCATGGCGGTGTATAACCGCGACGTTGTTACCGTCCCGCGTGGCTACCACCCGGTAGCGACCATCGCCGGTTACGACAACTACTATTTGAACGTCATGGCTGGGCCGGTACGTTTATGGAAATTTACCTGGGAGAAAGATCACGCCTGGGTGAACAGCGATGAGTATCCGCGCAAGAAGTAAGTTGGTTTAGTTGTAGTGATGTACCCCAGAGGGATTCTGGCTGTAGCGATGCAGTCTGAAGCCCGAAGGAAAAGGTTGATGTTGAAAACAAGCTAATAAACGGGCGGCCACCTACGGGCTGCCCGTTTTTTTATGTCTGGCGTTTACCGCTGACCGAGGTGGGCGTGCGGCCGTAAAAGCGCTGGAAGGCAGCGCTGAAGCTGGAAAGATGCTGGTAGCCAACCTTCCACGCCACGGTGGAGACGTGCAGTCCGCTTTCCAGCAGTTCCCAGGCGTGAGCCATGCGGATTTCCGTCAGCATACGGTGCGGGGTGGTATTGAACAGCGCCCGGAACCCCTGTTTCAGCGCGAATTCGTTGGTGCCGACCTGGGTACAGAGCCAGGCAACGGTGAGTGGACGGTCGTAATGCTGTTGCAGCAATTCGCGTGCGCGTGCCAGCCTGTCCTGGGCCACACCGTTTAGTTCCCGGGAATTGACTGGCGGAGGGGAGAGCAATCGGGCCTGTTCCGCCAGCAGCGTCAGCGCCGCAATCTGTATTTCAAGACCGCTGGACGCACTGCCATGGAGTGTCGCAATCCGCTCAGCCAGCTGCTGAATGCTGCTGCCGTGCTGGCCGGAGAATAAAGAGTGGACCTGATTATCTCTCTGCCGACCGCTGAGCAGACCGGTCAGCGCATACTGTTCCATTAGCGGCTCATCGATAATTAGCCGTAGCTGGCGCACCTGCTGGCCCGCCGGGAAAAAGCGCTCGCCGTGGCTACGGGAAAACAGGGCAACGGTGCTGTGACCGGCACGAAAATGATACTGACTGCCGTCGCGGGCATGGGTGACGGTGCTGCCTTCCAGCGCAATGGCGATAGTCAGGCTACGTATATCCCGCTCTGCGATACCCGGCTCGCGGAGTTCCCTGCGGGGTTGGTAGTGGCAGTAGGCCATGGACAGTCCTTCATCCAGCTGTAAACGATCGACAAACCCTCGGCAGGAAGCGTGCGCGCTCGGCTGTCTTTGCCAGCAGAAACGTGGTGCTGAATTCATCTTGCCCTCTTCTTGCTGCGGGTTGGCTCCGCTTTGCCTAAACAAAGCTCCGTTATGCCTAAGAAGCGAATGATACACAATCTCATTAAGAACTTATAGTGACCTGCGGGCTATTCACGGCCTGACTCAGCATCGCGCCACAAACGGAGCGAGGATAGAAATCACCAATTCGGAGTGAGAAATGAACGAATTATCAGACGGCAATCGCCGCCTCGCCGGGGGCGCGATGGCGCGGCCAGGACAGCTCTGGCTGCTTTGGCTGGGCTTCATCATGGTGTCGCTGAATATGCGGCTGATCTTTGCAACGGTGGGGCCGCTGCTGTCGGCGCTGCACCTGAGTTTTACCTCAACGCTGCTGGTGACCACGCTGCCACTGGTGCTGCTGAGCGTTTTCTCTATCACCGGCGTGAAGCTGCGCCAGCGAATGGGGGAAGAGCGGGCGCTGTTTGTGGCGCTGGTTCTGCTGTGCCTCGGTTGTGCTATGCGCGGAGGAGGAGAGTCCATGCTCCTGCTGGGCACGGCGATTGGCAGTGTGGGTATTGCGGTGATGAACGTCATTATGCCCGCGCTGGCGCGTAAGCGTTTTCTGCCGCAGCAGATGGGGTCGGTAATGGGAATTTATGCGCTGATGCTGGGTGTCGGGGCGGTAATCGGTGCCGGTGGCGCTTTCCCACTGTTCCTTTCGCTGGGGGCGGATGAGGTGGCCGCTTATCAATCCCTTGGGCTGTGGGCGATCCCGGCGCTGCTGGCGCTGCTGATCTGGCTGCCGCAGCTGCGTCACTCCGTTGCGGCGGGGCAGGTTTCCGGGGGGCACAACGGTGTGGGGAACGATCTGTATCGCCAACGCGTGGCGTGGTCGGTGACGCTATTTTTTGGATTGCAGGTGCTGAATCTGTATGTCTTCCTTGCGTGGATGCCGACCATTTTCACCAGCCGGGGCTCATCGCCTGAAAGTGCTGCGCTGCTGTTTTCCGCTTCGCAGTTTAGCCTGATGATTGGCGGCTTCCTGGTGCCGTTCCTGGCGGCGCGCGCGCGCGATCAGCGCGGATTTATGGTCCTCACCATTTTGTGCTGCCTGGTGGGCACGCTCGGGATCCTGTATGCCCCCGCGAATACCGCGATGGTGTGGGTGCTGCTGCTGGGGTTTGGTCAGGGTGCCGGTCCGGGGCTGGGAACCTATCTGTTTGTTGTCCGCAGCGCCAGTGGTGAAAGTGCTGCCCGGCTCTCTGCGATGGCACAGAGCGTCGGCTATCTGATCGCCGGATTGGGGCCGCTGCTGGTGGGCTATCTGAGGAAATCTGTCGGTAGCTGGGATCTGCCGCTGTTGCTGGTGGCCGGGCTGCTGGTACTTGAACTGCTGGTTTGCCTGCCTGCCGGGAAGAATCAGCGGATATGAGGTGTAACCGGCGCTGGCAGGAGGCGAGCGCCGGTATGCATTTAGTTGGCGTTATTCAGCGCCAGCGAAACTGCCAGCGTCTGTGCCAGGCACAGGGAAGCCACCTGAGAACGGAATCCGTCAACCTGCGCCTCGCGCACCACGAAGCAGACGTCGCTAAAGGCGGCCAGCGGACTCACCTGGCTGTCGGTAATGGCTATCTGATGGGCACCGCGTTTGGCTCCCAGCTCAACCAGTTCAACCGCTTCACGCGCGTAAGGTGAGTAGCTGATGGCAATCACCACATCTTTTGGGTTTACCATGCTCAGCTGTTCGGCAAACATGCCACCCAGACCGTCGATTAAAAATGCACGGCGCTCAAGGTGGCGCAGAGCGTAGGTCAGGTAGGAGGCCACGCTGAACGAACGGCGCAGACCAATCACGTAGATGTTATCGGCCTCATCGAGCATTTTGACCGCTTTTTCCAGCTGCTCGGGGTTAATCTGCATTGCCAGCTGCTGAAGCGCCTGCGAGTTCACCATAGTGAACACATTCAGGATCTCAGCCGGATTTTCCGGTGCAGTTGGCGTTTCATCTGTCGCGGTCTGGCGGAACAGACGTGCACGTTCGGTGTAGTTGACCGTTTCTTCCATCAGGTGCTGACGGAACACCTGCTTCATTTCATTGAAGCCGCTGAAGCCAAAGGCATTCGAGAAACGAATTAAGGTGGAAGGCGGTACGTCTGCCTGCTGTGCAATGGAAGCGACGGTGTCGAAGGCGATACTGTTACTGTTATCCAGAATATAGCGAGCCACCTGCTTCAGGCGTTTGCTTAAGGTGTCATAACGGCGACGGATGTCGTCCTGTAGCAGTGAAAGCTGTGTTGGATTGTTGGTCATTAAGCGGCTCGCTAATCTCAAAATTGATGTTCTTCTGAACGCCATTCTACCAGATGAACAAAAAATTTCACTTGATGAAGAAAGCAGCGCCTTTTATTTCATCAGGGTTGGGAATTGGTTCACAAAATTGCAACGAACTGGCAAAAACTCAGCGGCAGTATATCTCCTGGAATGAGGTGGCGAAATCTCTGTTTCAGCATTTTATGCTGCATATTTGTCAGCGTTAAGATACGTTGTTGGTGATGACAGAACCGCTGTTCAAATCTGATCATGTCCTTGACAATTTTCCAGTTATGGCATGGGTCTTGACTACCAGATGCGCGGTTTCAGCATTTATCCTATTGATATAATATGCATTTATGGTGCAATCGTAGTGTTATTAACTGTTTTTTTTAGAAATTATGTTTTTTTATATCGTATGTATTATTTGCTGATTTTATCAGAAAAGGAAATTATCGAAATTAACCCATGGATGATTTAACATTTCCAGGCTAAAGCATAATTGATTATAATTAAATCTAACTTGGCTAATTTCGTTTTTTTCTTAGATGGAATTTATTATCGTCAGTATATAATAATCTTATCTTGATGATGAATTGCCTCTGCTGAAATAGTAAAAAATGGAAGATATATGTGTGCATGGAAGATAGCTGCAATAGCGTTTCTATTCGGGGTTTGTCTACCCGGTTACGCTGTTGATACGGGAATGATGACTGTTAATTTCAGAGGTCGCGTTGTTGATAAAAACCCATGCACTATCAACAATGATGAACAGATTATCGTACCTTTTGGAAATATTTCAAAGAAAGACGCCGATGGTGTAACGATTAAAAAGAATCTGAATGTTAGTGTGAAATGTACCGGCTTGAGTTCAGGTGACGGATTAAGAATGAAAATCGTAGGTACATCAGATACCTATGACTACATTCTTGATACAAACATGAAAGGTATGGGGATTGTTTTTTATAAAAATGGAAGCCGGGTTGATATTAACACATGGTTCAATTTACCTAATCCTGCAGATAGTCTGATACTGGCAGCATCCCCTAATATTATTGGTGAAAATATTTCAACTGGCGGTGATTTTAATGCATCAGCAACTTTGCTAATTAATATTCAATAGGTATTATTTAAAAAATTTATGATGATCGAGATTTAACTGGGTGCATAGGTTAATTTTTAGATGATGATGAAAAAACAGATGGATACGTTATGTTTTTATCAGTAAGTCGCCTTCTTTTTCTGTTGATATTTATATTTTCCCCAATGACTTATGCCGCGATTGCCATACAGCAGTCACGAGTCATTTTCGACAGTGATAAATCATCACAAAGCCTGTTGGTGATTAATCAAAATCCTTATGACCCTTACCTTGCACAGGGGTGGATAGAGGACGAAAATGGCAAGCGTGTCCAGGGGCCGTTGTTGATACTGCCTCCTATTCAGCGTTTAGAACCTGGGGAAAACTCGCAGATTAAAATACAGGCGCTACCTTCGGCGAGATTGTTGCGTCAGGACCGGGAAACGTTGTTTTACTTAAATCTGCGGGAGATCCCTCCCCGCGTTAAGGGAGGGAATACCTTCCAAATTGCTTTGCAAAATCGTATCAAGATCTTCTATCGCCCTGTGGGATTGAAAAACCTGGATCTTGCCAGTCCATGGCAGTCACAGCTTGTATTAACGCGACGGGATAATCGCTGGGAGATTGCAAATCCAAGCCCGTATTACATCACGCTGGTGGATGCGCAGACCCATCATAAAGGACAAAAAATCGCTGATTTTACGCCATTCATGTTGGCGCCGGGCTCCAGTGAAATGTTGCCGGGTGATATCGGCGATTATGGAAATGCTCCGGTATTTACCTATTTGAATGACTATGGTGGCCGCCCAGAAGTTACTTTTAAATGTAGCCAGGAACGCTGTAATGTCATCACCAATCGGGTTCCATCTGATTAATATCCGCGATCTTTTCTTGTAATAACGTTTATCTTAAATTTAATAAATTCGCGATGGTAATCATGAAATTAATCAAAATTATTTTCGGTAGCATTTTTCCGATAAAGGTATTGACGCTTCTGACATTGACCATTTCAACGGCATATGCTGTCCCCTCTGTACCACCGGGAATGCCGAATGGTGGATGCTGGGCCGATCCAATGAACAATTTAAATGTATCATTAAATGCATCTATGTTTAGTTCAAATCTGGCAGGTGCGACGGCAACGGTCCCATTCATTACACAACCCAATCATTATCCAGGATGGTGCTATAGTGAATATGGAGCAAGGAGTGCATCTTATTTTTCAGTGGATAAAGGTATAAACACACCAGGGAAGTACTCGGGATATAATAAACTGACGGATGATGTTGATTTCCGTATCGGTATTGTTTTCGTGGACGCCAGTACTGGGCTTTCTGGTGAGTATTATCCTCCTCTTGTGAATGAATACTTTGGTTCACTGATGGGCCCTACGGGAAAAGGCGTTACCAAGCTGTCTGATGCTTATGTAGGTAATAATGGAAAAGTTTATTTTAAACTTCGCCGGAAATTAATAGGTGGTGCATTCCATATTCCCGCAGGGTTGGAGCTGGCTAGTTTATACCGCTATGTCTATTCAGGCGAGCGCCCAAATATACCGATATATCGTCTTATAACGCAACAGGCCATCATCCCTATTCCTGTCGAATGTAGTATTAATGAGGGGAAAACGATGGACATTAATTTTGGCCTGATTGACAGCTCCGTGTTAACAACGTCGGCACTGTCATCACCCTATCAGGATAACCGTCAGCTTAAGTACAAATGTAATACCACGCTGAGCCAAAATATTAAAGTTAACCTTATCGCAGAAAGTGCATCTTTCGGCGATGCCATAAGAACCTCAAACCCGAGGATTGGTGTTGTCATGCTATATAATAATAAGCCGGTAAAGCCGAATGACGGTTTTCAGACTACGTTATACAATGGCTCAGGTAGCGATTATGTCAAGTTTGCTGTGGTAGGAAATGGTTCAAAACCCGCGGCCGGTGATTTTAATGGGTCAGCAGTACTTATTATTGGGCAATTATAAAACGTTCAGTGTGAATAGTTAAATTTATCCGTTTTTCGGGGGGTGTTTACCCCTCTTATTTTTTCTTTTGATTTTTTTTCGTGATTCCTGAGTTTTTAATCTTGACGTGGCATGCTGGCGGAAAATTTTCTCTAAAAAGACGCCTAAAATAACGTAGTCATTTTCATAATAAATATAGATCAGAGGGCTGGGGCTCAGTGAGAATATGCCTGGCTACTGGTACTTCAAAATGAAGTGAAAATCTTCGTGATTTTGGAACATTATGGCTTATTATCTTCATCATTTTACCCTCTGCTTTTTATATCAATAATCAATTCATGAAATAAATCAATCGAATGCTTTTGGTAGCTTCATGTAATAAAAAGAAGTGTTGGAAGTGATGTGCTCGCCATATGAAAACTCCCCGACAGAACCAGAATGAATTCTGATATCCGTCAGGGAGTGTGCTACTGATTACTTAGCCGGGCGTGCTTCGCGCCAGTAGCTAATCAGCGTCAGGTAATTGCTTTTAACTTTGGCAATCAGCGAGGCATCATCCAGCTCACCCTGCAGCCACTGGCGTGACGGCTGGCCGAAGATGGTGCGGCCTACCGCGAAGCCTTTGACCCATGGGCTCTTCGCCGCAGCGGCAAAGCCCGCTTTCAATTCGGCTTCCGGCGCGTCCAGGCCCAGCAGCAGGATACCGCGGCAGTGCGGATCGTTTTTCTCGATCAGCGCGCTGATAGCTTCCCATGATGCGTGTGACAGCGGCGGCAGTTTCCACCAGTCAGGCTGAATGCCCATGCTGTAGAAGTGGGTCAGAATTTCCAGATAGTACTTCTCATCTTTATCCGGGTTGCTTTCCGGCAGGATCACTTCCAGCAGCAGCTCATGGCCAGATTTGTTACAGCCTTTCCACACATCCAGGATCAGGTCGTCCTGCTCTTTACGCATTTCCGCGCTGTCGTGCGGATGGTAGAAGGTCAGACACTTGACCACGTGTTCCTGCGGCCAGTCCACCAGCTGGGAACCGATGTTGCCGTGCTCAAGGCGCAGCGGACGAGAGCTTGGCTGCTCGATCGGGCGACCAATCCACCAGCCTTTACCGGTAATCGCGTTCAGCGCGGGTTGGCCGTAAGTCGTGTCCGCCAGAATACCGCAGCGGCCATCGTCCAGACCGGCTTCGCGAGCCGCTTCCTGTGCACCCTGCAACAGCAGCGTTTTCAGTTCTGGAATGCGTGAATCGTCGAAGCCCGCTTCGGCAGCCATGTCGGCCAGCTGTTTGCGGTGGTCGAAGGCGAAGATGTTCAGTTCGGTCCACTCCTGCTTACGCGTGGTGACGCGGTGCAGGTGGTTCAGACGTGCGTCCAGATCCGGGCGCTTAACGTCTTTATCGCGGCTGAGGAAATCATCCAGCTCTTCTTTCGTTGGCATGGCTGGCGCACAGCCGTGGCGAGAAACCACCAGCGCACCGCAGGCATTCGCGTAACGGCATGCCTGTTCCCAGCTTTCGTCGTTCAGCCAGCCGCGCAGCAGGCCGGACATAAAAGCATCGCCCGCGCCGAGTACGTTCAGCACTTCCACACGCACGCCGCTTTGCAGCTGTGTTTCTTCCCAGCTGTCCGGGATATCGCCTTCGAAGACGACGCAGCCCAGCGGGCCACGTTTGCAGACCAGCGTCGCTTTGGTCGCTTTACGCACGTTTTTCAGCGCAGTCAGGCTGTCGGTGCTGCCACCGGCAATGTGGAACTCTTCTTCCGTTCCCACCACCAGGTCGAAATAGTGCAGAACTTCCTGCAGCTGCTGGGTAACACGGTCGGATTCAACGAAACGTGTTTCGCCGTCGCCCAGTGAGGTCAGACCCCACAGCACCGGGCGGTAGTCGATATCCAGCGCGGTACGCAGGCCGTGACGGCGGGCGATTTCCAGCGCTTTCAGCACGGCTGCACGGGTATCCGCGTGGGAAAGGTGCGTGCCGGTCACGGCAACGGCGCGGGAAGAAGCGATGTAGTCTTCCTGAATATCGTCCGGCACCAGGCCCATATCGGCACAGTTGTCACGGTAGAACACCAGCGGGAAGGTTTCCTGATCTTTGATCCCCAGGATGACCAGACCGGTTAGACGCTTTTTATCGGTGATCAGGCTCTGAGTGTCGCAACCTACGCGCTGAAGCTCTTCCCGCAGGAAGCGGCCCATATGCTCATCACCAACGCGCGCCAGCATGCCTGATTTCAGGCCCTGGATTGCAGTACCGTAAGCCACGTTACCGGATGAGCCACCCAGATATTTGGCAAAGGTGGTTTCATCTTCAAGGCGCGCACCGATTTGCTGGCCATAAAGGTCGACGGCGATGCGCCCGATACAAATCACATCAAGCCGCTTCTGTTGTGTACTCATACCTGTTTTTTCCTTCTGTGATGTACCCTGGTCATCGGCGTTTTTTCGCGGTTGATTAGCCGCCGGTGGTTTCGGGTAAAGCCGACTCTGTTTGAGCTTCTCCAGCAGATCGGTGGCACGCCAGCCCGATCGAATCCGGATCTAACATGCCAACGAGTATGAGGAATAAAAATTCCAATTTCAATATGAAATGAAATTATTGCCCCAAAAGTGTGAGGTGGTTAAAACTCTTGCACAGCGCTATATCCGCCCGACAGAGATAACGCCGTTTCAGGCAGCTCAGGAGTTGTGAGCGATATCTCAACTTTCTTAGATAACAAGAGTAAACATATTGAAGTGAAAGGGTTTTTATCATTTTATGTCTGGATGGCACCTGGCGTTTCATTTCCCCCCTGCCGATCCCCCCATTCATCCTCGTTTCAACGCAGAATTTGATCTCACTCGCAAAATGAAATGTTTCTTCTGTAATTCTGTTTAGTGAAAAAAATATTTGTTTATAATCGGCTCACGTTTCACTTATAGCTGTCGCCGATTTCTCACCAGGGCGACCAAAAATGCGAATACCGGTGGACCTGAGTGTGGCGTCCCCGACAAATAAAGGAAGAGCAAATGGGCAAGATCAGATTAACTACAGCACAGGCTCTGGTCAGATTCCTGGACAACCAGTATCTGTCGGTAGACGGCGTTGAGACCAAATTCGTTAAGGGCATTTTTGCCATCTTTGGCCACGGCAACGTGCTGGGTCTGGGCCAGGCTCTGGAACACAACAACGGCGATTTGGTGGTGTATCAGGGCCGTAACGAGCAGGGTATGGCGCATGCGGCAATGGGCTATGCCAAGCAGAAGCTGCGCCGCGAGATTATCGCCTGTACTTCTTCCGTCGGACCGGGCGCGGCCAACATGATTACCGCTGCGGCGACCGCCACCGCTAACCGCATTCCTTTATTACTGCTGCCGGGCGATGTGTTTGCCACCCGCCAGCCGGATCCGGTTCTACAGCAGATTGAGCAGAGCCACGATCTGAGCATCAGCACCAACGACGCCTTCCGCGCCGTCAGCAAATACTGGGACCGCGTTAACCGTCCTGAGCAGCTGATGACCGCCTGTATCAACGCCTTCCGCGTGCTGACCGACCCGGCAGAAACCGGCGCGGTGACCATTTCTCTGCCGCAGGATGTGCAGGGTGAAGCCTATGACTTCCCGGAATATTTCTTCCAGAAGCGTGTGCACCGCATTGAGCGCCGTCTGCCAACCGAAGGCCAGCTGGCCGACGCGCTGAAGCTGATTGCTGAAAAACACAAGCCGATGATCATCTGCGGCGGCGGGGTGAAGTACTCCGGCGCGGGCGCAGCGCTGCTGGCCTTCGCCGAGCGTCACGGTATCCCGTTTGCTGAAACTCAGGCCGGTAAAGGCACCATCGTTTCCGACCATCCGCTGAACGTGGGCGGCGTGGGTGAAACCGGCTGCCTGGCCGCTAACCTGTTGGCGAAAGAGGCCGACCTGGTGATTGGTATCGGTACGCGCTACACCGACTTTACCACCGCGTCAAAATGGATCTTCCAGAACCCGGACGTGAACTACATCAACATCAACGTCAGCAATTTTGATGCCTACAAGCTGGATGCGGTGCAGGTTGTGGCCGATGCCCAGGAAGCGCTGAACGCGCTGAACAGCCGCGTGGAAACGATCCGCAACGGCTGGGGTGAGCAGGTAAGCCAGGCACAGAGCAAGCTGCTGAAAGAAACTCAGCGCGTTTACTCGGCGGTGTACAGCGAAGAAAACTTCGTGCCGGAAATCGCTGACCACATTGACCGCGAAGCGCTGTTTGCCGAGTTCAACCGTCTGAC
The DNA here is from genome assembly GCF_016624745.1 of Erwinia sp. S43. Lineage (NCBI taxonomy): Bacteria > Pseudomonadati > Pseudomonadota > Gammaproteobacteria > Enterobacterales > Erwiniaceae > Erwinia > Erwinia sp. S43. Next base: position 133,904 of record NZ_JACVTX010000010.1, on the reverse strand, counting down.
CGGTTCATTCCTGACGCAGAGCAGCGTACTGGGGACGCTCAACGAGCACCTCCCAAAGGATTCGGTGATTGTCGCCGCCGCGGGCAGCCTGCCGGGCGATCTGCAGCGCATGTGGCGCACCAAAGATTACAACAGCTATCACGTCGAGTATGGCTACTCCTGCATGGGCTACGAGGTCAACGCTTCTCTCGGCGTTAAGCTGGCCGAGCCGCACCGTGAGGTTTACACCATGGTAGGCGACGGTTCATTCCAGATGCTGCACTCCGAACTGGTTACTTCGATTCAGGAAGGCGCCAAAATCAACGTGGTGCTGCTGGATAACATGACCAACGGCTGCATTAACAACCTGCAGATGGAACACGGTATGGACAGCTTCACCACCGAGTTCCGCTTCCGTAACGCGGAAACCGGCAAGCTGAACGGTGGCTTTGTACCGATTGATTTCGCCGCGATTGCCGCAGGCTACGGCTGCAAAACTTACCGTATTACCACGCTGGAAGAGCTGAAGGCCGCGCTGATTGATGCGCAGAAGCAGACTGTTTCCACCCTGTTCGATATTAAAGTTCTGCCGAAAACCATGATCCACAAGTATTTCAGCTGGTGGCGCGTGGGCGGAGCACAGGTTTCCGACTCTGAGCGAGTGGACGCCGTTGCCCGTAAGCTTAACGAGCATATCGACCAGGCTCGCGAATATTAATAACGCATTTTTTATTGTTCCTTTTGCTGTTCTTTTTTGCCTTTAAAGCGCGGGCTGCTTAGCCCGCTTTTACCCCCTACTCAAGTAAGGATCGATCATGACGTTAAAGTTAGGTGTTATTGGTGCTGGTGCCATCGGTCAGGAACATATCCGTCGCTGCAGCAAAGTACTGCAGGGTGCAGAGGTTGTGGCCGTCTCTGATATCAACGTGGAAGGCGCGAAAGCGGCCGTTGCGCGTCTGGGTCTGAATGCTGAAGTTTACGCAGACGGTCACGACGTCGTGAACTCTTCCAACGTGGATGCCGTGCTGGTGACTTCATGGGACCCAACGCACGAAGAGTACACGCTGGCTGCAATCGCTGCCGGTAAGCCTGTGTTCTGTGAAAAGCCGCTGGCGATGACCGCTGAAGGCTGCCGCCGCGTGGTGGATGCAGAGATTAAATTCGGCAAGCGCCTGGTGCAGGTTGGCTTTATGCGCCCATACGACGCCGGCTACCGCGCGCTGAAAAAAGTGATTACCGATGGTGAAATCGGCGAGCCGCTGATGCTGCACTGCGCGCACCGTAACCCGACCGTACCGGAGAACTACACTACCGATATGGCGATTACTAACACGCTGATCCACGAGCTGGATGTACTGCGCTGGCTGACCGAAGACGACTACAAATCTGTACAGGTTGTCTTCCCACGCGTAACCTCCAAAACCCATGCAAAACTGAAAGATCCGCAGATCGTTCTGTTTGAAACCCGTAAAGGTATCCGCATTGACGTTGAAATCTTCGTTAACTGCGCATACGGCTACGACATCCAGTGCGAAGTGGTCGGTGAAGAAGGGATTGCTAAGCTGCCAGAGCCGTCTGCCGTGCAGATGCGTAAGAACGCGCAGCTTTCTACCGCCATTCTGACCGACTGGAAAGACCGCTTTATCGATGCCTATGACGTTGAGTTGCAGGCGTTTATTAATGATGCCACCGCAGGCAAGCTGACCGGGCCATCCGCCTGGGACGGTTATGCCGCTTCCGTTGCCGCTGATGCCTGCCATAAAGCGCAGAACAGCGGGGCGATTGAGCCGGTGGAACTGCCAGAGCGCCCGGCGTTCTACAACTAATCGCCGCGCTGCTACCGCACCTTCCCCTGCCGGTGAGCAGGGGAAACCGTAAAACAGCGTACTGATTTAATCACGGAGAGTCTGATGAAAATTGCCTTTGATGTGGATGTCATTCGAGATTTGGGCATCACAAAAATGGTTCACCAGGTGGCTGACTGGGGCTACAAATATATTGAGCAGTCCCCGCATCCGCAGATCAACCCGTTCTACAAGCATCCTAAAGCCAGCCGCGAAATTATCACCGAGTACAAAAACGCGCTGCGTGCTACCGGGTTAGAGATCTCCTCATACATCGTGGTTTATCGCTGGTCCGGTCCTGACGAGGCACGCCGCCAGGCTGCCGTTCGCAACTGGAAACGTATGATTGAGATCGCGGTAGAGACCGGTGTGCAGGTTATTAATACCGAACTTTCCGGTAACCCGAACGAACCAGAAATCTGTGAAGAGATGTTCTATCGCTCCATGGAAGAGCTGCTGCCTATCGTTGAACGCGAAGGCATTCGCATCGAAATCCAGTCACATCCGTGGGATTTCTGCGAAAACAGCAATGAAACGGCCGATATTGTGAAATCGTTCCGCAGTGAGAACGTGAAGTACCTGTACAGCGCACCGCACACTTTCTTCTACGACAAAGGCAAGGGCGATGTGAAGCCAATGCTGGAGTACGCCGGTGCCGATCTGTCCCACGTGCTGATTGCTGACACCATGAACCATACCAAGCACTGCCGCTATATCGTGAACCCACCGGGTGTGGACGCCACGATTCACCAGCACGTTGCCGTGGGTAAAGGTGAGGTTGATTTCCCGACGCTGTTCCAGACTCTGCGCGATATGAAGTTTGCTGAGCAAACCTTCAAGGTCGGCGGCGATCCGATTATCGCCGCAGCGCTGTTCGGTTATCCGGAAGAAATGAACGTTGAAGCGGTTGCTACGCGCGAACTGATCGAGCGTGAACTGCTGCGGAAATAACAGCGGGCGGTTGTGGCCGCCCGGTGAACACCAGAGGTAGGATCATGAACAAAGATAACGTCAAACTGGCTATTGCCCCGATCGGCTGGACTAACGATGACATGCCGGATCTGGGTAAAGAGAACACCTTCCAGCAGATCGTCAGCGAAATGGCGCTGGCCGGTTTTGTCGGCAGCGAAGTGGGCAGCAAATACCCGCGCGACCCGGCAGTATTGAAGCCGATGCTGGATATTCGTGGCATTCAGATCGTTAACGCCTGGTTCAGCACCTTCTTCGCCAACGGCGACAAAGCGAAGACCATCGACGAGTTCATCAACCATCGCGACTTCCTGCATGCGATGGGGGCGAAAGTGATTGGCTGCTCCGAGCAGAGCCTGAGCATTCAGGGCACCACCAAAGCGGTACTGGAAGAGAAGCCGATCTTTACCGATGAGCAGTGGCGTCTGACTACCGAAGGCTACAACGAGCTGGCAAAACTGGCCGCTGAGAAGGGCATGACGGTGGGTCTGCATCACCATATGGGTACCGGTATTCAGACCACGGAAGAAGTGGATCGCTTTATGGCGGAAACCAATGACGACGTTTATCTGCTGTTCGATACCGGCCACGCCTATTACTCAGAAGGCAGCCAGGAGAAGATGCTGGCGATTCTGACCAGGTATCTGCCGCGTATTAACCACGTACACCTGAAAGACGTGCGTGATGAAATCGTCGATCAGGTCAGAAGCCAGAAGCTGTCGTTCCTGGACGGCGTGAAGAAAGGCACCTTTACCGTTCCGGGCGACGGCGTGATTGATTTCAAACCGGTGTTCAAAATCCTCGACGATTTCGGCTACAAAGGCTGGATGGTAGTGGAAGCCGAGCAGGACCCTGCGCTGGCTAACCCGTTTGAATACGCGGTAAAAGCACGTAAATACATTCGCGAAACGGCCGGTCTGTAAGCGCCTGACGTAAAAAAACCTCCCACTTCTGAAACGGGCTTCTGTTGAAGCCCGATGACGAAGATGGGAGGTTTTTTTGTGAGCGCAGTATTACTTCAGCTGAAGCGTTTTCAGGATATTTCCCGCTTCGGTCTGCGCGGCCTGCTGATCGTCTCCCGGCAGGGAGATCTGCATGGTCAGCAGTTTGCCATCTACTTTGCCCATCACCAGCGAAGACCAGACGGTCTGATTGTTAGCGGAGATCACCGTATCCAGCTGCTGTAGCTGCTGGTCGTTAACGGTAATTTCTTTATTGGTCACCACCTGCAGCTGAGGCGCGCGGCTACGCTGCTGCTCGATCATGCGTTTTGACAGGTCTTCCAGCGTATCGTTGCTGCTGTCGCCTTCGATGACAATGATCGCTTTCTGGCCTGATTCATCTGCGTAAACGTGCATATTATTAGCCTGAGTACCCAGCTTGCCGCTTTTGTCACTCATGCCGGCAGGCAGCGCGAAGCTCAGTTTGCCGTCCATCAGTGAAACGGTCTGGCTGCTCTGACTTGCCTGGCTGCTGGCATTTTTATCCGCAGCGGCGGTGTCACTCTTGCCATCGCAGGCGGCCAGGCCAACTACCAGTAAACTTACTCCGGCATATTTCAGTAGGTTACGCATCAGGGTCCCTTTGTTAGTCATCACTTAAGATATCAGGCACTTATACAATAGCATTCAGCGTGTAAAAGCAACTTATCTTGCGTGACATTGTGTGTAACCAGCTTACCCAAAATTAACCTGTGGACCATTGGATTTTTCTGCTAATCGCTTCAGCGTGGCGTTGAGCAGCAGGCCATAGGCAGGCAGGAAGAAAATCATGCAGATCATGACTTTAAAGCAGTAATCCACCATGGCGATCTCTACCCAGTGGGTTGCCATAAACGGATCGGTGCTCTGGTAGAAAGCAATGAAGAAGAAGGCTGCCGTATCGCTGATATTGCCAAGGAACATCGCCGCCGCCGGTGCCATCCACCAGGCGGCTTTCTGCCGCAGGCGGTTAAAGACATAAATATCGAGGATCTGACCCAGCGCGTAGGCCATAAAGCTGGCACAGGCTATGCGGGCTACAAAGATATTCATCTCTTTCAGTGAGTCCACTCCCTGCCATTCCCCCTGAAAATAGAGCGCGGAAATCAGGTAGGAGATAAACAGGGCCGGGATCATCACCGCCAGGATAATGCGACGCGCCAGCGGGGCACCGAAAATTCGTACCGTCAGATCGGTGGCAAGGAAGATAAACGGGAAGCTGAACGCGCCCCAGGTGGTGTGCAGACCAAAAATGGAAACCGGCAGCTGGACCAGATAGTTGCTGGAGGTGATCACCAGCAGATGAAACAGACTGAGCCAGATCAGCGCGTGGGTACGCTGACGCGAAGTAAATGCGATCATATTGAGCCTTTTTAAGATCAATGGGGTGAGGGAACCCAGTTTAAATTTAAGACGCACTGGCCGTATTGACGGCAGCACATCGGTCGCTTGCGCGATTTTGCGGCATATTACCCGGTTGTGCTGCTATTGCAATGGTTAATTTTAGCGCAAACGTTATCGTCCGATAGCGCTGTTGCGCCCCGGCCGTCCGGCGGTAGAATAGCGGCTGTTTGTTATCATTACTGTTGAGAATCTCATGAGCGACCTTTTCGCTAACCCCGATAAGACCCTTGATGCGTTGGGCCTGCGCTGCCCGGAACCGATCATGATGGTGCGTAAAACCGTGCGCCATATGCAGGAGGGCGAAACGCTGTTGATTATTGCTGACGACCCGGCGACTACGCGCGATATCCCCGGTTTCTGCCGATTTATGGAGCATACGCTGCTGGCACAGAATACCGACGCGCTACCGTATCGTTATCTGCTGAAGAAAGGCGTTTAAGGGAGCCTTTTCGGCTCCCCTGAATTAACGGCTCTGGGCGAATAGCTATCGCCCTGGCTACAGTTACGATCTGCGGCGCAGCAGCCGCAGGGCGTTAGCGGTCACTAATGCCGTTGCACCCGAATCCGCCAGCACCGCCAGCCACAGCCCGGTGATCCCCAGCAGGGTGGTCAGCAGGAACACCGCCTTCAGCCCCAGCGCGATGGTAATGTTCTGGCGAATATTGGCGTGAGTGGCACGCGACAGGCCAATCATCGCCGCCAGCCCGGTAAGCCGGTTATGAGTCAGCGCCGCGTCAGCCGTTTCCAGCGCCACATCGCTGCCGCTGCCCATTGCAATACCAATCGTTGCTGCCTTCATGGCTGGCGCATCGTTGATGCCGTCGCCAACCATTGCCACCGGCTGCTGCTGGTTAAGCGCGCTGACCGCCGCCACCTTATCTTCCGGCAGCAGGCTGGCGCGGTAGTCAATGCCCAGTTCACCGGCAATAGCCGCCGCAGCCCGTGGATTATCTCCGGTCAGCATCACACCCTGAATGCCCATTGCTTTTAGTTCTGCCAGCGCGTTTCTGGCATCTTCACGCAGGGTATCGCGCAGCGCGATCAGGCCATAAAGCTGCTCTGTATCGTGCAGGATCACCACCGTATTGCCCGCGCTTTCCAGCGCCTCAACGGCGGATCGATGTTGAGCCAGTCGTTCTGCATCGACTTTTGACGGCGCGCTGATTGAAAGTAAGCGATTGCTCACTATTGCTTCCACTCCGCTACCGGCAAGCGCCCGCTGTTCCGTGGCGGCAGGTAAAGTTAACTCGCGCTCTGCGGCGGCAGCGACAATGGCCTGCGCCAGCGGATGCGAGGAACCCTGCTCAATCGCCGCTGCCGTTGACAGCAGCCACGCTTCATCCCGCTGTGCAAACGGCTGAATGGCGGTGACCCGGGGTTTACCCTCGGTGAGCGTACCGGTTTTATCAAAGGCGATGGTGCGAACGCTACCCAGGCTTTCCAGCGCCGCGCCGCCCTTAATTAACGCACCGCGGCGGGTTGCCGCCGCCAGTCCGGACGTAATCGCGGCAGGGGTGGAGATCACCAGCGCACACGGGCAGCCGATCAGCAGCAGCGTTAACCCTTTATAGATCCACGGCTGCCATTCCGTGCCCATCAGTAGCGGCGGAATAACGGCAACGGCCAGCGCCAGCGCCATAATCACCGGGGTATAGACGCGGCTGAAGCGATCGAGGAAGCGTTCAATCGGAGCACGTCGCTCTTCCGCTTCTTCAATCAGATGCAGAATGCGGTCGATGGCGCTTTCGCCCGGTTTCGAAACCACTTCCAGCTGCACCAGACGATCCACGCTCAGGCTACCGGCGGCAATGGATTCTCCCTGCTGGCGTTCAACAGGGATTGATTCACCGGTAAGCGCGCTTTCATCAAAGCTGGCAAACGGGCTGAGCAGCCTGGCATCCGCAGGCAGACGCGCCCCGGCGGCAACTTCAATACAATCGCCCGGGCGCAGGGCGCTGACCTGTACGTTCTCACGGGTGGAACCATTGATGCGCACCGCCTGGTCAGGCTTGAGTGCCATCAGCGCCGTGACGCCTTTACGCGCCCGGCTGGCGGCAAATGATTCCAGTCGTTCACCCAGCATAAACAGCAGTAGCACCATCGCCGCTTCGGCCGTTGCGCCAATAAACAGTGCGCCAATCGCAGCCACGCTCATTAAGGTTTCGATACTGAAGGGGGAACCGCTGCGCATCAGGCGCAGTGCGCTGAGTGCAATCGGCCAGACGCCGACAAGCGTAGTCGCAATAAAGGCAAGCTGGCCTGCTGCGGGGTTGACGCTGTCCAGCAGCCAGCTGGCGGCCATCAGAACGGCCAGCAGGATCAGGCTGCGATTCTCCTGCCAAAATCCGGGGGCGGGCTGGGCAGTTTTAGCGGCGTCTGGCGCATCGCTGCGCTGAAGCTGGAAACCGGCGCGGGCCACGGCTTTCTCAACGTCATTACGCACATCGCTGTTGGCATCAACCACCAGTTTTTCACTGGAAAAGACCACGCGGGCCCGATCCACGCTGCTTAGCTGCCGTACGGCGGTTTCGACTTTGCGCGCGCAGCTTGGGCAGTCCATACCCTGAACCTGCCAGCTGTAGCGGGAGAGTCCCGCTCGCCTGTCGCCCTCGTCGTCGGCGGTGTCTCCCGAACTGCAGGAGGCATCGCCGCAGCAGGGCGTTTCTACGCTGGCTGCGCTAATCGCGGTGATTTTGCGTATAACGGGACGTTTGGCCGAAGTGCTGCAACCGTGCTGATGGGGGGCGTGGTCGTGACCACAGCTGCAAGTAGAATGCGAGTGCATAGCGCCTCCTGAAAGATAGCGGCGGGCGTCAGTGCCCGCCATAAAACTATCTTACACTTTGGAGTCCACTCCAGAGTCAAGCCCTACAGCCACAGCGAACGCACAATCATAAAGTGACCGGCAAAATAGCAGGCGGCAATAATCGCCCGATCGGCATTAAAGCGGAAGCGATAGTGGCTGACCAGCCAGACGATATTGGCCAGCAGCAGCAGGGAGGCGCCCACCATCAGCGTGAAGCTGTAGTCGGTTGGGCGGAAGACATACAGCTCGGCGCTCAGCCAGACCATCAGCAAGGTGATGCCGATAAAGGTGCACACCGGCCAGCGCAGCTCCTCCAGTCTGCTCCAGACCGTGGCAATCAGCAGCCCGCCAATAATCAGCAGTGCCAGCGGCAGCGGCCAGAAAAAGCTCAGCGTCATCTGGCTGGCGAAGAACAGGGTGTACAGCAGATGAGAAAGGAAAAACGCGCCGATGGCATACAGCATGCGCCGTTCGGGCAGCAGGGTCAGGGCATCGCCCAGCAGCGTTGCCAGCAGGCCAAGCAGGATCAGATAGTCGGTGGTTTTCAGTACGGGTGCCTGCCAGGCCCAGGCCAGCAGTAACAGTAGCGTGACGGGTTTAAACACCCAGCGCTGCCACTGCGGGCCGCGGTAAGAGGCATCGACGTATAACCAGCCGGAAAAAAGCACTGCGAGAAAAGACCAGATCATAATTTTTCCCTGTATTGACGAAAAACTCCACAACTTCGCCCAGTTTAGGCCACCCGACAGCGGTGTGACAATCATCCTGGTCCGGTTGTATGCTTATCGCGTGATGTTCCCCGTATCCCTGGAGAAAACCGTTTTATGAAGCCACCGATAATTTTTCTGGTTGTGGTTGCGCTGATCGCCGTGCTGGCAACGCGGCAGTTTATCAAGCAGCGACGGGAAAACTCCGCCAACGACGCTTCGCCCGTACGCAGCCTGATGGTGGAAGTGAAAACGAAACGGGAATATCTGGCACCGGATCGGCGCTCGCGCCAGCGTGACCAGATCCCGGTGGAAGACATGCGTTATGAGGCGTGGTTTCATCCGCTGAATGGCGCAGAGGACATCAGGCTGGCGCTGGACGCCAGTGATTATCATCAGATCGATAAAGGCAGCCGTGGTGAGCTACAGGTACAGGGGACGCGTTTTATCCGTTTTACTCCCTGTACGGCTTCCGACTGTTAACAAAAGGCAAACGCCGCCTGAAACCTGCGGCGGATTTTCCGAGCGGGAGTCTACTGTTTTGGGAAGTTTTTCTTCTGCCAGGCCAGCAGCTCAAACACGCCGAAGAAGAAGATTTTCGCCTGGGTAAAACCGCTCAGCTTCGGGGACTCTTTCGGCTGCGTTGAGCGCATCAGCACCAGCTGTAAGCCGTGCATAATGACCATAAAGAACAGCGCGACGTTAACGAAGTGGGTCAGCGGTTTAGGGAACGGGTGAACAACGTTCAGCAGCAAAAATCCCCAGACAAAAACCATCAGCAGACGGCCTGCATTAATTAACATGTTAATTCTCCGAGCCTGTGTTGCAGGCAATAGTATTGATTACGCCTCTGAGGGCGGAAGTTCTGCAACGGCATGCCGGATATAGAGACGGTACGCCACCTGGCCGGCAACTTTTTCCCGATGCAGCTGCCAGTTTACCGGCACCGGCGGCAGGCCATGTTCAACTTCACTTTCAACGTAGATCAGTGCTTCATCACTCAGCCAGCCGTTGTTTTCCAGCAGAGTGACGGTTTCTTCCAATAGTCCCTTGCGAAAAGGCGGATCGATAAACACCAGATGATGCGCATCGCCTTTTTGAGCAAGAAACTGCAGCGTGTTGGTGTTGATGACCCTGCCGTTTTTAGCCCCCAGCGTGGCGAGGTTTTTTTCCAGCTGCTGGGCTACCGGGCGCTCCAGTTCCAGCAGGGTGGTGCTGGCCGCATGGCGAGATAGCGCTTCCAGCCCCAGTGCGCCGCTTCCGGCGTAGCAGTCAAGGCATCGGGCTTCCTGAATATCGGAGGCCAGCCAGTTAAATAGCGTTTCGCGAACGCGATCCGTGGTGGGGCGCAGGCCAGTGCTGTCGGGAACCGGCAGCTTACGGCCTCGCCAAAGGCCCCCAATAATGCGTATTTGCCCGGCTGCGCCGCTGCGGGTTTTCTTGATCATCGTACTGAACTCTTAATAATTTGTTGCACAGTTTAACGGGCTAACCGGGCTGAGGAAACGTAAAAAGGGAACTGTAATGCACTCAGCAGAAAGTGTTAGACTAAGGGATTGATTAGGCTGTCTCCCGCAACCGCACTGTGACGCCCGCGTGCGGTTGCGAGAGACAGTTTTCGCTTATTTTCGGACCGGTACGGTTTTTCCCGCGAGGAGTGTGGTTGCACCATGGCAAAGAATAAAAAACGTGGCTTTTTTTCCTGGCTTGGTCTGGGGCGTGAAGACAAGGCACAGCAGGAAGACGTAAAAGAAACGTTAGACCCGCAACCTGCTGCTGATTCTACGGCGGAAGCCGAAGCCGCCGCCCGTGCTGAAGCGGAAGCGGCTGCCCGTGCTGATGCGGAAGCGGCTGCCCGTGCTGATGCGGAAGCGGCTGCCCGTGCCGAAGCAGAAGCCGCTGCCCGTGCTGAAGCTGAAGCCGTTGCTCGTGCTGAAGCGGAAGCCGCCGCTCGTGCTGAAGCGGAAGCCGCCGCTCGTGCTGAAGCCGAAGCTGCTGCCCGTGCCGAAGAGGAAGCCGCTGCCCGCGCTGAAGCGGAAGCGGCTGCCCGTGCCGAAGCAGAAGCCGCTGCCCGCGCTGAAGCAGAAGCCGCTGCCCGCGCTGAAGCCGAAGCTGCTGCCCGTGCTGAAGCAGAAGCCGTTGCTCGTGCTGAAGCGGAAGCCGCCGCTCGTGCTGAAGCCGAAGCTGCTGCCCGTGCCGAAGAGGAAGCCGCTGCCCGTGCCGAAGCTGAAGCCGCCGCTCGTGCTGAAGCGGAAGCCGCTGCCCGCGCTGAAGCGGAAGCCGCCGCCGCTGCCCGCGCTGAAGCCGAAGCTGCCGCTACCGCCGAGCAGGTTCGCCCGACGAAGGAAGGCTTCTTCGCCCGCCTGAAGCGCAGCCTGGTGAAAACCCGCCAGAACCTCGGTTCCGGCTTTATCGGCCTGTTCCGCGGCAAAAAAATTGATGACGATCTGTTTGAAGAGTTGGAAGAACAGCTGCTGATCGCCGACGTGGGTGTGGAAACCACCCGCCGTATTATTGCTAACCTGACCGCTCAGGCCAGCCGTAAGGATCTGCGCGATGCCGAAGCGCTGTACGGCCTGCTGAAAACCGAGATGGCGGGCATCCTGTCTACCGTTGAAGCACCGCTGGACGTCAGCGGCAAGACGCCGTTTGTCATCCTGATGGTGGGCGTTAACGGCGTCGGTAAAACCACGACGATTGGCAAACTGGCGCGCCAGTTCCAGGCCGAAGGCAAATCGGTGATGCTGGCGGCGGGTGACACCTTCCGTGCGGCGGCGGTGGAGCAGCTGCAGGTGTGGGGCCAGCGCAACAATATTCCGGTCGTGGCTCAGCATACCGGTGCGGATTCCGCCTCGGTGATCTTTGACGCCATTCAGGCAGCGAAGGCGCGCGGTGTGGACGTGCTGATTGCCGATACCGCCGGTCGTCTGCAGAATAAATCGCATCTGATGGAAGAGCTGAAGAAAATCACCCGCGTGATGAAGAAGCTGGATGAGGATGCGCCGCATGAGGTTATGCTGACCATTGATGCCAGCACCGGACAGAATGCTATCAGCCAGACTAAACTGTTCCATGAAGCCGTTGGCCTGACCGGCATTACGCTGACCAAGCTTGACGGCACGGCGAAGGGGGGGGTGATCTTCTCGGTGGCCGACCAGTTTAACATTCCTATCCGCTATATTGGCGTAGGTGAAAGTATTGAAGACTTGCGATCGTTTAAGGCTGACGATTTTATAGAGGCACTATTTGCCCGAGAGGATTAATTTAGGATGATTCGCTTTGAAGAAGTCAGTAAGGCTTATCTCGGCGGTCGGCAAGCGCTGCAGGGGGTGGATTTTCATCTGCGCCCCGGCGAAATGGCGTTTCTGACCGGACATTCCGGGGCAGGGAAAAGCACCTTGCTGAAGCTGATTTGTGGCATTGAGCGCCCGAGCGCCGGGCATATCTGGTTCAGCGGCCACGATATCAGCCGTCTGAAAAGCCGCGAAGTGCCGTTTCTGCGCCGCCAGATCGGCATGATATTCCAGGATCACCATCTGCTGATGGATCGTTCGGTTTATGACAACGTCGCGATCCCGCTGATTATCGCCGGTGCCAGCGGGGAAGATATTCGCCGCCGCGTGTCGGCCGCGCTGGATAAGGTTGGCCTGCTCGACAAAGCGAAGAGTTTTCCCATTCAGCTGTCCGGCGGTGAACAGCAGCGCGTGGGCATTGCCCGTGCCGTGGTGAACAAGCCAGCGGTGCTGCTGGCGGATGAGCCGACCGGTAACCTTGATGAAGCGCTGTCTGAGGATATCCTGCGGCTGTTTGAAGAGTTCAACCGCGTGGGCGTCACCGTGTTAATGGCCACCCACGATATGGGGCTGATTGCCCGCCGTAACTACCGCCTGATGACGCTGAACCAGGGCCGTCTGCACGGAGGTTATCGTGGTGAATAAACGTAACGCCCGCCCGGCCGCTGCGAAAGCCGCAAAGCCTAAAATGCCGTCAAAAAGCAAAGCGCTGAAGGGCGGCTGGCAGGAACAGTGGCGCTATGCGATGCGCGGATCGCTGTCTGAAATGTGGCGTCAGCCGCTGGCTACGTTGCTGACGGTGATGGTGATCGCGATTTCGCTGACCCTGCCCAGCGTGTGCTATATGGTGTGGAAAAATGTCAGCACCGCGGCGGATCAGTGGTATCCGGCCCCGCAGCTCACCGTTTATTTCAGCAAAACGCTGGATGACGATGCGGCTGAAGGCGTGGTGGCGAAGCTCAAAGCCGAAGACGGCGTGGATAAAGTGAATTATCTGTCGCGCGAAGAGGCGCTGGGCGAGTTCCGTAACTGGTCCGGCTTCGGCGGTGCGATGGATATGCTGGAGCAAAATCCGCTGCCGGCGGTGGCGATTATTACTCCGAAGCTCAACTTCCAAAGCTCCAACACCATGGACAGCCTGCGCGAGCGGGTGTCGAAAGTGGAAGGCGTGGACGAAGTGAAAATGGATGACAGCTGGTTTGCGCGGCTGGCTGCGCTGACCGGACTGGTCGGGCAGGTAGCGGCGATGATCGGTATCCTGATGATCGTCGCGGTATTCCTGGTGATCGGCAACAGCGTGCGGCTCAGCATCTTTGCCCGCCGCGATACCATTAACGTGCAGAAGCTGATCGGCGCGACCGATGGCTTTGTGCTGCGCCCGTTTTTGTACGGTGGGGCGCTGTTGGGCTTCAGCGGTGCACTGCTGTCGCTGGTGCTTTCCGGTGTGCTGGTCATGCGGCTGGAGTCCGTGGTAGCTCAGGTTGCGACGGTGTTCGGCACCACCTTTGTTCTGCACGGCATGACGTGGGATGAAAGCCTGCTGCTGCTGCTGATTGCTGCGATGATCGGCTGGATTGCCGCCTGGCTGGCGACGGTACAACATTTACGTCGATTTACGCCGCAGTAACCCCTCTACACGTTTTTTTGATATAATCTTCCTCTGCTGCATCAGCGTTTGCCGCAGAGGAAGTTAAAACGCATCGCTTCCCGCTGTTCATCCGGCACTCGCCAACGGCATTAAGAACGTGTATAAATTATCCCTGATTAAAATTGAACTTGTGGATAACTTCGGCGTCTTATCCCTGTAGAGATTGATATTCGCACGGAATGCTTTCTATTTAGCGCTGTACTTCGCGTAGGGTATCAGTCGCGTCAGGATCTGACGCAGTCACGATGCTAAACACTGAGAGGGTTTGAATGACCAAAGAAATGCAAACTTTAGCTATTGCTCCTTTAGGCAACCTGGATTCCTATATCCGGGCGGCTAATGCCTGGCCTATGCTGACGGCAGAAGAGGAAAAAGCGTTGGCTGAACGGCTGCATTACCAGGGCGATCTGGAAGCAGCTAAGACGCTGATCCTGTCTCACCTGCGCTTTGTTGTTCATGTTGCTCGTAACTACTCCGGTTACGGCCTGCCGCAGGCAGACCTGATTCAGGAAGGTAATATCGGCCTGATGAAAGCCGTGCGCCGTTTTAACCCGGAAGTGGGTGTGCGCCTGGTTTCCTTTGCCGTGCACTGGATTAAAGCCGAGATTCATGAATACGTGCTGCGCAACTGGCGTATTGTCAAAGTCGCTACCACTAAAGCTCAGCGTAAGCTGTTCTTTAACCTGCGTAAAACCAAGCAGCGTCTGGGCTGGTTTAACCAGGACGAAGTGGAAATGGTGGCACGCGAGCTGGGCGTGAGCAGCAAAGACGTTCGCGAAATGGAATCACGCATGGCCGCGCAGGACATGACCTTTGACCCAACGCCGGAAGATGAAGGCGAAGGTCGTTCTATGGCACCGATGCTCTATCTGCAGGATAAAACTTCTGACTTTGCCAACGGCATCGAGGAAGATAACTGGGAAGATCACGCGGCCGATAAGCTTTCCGACGCGATGCAGGGGCTGGACGAACGCAGCCAGCACATCATTCGCGCACGCTGGCTGGACGACGACAACAAAACCACGCTGCAGGAGCTGGCCGATCGCTACGGCGTTTCCGCAGAGCGCGTTCGTCAGCTGGAAAAGAACGCCATGAAGAAACTGCGTATGGCTATCGAAGCCTGAGCATAATGCTTCGGGCGTCTGCGATGCCCAGACAAAAAAACCGCCTCCAGGGGCGGTTTTTTGTTGTCAGAATAAACCAACCAGCACAGCAATTTTATTCTAAAGTGGGAGAGGGAAAATGGAGACGCTGAATACGCCGCAGGAGCGCGCCACGCTGTTCTGCGTGGAGGAATTCAACGGCATGAATATGCTGGATGCCAGCTATCGCCATCGCCGCTTTCCCCGCCACGTGCATGACACCTTCTGCGTTGGGGTGATTGAGACCGGCGCGCAGCGCTTCTGGCGATCCGGGGGCGATCACGTAGCGCCGAGCGGCGATATCATTCTGGTTAACGCCGACGAAGTGCACACCGGCTGTTCGGAAGTGGCGGGCGGCTGGTCTTATCGCGCTATCTATCCTCATCCCGATCTTTTCGCCCGGCTGTCGGCAGGCAGTGAGCCAGGCCCGGTGCCGTGGTTCCCCGATGCGGTGCTGCACGATCCGCTGCTGTCCGCCCAGCTGCGGCTGCTGTCCGCCCAGCTGCGGCTGGTGTTCTCGCTGCTGCCGGAGCAGGGCAACAGCCTGCTGAAAGAGTCTCTGCTGCTGACGGCCTTCTCCTGGCTGGTGATGCGCTACAGCCGCACGCGCGTTGTGCCGCCCGACCTGGCCGATGCCTGCCGCGCGGTGCTGCCGGTGCAGGAGCTGATGGCCAGCTGCCCGGAAAAGAACTGGTCGCTGCAGCAGCTCGCTGACGTCGCGCATCTCAGCCCGTGGCACTTCCTGCGCCAGTTTAAGAAAAGCATCGGCATGACGCCGCACGCCTGGCTGGTGCAGGCGCGGCTGCAGAAGGCGCAGGTGCGGCTAAAGCAGGGTGAGACTATTGCTCAGGTATCCAGCCTGTGCGGTTTCTCCGATCAAAGCCATTTTACCCGCCATTTCAAAAACTCGATGGGCGTTACGCCGGGCGAATACGTGCAGGCGCTGAAACGGGGCCGCCGGGGATAAACAGAAGCACAGCCTCTTCAGGCAATTTTATTCAATCCTCCGCCGACGCTGCCTGCCACACTGCTGCTGAATTTACTCAGGAGCCGTCAGATGAATCATCCCGTTACTTCCCTTTCTCCCCCGCAGCCCGCGCCGTGGTCCGGCTTCTGGCGCGGAGCCAGCGGCATGCTGCCGCTCTGCCTGTCTGTGGTGCCGTGGGGCATCCTGGCGGGATCGATGGCCGTTCAGAGCGGGCTGAGCCTGTCGCAAAGTATCGCCATGTCGACGGTGATTTTCGCCGGCGCGGCGCAGCTGGTGACGCTCGGACTGATGCTGTCCGGTGCCAGCGTGGCGACCATTGTCATTTCGGTGTTTTTTATCACCGCCCAACATTTTCTGTACGGCCTGACGATGCGCGAAACGGTGTCAGTGCTGAAAGCGCGCTATCGCCTGCCGATCGGTTTTCTGCTGACCGACGAGCTGTTTGCTCTGAGCTGCGCGCAGCCGAAAGAGAAGCTGACGCCGGGCTATCTGATTGGCGCAGGGCTGACGTTTTATCTCAGCTGGGCGCTGTTCAGCCTGATGGGGATCGCTATGGCGTCCTCGATCCCGGATTTGGATCGCTACCATCTTGATTTCTCGATCGTCGCCACCTTTATCACCATCGTGGTGCCGATGATAAAAAACCTTAACGTGCTGTGCGGCGTGATCGTTTCGCTGCTGCTGTCGATGGTGCTCAGCCTGTATCAGATAGAAGGGGCCATTGCGATTGCCGGGGTGTGCGGCATGTTCTGTTCGGTAATGATTGCCCGTTTGCGGCAGGAGGCATGATGAGCTGGTTTTTACTGTTAACGCTGGCGGCGGTCGTGTTTTTTAACCGCTATCTGTTCCTTGAACCGGCGGTGCCGGTCAGGCTGCCCGCCGCAATCCGCGAAGCGCTGAAATATTCCGCGCCCTGCCTGCTGACCGCAATCTGCGGGCCGATTATTTTGCTGAATCACGGTGAAGTCCGCGCCCTGAGCGATAATCCCTATCTGTATGGCGCACTGGCGGGCGTGCTCATTGCCGCGCAGGTGCGCAATATGGTGCTCAGCGTGCTGCTGATTCTGGCGGTGTTCTATTTACTCTGCTGGTGGATGTAGTGCTGTAGCTCCGCATCAAACTGAAAACCCGCCGCCTGCATAAAGGCGGCGATAGCCTCTGCGCTGTCGTCACCGTCGTTTGCCACCTGCCAGCGGGTAATATGCGGATTCTGCGCCAGCGTATCTTCCAGCAGATACAGCCCGACGCCGCGTCGGCGCGTCACTTCCCGCACCATCAACTGCGACAGCCTGCCTTCATTTCCGGTAATCACAACCTGTACCGCCGCCAGCAGCCGTTCATTAAATCGTGCGGCGTAGAGCTGATGTTGGTCATCCAGCTGCTGTTCCAGCGCATGGCTATCGGCCTGCGGCCAGATTTTTTGCAGATCGCTGTGGTCCTGAAGTGAGAATTGTTGCAGGCGAATGATGGTTAGTTTCATTGTAAAAACTCGTCGGTCAGAAAGGCATATTGTAGCGAAGTTGACCATACTAAAGCGTGGAAGTTTTTCTGTACAAAAACGAGCTGTTCTGTTTCTCATTTAAACAATTTACCGAGTAAATCATTATTCGGTTAGTAATTGTCCAGCATAAAAAGCTGGTTAACTGGCTTAAAAGCAATCGTTAATGCCAGCTTATTATGCTGCTGCATCCGCGATTTAGTGAATATGTCAGTTGATTTACAGCAGAATATTCCTGTTTAATAACCTGAAATTTAACGCCTTTATACCAAAAAAATGCCGCATTAACCCCTAACCCTTTCTTTGTAAAGCGATTAGGAAAAATGACGGCAGAAAATAGCCAAATCACAACAGATGGGGAAGTTCGGATGAAAATCAGTAAAGGTAGTGCGTTCCTGGCGGGCTGCGTAGCCCTGGCGATGAGCCACGCTGCGTTAGCAAAAGATATCAAAGTGGCGATCGTGGGTGCGATGTCCGGTCCGGTGGCGCAGTATGGCGACATGGAGTTTACTGGCGCTAAGCAGGCAATTGCTGATATTAACGCCAAAGGCGGCGTGAACGGCAACAAGCTGGTCGGTGTGGAATACGATGATGCCTGCGACCCGAAACAGGCCGTTGCAGTCGCTAACAAAGTGATCAACGACGGTATCCGCTACGTGATCGGCCACCTGTGCTCTTCTTCTACCCAGCCTGCTTCAGATATCTATGAAGATGAAGGCGTGCTGATGATCACCCCGGCGGCTACCGCACCGGATCTGACCAGCCGTGGCTATAAGCTGGTTCTGCGTACCACCGGTCTGGACTCCGATCAGGGCCCAACCGCCGCCAAATACATCCTGAATGACATCAAACCGCAGCGTATCGCCGTGGTTCACGACAAACAGCAGTACGGTGAAGGCCTGGCGCGTTCCGTTCAGGACAGCCTGAAGAAATCCGGCGGCAACGTGGTGATGTTTGAAGGTATCACCGCCGGTGATAAAGACTTCTCTACGCTGGTTGCGCGCCTGAAGAAAGAAAACATCGATTTCGTCTACTTCGGCGGCTACTACCCGGAAATGGGCCAGATCCTGCGCCAGGCGCGTGCGGCAGGCCTGAAAACTCAGTTTATGGGTCCGGAAGGCGTGGGCAACTCTTCACTGTCTAACATTGCCGGTGCGGCATCAGAGGGCATGCTGGTGACGCTGCCTAAGCGTTACGATCAGGTTGCGGCTAACCAGCCAATCGTTGATGCGCTGAAAGCGAAAAAACTGGACCCAACCGGTCCATTCGTCTGGACAACCTATGCCGCGCTACAGTCTCTGACTGCCGGTATGGAGCGCAGCAAGAGCGAAGAGCCAGCCGATATCGCCAACAACCTGAAAACCGGTGCGGCGGTACCAACCGTAATGGGCGATCTCAACTGGGATGAGAAAGGCGATTTGAAAGGCTTCGAGTTCGGCGTTTTCAAATGGCATGCTGATGGTTCTTCCTCGGCGGTGAAATAAACCCGTCTGCGGGCCAGGTCAGCCTGGCCCCTGCGGCGAGATGACTATCCCCCGTTGGGGTCGGGCCTGCCCGGCCCTTTGTTGTATTCATCCTTCTGCCCTGCCTGCGCAGGAGGAATCGTAAGGTATTCAGGTATGTCCGAGCAGTTTCTCTATTTCCTGCAACAAATGTTCAACGGTGTGACGTTGGGCAGCACCTATGCGCTGATCGCCATCGGTTACACCATGGTGTACGGCATCATCGGCATGATTAACTTTGCCCACGGCGAAGTCTATATGATCGGCAGCTACGTCTCGTTTATCGTCATCGCTGCTTTGATGATGATGGGGATCGATGCCAGCTGGCTGCTGATCGGCTGCGGCTTTGTGGTGGCGGTGGTGATCGCCAGCTGCTACGGCTGGAGCATCGAGCGCGTGGCCTACAAACCGGTACGCTCTTCCAAGCGCCTGATCGCGCTGATCTCCGCTATCGGGATGTCCATCTTCCTGCAAAACTACGTCAGCCTGACTCAGGGATCGCGCGACCTCGCGCTGCCAAGCCTGGTCACCGGACAGTGGACGCTGGGAGAAAGCAACGGCTTTGCCGCCACCATCTCTACCATGCAGATGGTGATCTGGGCGGTGACTTTCCTCGCCATGCTGGCGCTGACGCTGTTTATTCGCTATTCCCGCATGGGCCGCGCCTGCCGCGCCTGTGCTGAAGACCTGAAAATGGCCAGCCTGCTGGGTATTAATACCGACCGCGTGATCTCGCTGACCTTTGTGATCGGCGCGGCGATGGCGGCGGTGGCCGGCGTGCTGCTGGGCCAGTTCTACGGTGTGATTAACCCGTACATCGGCTTTATGGCCGGGATGAAGGCCTTTACCGCTGCGGTACTGGGCGGCATCGGCAGTATCCCTGGCGCGATGCTGGGCGGACTGATCCTCGGTATTGCCGAGGCGCTGACCTCTGCCTATCTGAGCACCGAGTACAAAGACGTGGTGTCATTTGCGCTGCTGATTGTGGTGCTGCTGGTGATGCCAACCGGTATTCTGGGCCGTCCGGAGGTTGAGAAAGTATGAAAAAGCTTAACCTGCTGAATGCGCTCGTCTCTTCACTGATGCTGCTGGTGCTGGCCGCGTTCTTTATGGGCCTGCGGTTGAACCTCGACGGTACACATCTGGTGGTTAACAACGCCGGAGACGTGCGCTGGAACTGGATCGCCGTCGGCTGCGGCGTGGTGTTTATCTTCCAGATGCTGCGCCCGCTGGTGCAGAGTAGCCTGAAAAAAGTCTCCGGCCCTTCGCTGGTGCTGCCGGGCATTGATGGCTCAACGCCGAAACAGAAGCTGTTCCTGCTGGCGCTGATCGTCGCTGCGGCGGTGTGGCCGTTTATCGTTTCACGCGGTACGGTGGATATCGCTACCCTGACGCTGATCTACGTAATGCTTGGCCTGGGGCTGAACGTGGTTGTCGGGTTATCCGGCCTGCTGGTGCTGGGCTACGGTGGTTTCTACGCCATCGGTGCCTACACCTTTGCGCTGCTGAATCACTATTACGGCCTGGGTTTCTGGCAGTCGCTGCCGCTGGCCGGTATGGTGGCCGCCGGATTTGGTCTGCTGCTGGGCTTCCCGGTGCTGCGCCTGCGCGGTGACTATCTGGCGATTGTGACGCTCGGTTTCGGCGAGATCGTGCGTATTCTGCTGCTGAACAACACCGAAATCACCGGTGGCCCGAACGGCATCAGCCAGATCCCGAAACCGTCCTTCTTCGGTCTGGAGTTCAACCGCAGCGTACGCGACGGCGGCTGGGACACCTTCCATAACTTCTTCGGCCTGAAGTATGACCCGAGCGACCGTATTATCTTCCTGTACATGGTGGCGCTGCTGCTGGTGGTGATCACCCTGTTCGTGATCAACCGCCTGCTGCGTATGCCGCTGGGCCGCGCGTGGGAAGCGCTGCGTGAAGACGAAATCGCCTGCCGCTCGCTGGGCCTCAGCCCGACGCGCATCAAGCTGACCGCGTTCACCATCAGCGCCGCGTTTGCCGGTTTCGCCGGCTGCCTGTTCGCCGCCCGTCAGGGCTTCGTCAGTCCGGAATCCTTCACCTTTGCCGAGTCCGCCTTTGTTCTGGCGATCGTGGTACTGGGCGGCATGGGATCGCAGTTTGCGGTCATCCTTGCGGCAATACTGCTGGTGGTATCGCGTGAGCTGATGCGTGACCTGAACGAGTACAGCATGCTGGTACTCGGTGGATTGATGGTACTGATGATGATCTGGCGTCCGCAGGGGCTGTTGCCGATGAAGCGTCCGCACCTGAAGTTGAAAAATGCGGAAAAAGGAGAGCAGGCATGAGTCAGCCTTTGTTAGCAGTCAATGGCCTGATGATGCGCTTTGGCGGTCTGCTGGCGGTCAACAACGTTCAGCTTGAACTCCGTCCGCAGGAAATCGTCTCGCTTATCGGCCCGAACGGGGCGGGTAAAACCACGGTGTTTAACTGCCTGACCGGTTTCTACAAGCCGACCGGCGGCTCGATTATGCTGGGCGATAAGCAGCTGGCCGGATTACCCGGGCAGCAGATCGCCCGCATGGGCGTGGTGCGCACCTTTCAGCATGTGCGCCTGTTCCGTGAAATGACGGTGATTGAAAACCTGCTGGTGGCACAGCATCAGCATCTGCAAAGCGGCGTCTTCTCCGGCCTGCTGAAAACCCCGGCCTTCCGCCGGGCGGAAAGCGATGCGCTGGACCGCGCCGCTACCTGGCTGAAGCGCGTCGGGCTGCTTGAGCTGGCTAACCGTCAGGCGGGTAACCTCGCCTACGGCCAGCAGCGCCGTCTGGAAATCGCCCGCTGCATGGTGACGCGCCCGGAAATCCTGATGCTGGACGAACCGGCGGCGGGGCTTAACCCAAAAGAAACTCACGAGCTGGATGAGCTGATCGCAGAACTGCGCGGCGAGCATAAAGTCTCGGTACTGCTGATTGAACACGATATGAAACTGGTAATGGGTATTTCTGACCGTATTTACGTGGTGAACCAGGGGACGCCGCTGGCGAACGGTACGCCGGAAGAGATCCGCAACAACCCGGATGTAATCCGTGCTTACCTTGGGGAGGCATAAGATGAGTAACCCCATGCTTTCTCTGAATAATATCAGCGCGCACTACGGGAAAATCCAGGCGCTGCATAACGTCAGCCTGCATATCAATCAGGGAGAAATTGTCACCCTGATTGGTGCCAACGGCGCGGGTAAAACCACCATTTTGGGCACTCTGTGCGGCGAGCCGCGCGCGACCCAGGGCAGCATCGTCTTCGACGGTCAGGATATTACCGACTGGCAGACCGCGCGCATTATGCGTGAAGCCATCGCCATCGTGCCGGAAGGCCGCCGGGTATTTTCCCGCATGACGGTGGAAGAGAACCTGGCGATGGGCGGTTTCTTTGCCGAGCGTCAGCAGTATCAGGAACGCATCAAGCGCGTTTACGAGCTTTTCCCGCGCCTGTGGGAGCGCCGCATTCAGCGCGCCGGGACGATGTCCGGCGGCGAGCAGCAGATGCTGGCCATCGGCCGTGCGCTGATGAGCCAGCCGCGCCTGCTGCTGCTGGATGAACCGTCGCTGGGCCTGGCGCCGATTATCATTCAGCAGATTTTCGACACCATCGAACAGCTGCGCAAAGAGGGGATGACCATCTTCCTCGTTGAGCAGAATGCTAACCAGGCACTGAAGCTGGCGGATCGCGGCTACGTGCTCGAAAACGGTCATGTGGTGCTCGAAGACACGGGTGAGGCATTGCTCGCCAACGAGGCGGTCAGAAGCGCCTACCTCGGCGGATAAATACCCAGGGCAGCCCACGTGGCTGCCCTTTTTTTGCCCCGAACGTGCGGCCAACTGTGCGCTAAATCTGTGATCGTCTTCTCTCTGTTGATTACCAAAGTTGTTACATTCCTCTCACTTCTGCCGTCGCGTTTCGAAATTCCCGTCATTCGACCGTCACATTTCCGTCACATCGCTATTATTAATCTGTCATTTAGCCGTGGCATGTTACTTGCCGACTCACACAGTGCGCGGAATCGCGCATCATTAAAACGGGCACAGGAAACCGATATGTCATCTACCGCATTCCGTCGTACCGCTCTCAGCATGGTGCTGGGACTGACCTTCAGCGGCAGCGCGCTGGCCGCTACCGAAATTCCGTTCTGGCACTCGATGGAAGGCGAGCTGGGCGTAGAGGTTGACTCACTGGCGAAGCGTTTTAACGAAACTCACCCTGATTACAAAATTGTGCCGACCTACAAAGGCAACTACGAACAGAGCCTGGCGGCGGGTATTGCTGCCGTGCGTACCGGCAAAGCACCGGCCGTATTGCAGGTATATGAAGTGGGTACGGCCACAATGATGGCATCGAAAGCCATCGTCCCGGTTAATGAAGTCTTTAAAAAAGCCGGTATCGCGATGGATGCGAAGCAGTTCGTGCCTGCGGTAGCCGGTTACTACAGCGATTCGAAAGGCGAGCTGATTTCCCAGCCGTTTAACAGCTCCACGCCGGTGCTGTACTACAACAAAGACGCCTTCAAAAAAGCCGGTCTGAACCCGGATCAGCCGCCAAAAACCTGGCAGGAACTGGCGAAGGATACCGACGCGCTGCGTAAAGCGGGCATGTCCTGCGGCTACGCCAGCGGCTGGCAGGGCTGGATTCAGATTGAAAACTTCAGCGCCTGGCACGGTCTGCCGGTCGCCACCAAAAACAACGGCTTCGACGGCACCGATGCCGTGCTGGAGTTCAACAAGCCGGTACAGGTGCGCCACATCCAGATGCTGTCCGATCTGAACAAGAAGGGTGATTTCACCTACTTCGGCCGTAAAGATGAATCCACCTCCAAGTTCTACAACGGCGACTGTGCCATTACTACCGCCTCTTCCGGTTCGCTGGCCGACATCCGCAAATACGCCAAGTTTAACTTCGGTGTGGGCATGATGCCGTACGACGAAACCGTGCCGAACGCACCGCAGAACGCCATTATCGGCGGAGCCAGCCTGTGGGTGATGAAGGGCAAAGACGATGCCACCTATAAGGGCGTCGCCGAGTTTATGCAGTTCCTGGCTAAGCCGGAAATCGCTGCCGAGTGGCATCAGAAAACCGGCTACCTGCCAATCACTACCGCCGCCTACGAGCTGACCAAACAGCAGGGCTTCTATGACAAGAACCCGGGCGCGGATATCGCAACTCGCCAGATGCTGAACAAAGATCCGCTGCCGTTCACCAAAGGGATGCGTCTGGGCAACATGCCGCAGATCCGTACCATCGTTGACGAAGAGCTGGAAGGCGTATGGACCGGTAAGCAAACGCCGCAGGCCGCGCTGGATAACGCCGTTAAGCGTGGTAACGAGCTGCTGCGCCGCTTCGAGCAGCAGACGAAGTAACCTGTTGCCGGTGCAGACTGCCGCTCGCCTCCGGGCCGGGCGGCGGTCTGCCTGCAAAGGCACATCACCGATCTCTCCCGTGGGGCGATCGGTGATGTGCCCGTTAATACCGACCCCGTTCCGCACGAGATAATCCACTATGGCTCAGCCCCGTCCCGTCTTTCGCAATCGCTTGTTGCCCTATCTGCTGCTGTTGCCGCAGCTGGTAATTACGGCGATTTTCTTTATCTGGCCAGCGGGCGAAGCGCTCTGGTATTCGCTGCAAAGCATCGATCCGTTTGGTATCTCCAGTACTTTTGTGGGTATGGAGAACTTTGAGCGGCTGTTCAGCGACGGTCTGTACCTCGAGTCATTCTGGACCACCATCAAATTCAGCGGGCTGGTGACGTTCTTCGGCATGGGGCTGTCGCTGCTGTTGGCGGCGCTGGTGGACTATGTTATCCGCCTGAAAAAAACCTATCAGACGCTGCTGCTGTTGCCTTATGCCGTGGCACCGGTCGTGGCGGCGGTGCTGTGGATGTTTCTGTTTAACCCCGGGCTGGGGCTGTTCAGCCACCTGCTGAACCAGTGGGGCTACAACTGGAACTACGCGCAGAACAGCGGGCAGGCGATGTTTCTGATTGTGCTAGCCTCCATCTGGCAGCAGATGAGCTACAACTTCCTGTTTTTCTTTGCCGCATTACAGTCGATTCCGAAGTCGCTGGTTGAGGCGGCGGCGATTGACGGTGCTGGCCCGGTGCGGCGCTTCTTCGCGTTGTCGCTGCCGCTGATTACCCCGGTGAGCTTCTTCCTGCTGGTGGTGAATCTGGTCTATGCCTTCTTCGATACCTTCCCGGTGATCGATGCCGCCACCGGCGGTGGCCCGGTGCAGGCCACCACCACGCTGATTTATAAAATTTACCGCGAAGGCTTTGCCGGGCTGGATCTCTCTTCCTCTGCCGCCCAGTCGGTGGTGCTGATGCTGCTGGTGATTGTGCTGACGGTGATTCAGTTCCGCTTTGTTGAGCGTAAGGTGCGCTACCAATGATTGAAAATCGTCGCGGGCTGGATATCTTCAGCCATACCCTGCTGATCCTCGGCATCCTGACTATCCTGTTCCCGCTGTATGTGGCCTTTGTGGCCGCCACGCTGGATAACAATGCCGTTTATCAGGTGCCGATGACGCTGATCCCCGGCAGCCACCTGTGGGAAAACATCAGCAATATCTGGGTGCGGGGGGTGAACGGCAGTGGACCGGCCTTCAGCCTGATGCTGATGAACAGCCTGTTTATGGCATTGGCGATCACCATCGGCAAAATCAGCGTCTCCATTATTTCGGCATTTGCGCTGGTGTGGTTCCGCTTCCCGCTGCGCAGTCTGTTTTTCTGGATGATCTTTATCACCCTGATGCTGCCGGTGGAGGTGCGTATTTTCCCTACGGTGCAGGTGATTGCCGATCTGAATATGCTCGACAGCTACAGCGGCCTGACACTGCCGCTGATGGCTTCAGCCACGGCCACCTTCCTGTTCCGCCAGTTCTTTATGTCGATGCCGGACGAGCTGATGGAAGCGGCGCGCATCGATGGTGCCAGCCCGATGCGTTTCTTCCGCGACATCGTGCTGCCGCTGTCGAAAACCAATCTGGCGGCGCTGTTTGTCATCACCTTTATCTACGGCTGGAACCAGTATCTGTGGCCGCTGCTGATCGTCAACGACGCGTCGATGAGCACCGCCGTGGCGGGCATTAAAAGCATGATCTCCACCAGCGGTTCGCCAACGCAGTGGAATGAAGTGATGGCGGCGATGCTGTTAACCCTGATCCCACCGGTGGTGATCGTATTAGTCATGCAGCGTGCGTTCGTGCGCGGTCTGGTAGAGAGTGAGAAATAACCTATGGCAGGTGTAAGACTTCAGGCAGTAACCAAATCCTACGACGGGAAAAACCAGATTATTCAACCGCTGGACGTGACCGTGCAGGATGGCGAATTTATGGTGATGGTCGGGCCGTCCGGCTGTGGGAAATCGACCCTGCTGCGGATGGTGGCCGGGCTGGAGCGAGTGACCACGGGCGATATCTATATCGATTCCCGTCGTGTTACCGATGAAGAGCCAAAAGATCGCGGCATCGCGATGGTATTCCAGAACTACGCGCTCTATCCGCATATGAGCGTGGAAGAGAATATGGCCTGGGGCCTGAAAATTCGCGGCATGGGCAAAGAGCAGATCCGGCAAAAGGTGCTGGAAGCGGCGCGCAGCCTGGAGCTGGAACCGCTGCTGAAGCGCCGTCCGCGCGAGCTTTCCGGCGGCCAGCGTCAGCGCGTGGCGATGGGGCGCGCTATCGTTCGTGAACCGGCGGTGTTCCTGTTTGATGAGCCGCTGTCGAACCTGGATGCCCGCCTGCGCGTGCAGATGCGCCTTGAGCTACAGCAACTGCATCGCCGCCTGCAAACCACCAGCCTGTACGTTACCCACGACCAGGTGGAAGCGATGACGCTGGCGCAGCGGGTGATGGTGATGAATAAAGGCGTGCTGGAACAGCTGGGCACGCCGACCGAAATTTACGAGCGACCGGCGACGCGCTTCGTCGCCAGTTTTATCGGTGCGCCCGCCATGAATCTGCTGGACGGGCAGTTTAGCGCCGACGGCTCTCGCTTTAGCCTGGATGAGCGTTTTGCCTTGCCGATTAGTGCGCCATCGGCAGGCAAGGCCGGGCAGGCGTTGACGCTGGGTATTCGCCCGGAGCATATTGAGCTGTCTTCTGCCGAAGCCGGCGGGATCCCGCTGGTGGTGGACACGCTGGAAATGCTGGGAGCAGACAACCTGGCGCACGGCAAATGGGGCCAGCATAAGCTGGTGGTGCGCCTGCCGCACTCGCTGCGCCCGGCCGCAGGCAGCACGCTGTGGCTGCATCTGCCACCGCATGCGCTGCACTTCTTTGACCAAAATGGACAACGTACTGAATGATTAATCGTGCCTGGCCTTACCCACCGATTGTCGCCCATCGCGGCGGCGGCAAACTGGCCCCGGAAAATACCCTGGCCGCTATCGATCTTGGCGCGCAGCTGGGCCACCTGATGATTGAATTTGACGCCAAACTGTCGCAGGACGGTGAGATTTTCCTGCTGCACGACGACACGCTCGACCGCACCAGCAACGGCTGGGGCGTGGCCGGGCAGCTGCCCTGGGATAAGCTGGTGCAGCTGGATGCCGGGAGCTGGTTTGGCAAAACCTTCGACGGCGAGCGCCTGCCGCTGCTGGCGCAGGTGGCGGATCGCTGCCGCCAGCACCGACTGATGGCGAATATCGAAATCAAGCCGACTACCGGCCTTGAAGTTGAAACCGGTCGGGTAGTGGCGCTGGCCGCACGCGATCTGTGGCAGGATCAGGTGGCACCGCTGCTCTCCTCGTTCTCTTACGAAGCGCTGGAAGCGGCGCAGAAAGCTGCGCCGGAGCTGCCACGTGGCCTGCTGCTGCATGAGTGGGATGATAACTGGCGGCAGATGACCGACGCGCTGGGGTGCCTCTCCATCCATTTGAATCACAAGCTGCTGGATGAACGGCGCACCGCCGAGCTGAAGCAGGCCGGGCTGCGGATTCTGGTGTATACGGTTAACGAGCCGGAGCGCGCGCATCAGCTGCTGCAGTGGGGCGTGGATGCGATTTGTACCGACCGTATTGACGTAATCGGGCCGGATTTCCGCTGAGGGTACCGCGGGCTATACGCCGCTGTTCGATCTTGAGGGCGACCCCGAAGCCCAGGGCGGCGAGCTGCCGTTTGAAAAAAGCCTGAGCTAAGCCTGCCGTCAGCGACGACGCTCTGCCTGTTTGCCACGAAAAAATGCCCTGGCGGCTAACCGACAGGGCATGAGACTAAAGAAAACGGGCAATATCGCACGGGGTTAGTTAGACGGCAGCGTGTTGTTGCTGTGGCCCGGCTGATTGTTCAGCGTACGCTGCGAGGCGCTGTCGCGCTGCTCCTGAATTTTACGCTGTAGTTCCTGCTGCTGCCGCTGCTGATCCTGCTGAAGTTTCAACTTCTGCTGAGACTGCTGGATCTGCATCTGCTGCTGCATGCGTTGGGTGCTGGGGTTGTAGCCCGGCTGATTCGGGTTATTGCCGTTGTTTAACATATTCGCCATACCGCTCAGCGGCAGCAGGGCGGCAAGCATCACTAACACTTTCGTTTTCATTGTGATTCCTCCGTGTTACTTCCCTTATTTTACGTCAGACGCAATGCCCTGAGGCCAGGAGTGCTCCTGATTTCACGCAAAGTTCGCGAACCTGTCATTTTTGTGCATATTTATCAATGGCAAACATAACGTAAATAAACTTAAAGGATGTAACAATGATGACACAAGGTAAGATGCGTCGCCTGTCCTGGTCGCTGCTGGCCGGGTTACTGGTCTGGCAGGGGGCAGGTGCAGCACCCACAGACACGCCGACGGCGCAGCCTGCTCCGGCGGCGGCGCCGGTTTCCTACGGAGTAGGCGCGGATACCTTCCATCCGGTGAAAGCGGCGCACGGCATGGTGGCCTCGGTGGATGCTACCGCCACGGCGGTCGGCGTGAAGATCCTTGAGCAGGGCGGTAACGCGGTGGATGCGGCGGTGGCCGTCGGCTATGCGCTGGCCGTGACTCATCCACAGGCGGGTAACCTGGGCGGCGGCGGTTTTATGCTGCTGCGTACCGCCTCCGGTAACACCACCTCGATTGATTTCCGGGAAATGGCTCCGGTGCGCGCCAGCCGCGATATGTTCCTCGATGCGCAGGGGAATGCCGACAGTAAAAAATCACTGACCTCCCACCTGGCATCCGGCGTTCCAGGCACGGTGGCGGGCTTCTCTCTGGCGAACCAAAAGTACGGCACGCTGCCGCTGAGCACGTTAATCCAGCCCGCGCTGGAGCTGGCGCGCAAGGGGATTGTGGTCAACGAATCGCTGGCTGACGATCTCAGCGTCTACGGCAAAGAGGTGCTGCTCAGCCATCCGAACAGCAAGGCGATCTTCTTTAAGGCCGACGGCACGCCGTGGCAGAAAGGCGAGAAGCTGGTGCAGCGTAATCTGGCGAACAGCCTGGAGCTGATTTCCCGCCAGGGGCCGGATGCGTTTTATAAAGGGAAAATTGCCGATCAAATCGCGGCGGAAATGGAACAGCACGGCGGGCTGATTGGCAAAGCGGACCTGGCCAACTATCGTGCCATCGAGCGTAAACCGGTCAGCGGCAGCTATCGCGGCTATGAAGTCTATTCCATGCCGCCACCGTCCTCCGGCGGTATCCACATCGTGCAGATCCTCAATATCCTGGAAAACTTTGACCTGGCGAAAATGGGCTTCGGCAGTGCGGATGCGATCCAGGTGATGGCGGAAGCCGAGAAATATGCCTACGCCGACCGCTCGGAATACCTCGGCGATCCGGAATTCGTTAAGGTGCCGACTCAGGCGCTGACCAGCAAAGCCTATGCGAAAACCCTGGCGCAGCAGATCGACCTGGCGAAGGCGCGCCCGTCGTCGGAGATCAAGCCGGGCAAGCTGGCCCCATATGAAAGCGATCAGACCACGCATTTCTCGGTGGTGGATAAAGACGGCAATGCGGTGGCGGTGACCTACACGCTGAACACCAACTTCGGCAGCGGCATCGTGGCCAGCGACAGCGGCATTCTGCTGAATAACGAGATGGATGACTTCTCCGCCAAGCCCGGTACGCCAAATGTCTATGGTCTGGTCGGCGGTGAGGCCAATGCGGTGCAGCCGTACAAGCGCCCGCTCTCGTCCATGTCGCCGACCATCGTGGCGAAGGACGGTAAAACCTGGCTGGTGACCGGCAGCCCGGGCGGCAGCCGTATTATCACCACCGTGCTGCAAATGGTGGTCAACAGCATCGATTTTGGTATGAACGTGGCGGAAGCCACCAACGCGCCGCGCTTCCACCATCAGTGGTTGCCGGATCAGCTGCGGGTGGAGAAGGGCTTCAGCCCGGATACGCTTAAGCTGCTGGGTGAGAAGGGTCAGCAGGTGAAGGTGATGCCGGCGATGGGCAGTACCCAGAGCATTATGCTGGGACCGGACGGCATGCGCTATGGTGCTTCCGATCCGCGTACGATTGATGATTTAACGGCAGGATACTGACAGCAGCCGGGCCGACGTAAACCGTTCGGCCCGGTTTCTTTGTCAGTTACTTACGCCCATCCCCATCAGCTGCAGCAGCTGCTGTGCCTGCTGTACCGCCTCCTGACGATGTACCACGCCAAGCTTTTGATACAGATTGCGGATATGGGTTTTGATGGTGGTGGCCGCCACGTCCAGCTCGCCCGCGATGCGCTCGTTGCTGTAGCCGGAATAAATCAGCCCCAGTACCTGCCACTCGCGCTGGGTCAGCGGGCTGGTGCGGATCAGTTCCGGCACCTGCGGATGGGTCAGTAGGCGGGTGACAAAGCTTTCGTCGAAGTGGGCGAACTTGTGGCGATGGTGCTGATTAATATCGCGCAGGATGCGCTGAGCGCGCCGCTGCTCCATTTCCGGCAGCGTGTTGAGCTGTAACAGCTGGCGGAGCTGCTGCGCCATCGGTTCGCCTTCAATCACAAAGTGGCTGATAAAGCCGGTACGGTTGGCCAGAGTAAGCGCCTCAATCAGCGCCTGCTGGGCTTCGGCTTTACGGCCTTCCCGCCAGTAGAGCGCGTTGGCCAGCAGCAGATTGCGGTTTAAATCGCTGGTGAGCAGCAGGCGGCGTGCATTGTCATTCAGTTCATCCAGCACCACTTCCGCCTGACTGAACTGACCGAGCAGGATCTGCGCGCGGGCGATATTGCGCCACTGACCCTGCAGGAAGTGATTATCCGCATCTGCCGGTTTCAGGGTCAGGCCCAGCCAGCTGCCAGCGGTGGTGACGTCGTGGGTCATCTGCCAGTAGATCACCCGCGCCTCATCGGCGTTGGTCACCCAGTCGCTGTGGTAGTGGCCGTTGCTGAGCAGATTCTCACAGCGGGTCAGATAGCGGCGGGCGTTATCCAGATCGCCGCGCGCCAGGGCGCATTTCGCCAGCACCGTCAGACACTGCAGCTGCTGCTGCGGATGGAAGTTCTCCAGCACCTTCAGCCCGGCGCGGGCGGCTTTCTCCGCATCGTCCAGATGTGCCCACGAGAGCAAAAGTTGCGCACGCAGGCGCAGCAGGAATTCATGCATCGGCAGCTGTTCCAGCCCTTCTTCCGCAATCAGGCGGAAAGCCTGCTCCTGCGTATCCCAGGCCGTTTGCAGATAGCCCTGGGCAATCAGAATCTCGCTTTGCTGCAGCAGCGCCCACAGCGCGTAGTGGCAGACGTTCTCCTGCCGTGCCATCTGCGCGGTCTGCTGCATCATCATCAGCGCCATAGCCAGCTCACCGCGGCAGTGCAGCACTTCGCCGCGCACCGAGGTGGCAACGATACGGCTGAAAGCGCAGCTCAGCGGCAGGGTGTCCAGCGCCAGCAGCGCAAGCCGGTCGGCTTCGTCCGGGCGACCGGCGTTGATCGCCACCTGAGCGCGCAGGGCGTTAAACTCGGCGCTGAGCAGATCGTCGACCACTACCTGCTCCAGCGCCATTTCCTGTTCGGCACGCGCCAGCAGGCGATCGACTTCGTTATAACGGTGCTGACTCTGCGCCAGCCACGCCTGTAGCAGGATCAGCCGGGGATTCTCGACCAGCTGTTTCCAGGGCAGTGCATGTAAACCTTTTTCCAGCAGCGTCAGTTCGCTGTGGTTAAACAGGGTCCACGCGTGGCGCAGCAGGATATCGCGCAGCAGCGGAATATCTTCCGCTTCCAGCGCGTGATGGATCGCCTCACCGGCGTAACCCTGCGCCATCCAGCCTTCGGCGGCAGCACGGTGGATCGCATGGAGTTCGCTGCCCAGCTCCCACTGACAGCGCTGCCGCAGGAATGAAGCAAACAGCGGGTGGAAGTTAAACCACTCGCCGCGTTCATCCATGCGCTGAATAAACAGCCCCTGGCGTTCGGTCTCCTCCAGCCGTCGCTGGCCGCACTCTTCGCTGGTCAGGCGGGCAATCAGCCCGTCGTTCATCGAGCGCAGCACCGAACTGCGCAGCAGGAAGTTTCGCGTGGCGTCGTCGACGCAGTCCAGCACCTCATCCACCAGATAATCTGCCAGGTGACTGGCGTTAATCCCGGCCAGACGCTGGGCGGACTGATGGGTTGGCGTATTGGACTGGCGGGCGGAGAGGGCGATCAGCTGCAGTGCGGTGGCCCATCCGGCGACTTCATCACACAGCCGCTGCGATTCCTGTTCGGCGATGGGCTGCAGCAGGCGCCCGGCGAAAAAGGCGCGGGTTTCTTCATGGGTGAAGGCCAGCGACTGGCTGTTAATTTCCAGCAGCTGCTCGCGCACGCGCAGATTGGCAATGCCCAACGACGGCAGGTTACGGGAGAGGATCACCAGCGTCAGGTTTTCCGGCTGATGGCGCAGGAAAAAGCGCATCGCCTGATGAATTACGTCATTGTTCAGCTGGTGGTAATCATCAATCACGATGGTCAGCGGCGTCTGCCATTCGGCAAGCTCAATAAACAGCTGCGAGAATAGCGCATTAAGTGAAGCATACTGACGTTTCTGCGCCAGGGCTTCACTGCGTACGCAGTGCCCGCCGGTCGCCTGCTGCACCGCCGCCATAAAATAGTTGGCGAAGCGTTCGGGATAGTTATCGCTCTCATCGAGAGAATACCAGCCCAGGTTATTTTTCCCCGCTGCCCACTGGGCCATCAGTGTGGTTTTACCGTAGCCTGCCGGGCTGGTGACCAGCACCAGGCGGTACAGATGGCTGTTGGCCAGCCTGGCGATCAGGCGATCGCGTACCAGCGTATTCTCTAACCTTAGCGGTCTGCTTAGTTTTGAGGGTATCAGCATGGCGAACACTTCACTGTGTGATGGCGAAAGAAGAAATAAAATGAATTATTTCGCAGCGTGTAATTAAAGTACCTTTGACCAGGATAACGTGTATTGCAAGACGCAGCGTAAATGGAGGTTCTGTAAGTTGCACTGCATCACATTTCCTTATGATTTTTTACATCGTGCGACACTGGCGCGTTTAATGAATTGACTCATACTTAATTACATCGCATTACTTTTAACACACACCTCCCTCACCTTTTTTTAGCCATGCAGTGCGCTCTGCCGATTGATTGTGCGTTTCATCCGGGCCGCGGGTCCGGCGAGCTATACCCTCTCATTGTCATTCTTGTTATTTATTTGCTCATCGCATTATGCGATGAGCTTTTTTTCGCATTGGCGTCTTAACTGTAAGGTGCTGGCGATCACATTTTCACCTACGCCCCACGGCTCCTCCCTGGTAAAAATTGCCCGGGGATGATGCTCTGTCATCCGGCGTCGTTAGCATGTGCGCATTGGTCTACCACAGTATTTCGGGTCATGACGGCAGTTGGTCAATTTGAAACCATTTTGTGAGGGAAGTTATGTCGCAACAGCAATTCAATAAAGCACGTTTTGACGCGGCTCTGACGCGTCAGTGGCAGCATCTGGGCTATTCCTCCGCCGCTGAGATGAATTCTCACCAGTGGTGGCAGGCGATTAGCGGTGCACTGGCCGAGCTGCTGGCGGCGCAGCCGGTGGAAAAAGTGGATAAAAAGCAGCGGCACGTTAACTATATCTCGATGGAATTTCTGATTGGACGACTGACCGGTAACAACTTGCTGAATCTCGGCTGGTATGACGAGGTAAAAGCCGCTCTGGCGGAACACCAGCGCGACCTGAGCGAACTGCTGGAAGAGGAGGTCGATCCGGCGCTGGGCAACGGCGGCCTTGGACGCCTGGCGGCCTGTTATCTTGACTCAATGGCTACAGTGGGGCAGTCGGCAACCGGCTACGGCCTTAACTATCAGTACGGCCTGTTCCGGCAGTCGTTTGCCGACGGTCAGCAGAAAGAGGCCCCGGACGACTGGCATCGTGAGAGCTATCCGTGGTTCCGCCACAACGCGGCGCTGGATGTGAATGTCGGCATTGGCGGTAAGGTGGTGAAAAACGGTTCCGGCGGCTTTAGCTGGCAGCCCGCTTTTACCCTGCGCGGCGAGGCGTGGGATCTGCCGGTCACCGGCTATCGCAACGGCGTGGTCCAGCCGCTGCGCCTGTGGCAGGCGACGCATGCCCATCCGTTCGATCTGACCCTGTTTAACGACGGCAAATTCCTCAAGGCGGAACAGCAGGGCATTGATGCCGCGAAGCTGACCAAGGTACTTTATCCGAATGATAACCATCAGGAAGGCAAGCGCCTGCGCCTGATGCAGCAGTACTTCCAGTGCGCCTGTTCGGTAGCGGACATTCTGCGTCGCCATCATCTGGCCGGCCGCAAGCTGCACGAGCTGCCGGACTACGAAGTGATCCAGCTCAACGATACCCATCCAACCATCGCTATCCCGGAAATGCTGCGGGTGCTGATTGATGAACATCAGCTTGGCTGGGATGACGCCTGGGCGATCGTCAGCAAAACCTTTGCCTACACCAACCACACTCTGATGCCTGAGGCGCTGGAGCGCTGGGACGAGCGTCTGGTTCGCAGCCTGCTGCCGCGCCACTTTACGCTGATCAAAGAGATCGATCGCCGCTTTAAAAAGCAGGTTGAGAAGCAGTGGCCAGGGGATGAAAAAGTCTGGGCGAAGCTGGCTGTCGTTCATGACAAGCAGGTGCGGATGGCGAACCTGTGCGTGGTCAGCGGCTTTGCCGTTAACGGCGTAGCGGCGCTGCACTCCGATCTGGTGGTGAAGGATCTGTTCCCTGAATATCACCAGCTGTGGCCGGAGAAATTCCATAACGTCACCAACGGCATTACGCCGCGCCGCTGGCTGAAGCAGTGTAACCCGGCGCTCTCTGCGCTGATCGATGAGACGCTGAAGGAAGAGTGGGCCAATAATCTGGATGCCCTGCGCGGACTGGAGAAGTACGCCGATGATAAGGCCTTCCGCCAGCGCTACCGGCAGATCAAGCACGATAATAAAGTGCGTCTGGCGGAATACATTAAGCAGCGCACCGGCATTGTGGTCAGTCCGGACGCACTGTTTGATGTACAGATCAAACGCCTGCACGAATACAAGCGCCAGCATCTGGGGCTGATGCATATCCTCTCCTGCTATAAGCGCCTGCGCGACAATCCGAAGCAGGACTGGGTGCCGAGGGTCTTCCTGTTCGGTGCCAAAGCCGCGCCGGGCTACTATCTGGCAAAAAATATTATCTTTGCCATCAATAAGGTAGCGGAGAAGATCAATAACGATCCGCTAATCGGCGATAAGCTGAAAGTGGTGTTTATTCCCGACTACCGCATTACGGCGGCGGAGCTGATGATCCCGGCGGCGGATCTTTCCGAGCAGATCTCCACGGCGGGCTATGAGGCTTCCGGTACCGGCAATATGAAGCTGGCGCTGAACGGTGCGCTGACCGTCGGCACGATGGACGGCGCTAACGTTGAAATTGCCGAGCAGGTCGGCGAAGAGAACATCTTTATCTTTGGTAACCGCGTGGACGATGTGAAGGCGCTGAAGGCCGGAGGCTACGATCCGCTGAAGCTGCGTAAAAAAGATAAGCACCTGGACAGCCTGCTGAAAGAGCTGGAGAACGGCTTCTTTAGCGGCGGCGATAAACACGCCTTCGATATGATGCTGCACAGCCTGACGAAAGGCGGCGATCCGTGGCTGGTGCTGGCGGACTTTGCCAGCTACTGCGAGGCGCAGCTGCGGGTGGAAGCACTGTATCGCGACCAGGAAGCCTGGAGCCGCGCGGCCGTTCTCAACACCGCGCGTACCGGAATGTTCAGCTCCGATCGTTCAATCCGCGATTATCAGCAGCGCATCTGGCAGGCAAAACGCTAAGGACGGCCTATGGATCATCAGCAATTTGAGCAGGCCGCCGCTGCCGCAGGTATCGCGGCGGAATACATCAACGCCAAAGGCGAGCCGGAGGTGATTCCGCTGGCGACGCGGCAAAAGCTGCTGGCGGCGATGCACGAGGTGCCAAAAGCCGATCGTGTGCCGCTGCCGCCGTGCAAAGTGCTGCTCAGCAAGCGCGAGCAGCGGCTCAGCATCGGCGGCAGCGGTGAGTACCAGTGGCATTTTCATACGGAAAAGGGCAAAGAGTTTCACGGGCGAGTTGCGGCGGGAGAAACGCTGACGCTGCCGTCACGCCTGCCGAACGGCTACCATCAGCTGCTACTTAGCCAGGGGAAAAAGCAGTGGCTGTGCCGGGTGATTATCGCGCCGAAGCGCTGCTATGAGCCTGCCGCCCTGAAGCAGGGCGAGAAGCTGTGGGGGTCCTGCGTCCAGCTTTATACTCTGCGTTCCGCCCATAACTGGGGGATGGGCGACTTTGGCGATCTGAAGCGGATGGTCGGCGAAGTGGCCCAGCGAGGCGGCGCGTTTATCGGGCTGAACCCCGTTCACGCCCTCTATCCGGCCGCGCCGGAGAATGCCAGTCCGTACAGCCCGTCGTCCCGTCGCTGGCTGAACGTGATGTATATCGACGTTGCAGCGATAGTTGATTTCCAGCAGAGCGAGGAAGCACAGCGCTGGTGGCAGCAGAGCGAAACTCAGGCCACGCTGGCGGCGGTACGTGAAGCCGACTGGGTGGATTATGGCCCGGTGGGTGCGCTAAAAATTCAGGGCCTGCGCTATGCGTGGCAGCACTTCAGCAGCCGGCTGCCCGAGGACCGGACGCGCCTTGAGTTTGAGCAGTTTATTACCTGCGGCGGGGAAAGCCTGTTTAACCAGGCCGCTTACGATGCTATCCACGCTTATATGCTGCAAGAGGATGCCAGCCGCTGGGGCTGGCCAGTGTGGCCGGAAGCCTGGCAGCATGGCGACAGCGATGCGGTGCAGCAATTCTGCCAGCGCCACGAGGATGAGGTGCGCTTCTGGCTGTGGTTGCAGTGGCAGGCGCATCGCCAGTTTGATGAATGCTGGCAGTTTAGCCAGCAGCAGGGCATGCCGATTGGCCTTTATCGTGACCTCGCCGTTGGAGTCGCCGAGGGCGGTTCGGAAACCTGGTGCGATCGCGAGCTGTATTGTCTGAAGGCATCGGTAGGCGCTCCGCCGGATATTCTCGGGCCGCTGGGGCAAAACTGGGGGCTGCCGCCGATGGACCCGCATGTGATGGCGGCCCGCGGTTATCAACCCTTTATCGATCTCCTGCGGGCCAATATGGCCAGCTGCGGCGCGCTGCGTATCGATCATGTGATGTCGCTGCTGCGCCTGTGGTGGATACCCTATGGTGAAACCGCCAATTTTGGCGCGTACGTTTACTATCCGGTTGACGATCTGATGGCGATCCTCGCGCTGGAAAGCGAGCGTCATCAGTGCATGGTGATCGGTGAGGATCTGGGCACCGTTCCTGCTGAAATCGTCGGTAAGCTGCGTGACAGCGGGATCTACTCATGGAAGGTGCTGTACTTCGAACAGCAGGACAAAGACACCTGGCGGGCTCCGGCCGACTGGCCACGACAGTCGATGGCCAGCGCCACCACACACGATCTGCCGACGCTGCGTGGGTTCTGGAACGTGGGAGATTTAACCCTGGGGGAAACGCTGGGCCTGTATCCGGATAAAGTGGTGCTAAGCGGGCTGTTTGCCGATCGCGCAAAGCAGAAGCAGGCGCTGCTGGATGCATTACATCGCTTCGGCTGCGTGCCAAAACGCTACGCGAAGCGGGCGGAAAAACGTGAAATGGATGCCACCCTGAATCGCGGGATGCAGCGTTACATTGCCGACAGCAACAGCGCGCTGCTGGGACTGCAACCCGAGGACTGGCTGGATATGGCGAAGCCGGTCAACGTACCCGGCACCACCGATCAGTACCCCAACTGGCGGAGAAAACTCAGCCTCAGCATAGAGGACATGTTTGCTGATGAGGGGATTAACCGGTTGATTAGTGACCTCGATCGACGCCGTAAGGCAGGAAAAACCGCCTGAACTGCCGCCTCCGCCACTTAGCGTGACGGAGGCGGCCGCAGGTTACTCTTTGAAAGCTTTAAAAATTACCGAAGCATTCACCCCGCCGAAGCCGAATCCATTCACCAGCGCGGTGTGGATCGCCATCGGACGGGCGGTATTCTGCACCACGTCTAATCCTTTCGCCGCGTCATCCAGTCGATCAATATTCAGCGACGGTGGCGCTATCTGCTGACGTATTGCCATCAGAGAGAAGATCGACCCTACCGCTCCGGCGGCACCCAGCAGGTGACCGGTTGCCGACTTGGTGGAAGAAATCGCGGTTTTCGCCCCTTCTCCCAACACTTTCAGCAGGGCGTTAATTTCCGCCAGATCGCCCACCGGCGTTGAGGTGGAGTGGGCGTTAACATAGTCGATATCACTGCCCGTCATTTTCGCCTGTGCGAGAGCAATTTGCATCGATCTGACTGCGCCTTCGCCATCTTCCGGCCCGGAAGTAATATGATAAGCGTCTGAGGTAGTGCCATAGCCAACGACCTCGCCGAGGATGGTTGCGCCACGCTGGCGAGCGTGCTCCAGCTCTTCCAGCACCAGCATGCCTGCCCCTTCACCCATCACGAAACCGTCCCGCCCGGCATCAAACGGCCTTGATGCCCGTTCCGGATGTTCGTTCCAGGCGGTAGAAAGTGCGCGCGCGGCCTGGAAACCGCCCAGCGAAACCGGATTGATGCAGGACTCACTGCCGCCGACCACGGCGATATCGGCTTCGCCGCAGCGAATGGCACGCAGGCCATCGCCTATGCTCTGAATGCTGGCGGCGCAGGCGGAAACCGGCGTGCCCAGCATGCCTTTAAAGCCATATTTTATCGCTACCTGTGACGCGGCAAGGTTGGCAATAAACGAAGGAATCGTGAAGGGAGAGAGGCGACGGCTGCCTTTTTCCGCCACGGTTTTTACCGCGCTGCTGATAGCGTGGAAACCGCCGATACCGGTGGCAATAATGGTGGCAACCCGCACCCGTGCCGCTTCGCTAAGGTTACGCAGGTTAGCCTGGTTTATCGCTTCTTCGGCCGCAGCCAGCGCCAGATGAATAAAACGATCGGATTTTCGCTGTTCTTTCTGCGGGATTAAAGCATCAAGATCTAAGCCATACTCAGGGTCCTGATTCACATCGGGAACCTGTCCACCCACGCGTATGGCAGTGTCGCCGTAGGCATCTGCTGGCAGTGCAGAAACACCTGACTTACCTGCAACCAGACGCTGCCAGCTGCCGTTCACGCCGTTTCCCAGAGGGCCAGTTAGCCCCATGCCGGTAATAACCACTCTTATATTATTCATAGATAATGCTTTCACCCGGGTTACGAAAGGAAATTTCAGTGTACACGTGTAAGCTGAAAGATCCATAGCTAAACCTGCGTTAAGCTCTTTCTGTATAACGAACTTTTTTAAGATGCAAAAGTGAGCGAAATAGCGAGGGTGTAAATGAAAAAGGCGGCCATAAGGCCGCCCGGGAAGAGAGAATAACCGGCTGCGATCAGTAGAACGAGTGTTCGCCGCGCTGGTGCTCGGTCAGATCGCGCACGCCTTTGAGTTCAGGGAAGGCCTGCAGCATCTCTTTTTCAATCCCTTCTTTCAGGGTGACATCAACCATTGAACAGCCGTTACAGCCGCCACCGAACTGCAGAATGGCGAAGCCTTCGTCGGTGATTTCCATCAGCGAAACTTTACCGCCGTGGCTTGCCAGCTGCGGGTTGATTTGCGCCTGGAGCAGATACTCGACGCGCTCAACCAGAGGGGCATCATCGTTCACTTTACGCATTTTGGCGTTAGGCGCTTTCAGTGTCAGCTGTGAGCCGAGATTATCGGTGACGAAGTCAATTTCAGCATCTTCCAGGTACGGTGCGCTGAGTTCATCAACGAATGCCGACAGCTTGTCGAACTTCAGTTCAGTGTCGGTTGCTTCTACTGCATCGGGCGGGCAGTAGGAGACGCCGCACTCGGCGGTGGGCGTACCCGGGTTAATAACGAATACGCGAATCTGGGTGCCATCTTCCTGCTTTGACAGCAGTTTTGCAAAGTGCTCTTGTGCAGAGTCAGTAATAACGATCATGGCGATTGCTCAATAGTTAACAAAATTCATTGGTTATAATACGCCCATCTCCGACCCGCTACAAGGTTCGGCACAGGCACCATATCTGTACACTGGCGGCACCGGCGGCCAGTAGTATACGGCTGATTTCGGCAACCGTGCTGCCGGTAGTCACGACATCATCCAGCAGGGCAATATGACGCCCGCTGACCTCCGCCATGACCCGAAAAGCACCGCGCAGGTTGCGGCGGCGGGCCAGCGCATTGAGTCGATGCTGGATTTTCCCTTTGCGGATGCGCATCAGGCCCTGGCGGTCGTAGCGGCAGCGCGTCCAGTGGGCCAGGCACTGCGCCATATCATCTAACTGATTATAGCCGCGATGCCACGCTCTGCGGGAATGCAACGGCACACACAGTAATAAATCAGGGCGTAACAGCCCGTTATTGCGGCGTGCATCTAACCACCTTAACAAAATCAGCCGCGCCAGCATCACCGCCTGTGCGGTGGCACGATAAAATTTTAGCCGGTTCACTAAGATCTTTAACGGCGGCTGCCACGGCGTGACGGCCAGCAGATGCTGCCAGATTGGCGGGCGCAGCAGGCAGCGCCCGCAGGGGCGTGATGAATGGCCGCTGGCTAAACCACAGCGCGGGCAGCTGGGGTATTGCCGCAGTAACGTACGCAGGCAGACGCTGCACACGCCGTGGTGTGCCAGATTCAGCGGCATCTGGCATAGCCAACAGGCGGCTGGCATTGGTAGCATGATCACCTCATCGACGTTAAACACAGGACCATAACCTATGAAGCAGCTTTACTGGCAGACTATTGGCCAGGGCGATCGTCATCTTGTGCTGCTGCACGGATGGGGGCTGAATGCCAGCGTGTGGCATTGCATCAGCGATCGACTCAGCGCGCATTTTTGTCTGCACCTGGTGGATCTGCCGGGATATGGCCGCAGCCAGGGCTTTCCGGCGATGTCGCTGGATGAAATGGTGGCATCGATACTGCCGCAAGCACCCGAGAAGGCGGTATGGCTTGGCTGGTCGCTGGGCGGACTGGTTGCCAGCAGACTTGCGCTCCTGCATCCCGAGCGGGTTGAAGCCCTGATTACGGTAGCGTCTTCACCACGTTTCAGCGCAGCAGAGGATTGGCCGGGTATCCGACCTGAAACGCTGAGCGGCTTTCAGCAGCAGCTCAGTGAAGATTTCCAGCGAACGGTTGAACGCTTCCTTGCCCTGCAAACCCTCGGCACTGAGAGCGCACGTCAGGACGCCCGTGCGCTGAAAAGTGTAGTACTGGATCATCCGATGCCGTCAGTTGAGGTGTTGAATGCCGGGCTGGAAATACTCAGGGATGTTGATTTAAGAACGGATCTGATTTCACTGAATCTTCCGCTGCTGCGTTTGTACGGTAAACTCGATGGCCTGGTGCCGCGTAAGGTTGCCCCGCTGCTGGATACGCTATGGCCAGCCAGTCCCAGCGTTATCATGGAAAAAGCCGCACATGCGCCGTTTATTTCTCACCCGGAAGAGTTTAGCCAATATGTTATTGATTTTACGAAATAATATAAACATTCATCATGTGATTTAACTTTTTGATAACCCATTTTTTGCTCTCAGATGGCCAATAATGGTGAGTGTAAAAAAACAAGCGAATGATGGGCAGGGAAATGCCACTTTTTGCCCAAAATTTCGTAGGTTACCCGGTTGGTTTGTCTGTCAGATCCGGTTAATAATGAAGTCGGCGGCGTGAGAGTCTTTACGCTGCCGAAGTTATTCGGATCTAGCCTAAGGAGAGGACAAATCATGAAAAAAATTATTTCTGTTACTGCATTATTATTCACAGCAACGTTAGCATTTAATGCTTCAGCCGCCGAAGAAATCAGCCGCCAGCAGGTTCAGGAGATGAATCTGGATAAAATTGGTGTGATTACCACTACCGGCACCAATGCGCCAATGGATGCTAAAGCGGATCTGTCTGCCAAGGCGGATAAATTAGGCGGCCGTTACTACGTGATTATCGCCGCTGAAGAGCGTGGCCGTACGCTGGCAGAAGCTGAAGTTTATAAATAAGCCCCGTTGCATGGCGCTTTATTCCGCCTGCAGCCAGTAATAGTCACACGGGGCCAGACTGAGTGGCCCCGCTTTGTTCATCTGTTTTCCGTTAATCACGTTGCGATAGGATCTGTCATCCGGTAGCGCGTAGCTCATCGCCTTCTCACTCAAATTGTAGATGCATAGCAGGGTATCTCCGCTGCCCGGTGCTTCGCGTTGCATCACCAGCAGCGTGTTTTCGCTTTCCAGAATTTTTAGTGGATTATCGGGATGGAAAGCAGGCTGCCGCTGGCGAACCTGAATCAGTTCACGCATCGCATTAAACACCCGATGCCGCAGCGTGGCGGGATCGGCTAGGGCCTGTTCGATATCACCCAGTGAATACTTCTCTCGGTTGATGGCCCGGTTGTAGCCGGCACGCCTTACCCCTTCAACATCGTTGCGCGAGCCAAGCAGACTTTGCACATAGACCGCCGGTACGCCGGGAAACGCCAGCAGCAGCGCGTGCGCCAGCATAAAGCGCCGCAGGCGGGTGTCGTCGTCATCATCCTTTTTATTTAACGCATCCATATAGGTGACGTTAATTTCGTACGGGCTGGTGGTGCCGTCGGGATTGTTTTTATAGGAGATCAGCGCGCCTTCGTTTGCCAGATCGCGCACCAGTGAGACGATCTCGGTTTCCGGCAGAATGCCGCGCAGCGGGTTCAGACCGATGCCGTCGTGGGAGGCAAGGAAGTTAAAAAAGGTGGTGCTACCGCTGTTGGCGTCGAGCGATGCGGCCCACTGCTTCAGGGCGCGTGACGACCCGTAATGGATGGCGTGCAGTACCAGCGGCGGCAGCGAGAACTGGTAAACCATCTGCGCTTCATCCGTGCCGCTGCCAAAGTAGCTAATGTTATCTTTGTGCGGCACGTTGGTTTCCGTCAGGATCACCGTCCCCGGCGCGACCTCATCGGCAACGGCGCGCATCAGTTTAACCAGCTGATGAGTTTTCTCCAGATGAATGCAGGAGGTGCCGGGAGTTTTCCACATATAGCCAACCGCATCCAGCCGCACGTAGTCTGCCCCTTTTTGCAGATAGTCCAGCAGCACCGCCATCATGTCTATCAGCACTTCCGGGTTGGCAAAATTGAGGTCAATCTGGTCAGCGCTAAAGGTTGTCCAGATAAAGCGCGTTTCGCCATCGGCCAGAGTGAACGGCGTTAGCAGCGGGGAGGTGCGCGGACGGGTAACCGCACTCAGATCGGTAGCAGGCGGTATGCTGATAAAGAAATCATCCCAGCGCGGGTCCTGTGCCAGATAGCCTTTGAACCAGCGGCTTTCTGCCGAAATATGATTACAGACAAAATCGAACATCAGCCGGGTATGCTGGTGGAGCCGGGCAATATCCTGCCAGCCTCCGCAGTGCCGATCGATGTGGTGGTAATCAATAACGGAAAAGCCATCGTCCGAGGACCACGGGAAAAAGGGCAGCAGATGAACCAGGTTAAACGTTGTTTGCAGATACTGCTGATAGAAGCGGGTAAAGGTGGTTAATGTGGCGGTGCCGTCCTCGCGGAACTGGTCGGCATAGGTTATCAGTACCACATCTTTTTCATCCCAGTGCGGCTTGCGCTGATAGCGTATACGCTCGCGCGCATCGTCAATTTGCGCGCGCAGCCGATGCAGCGCGGCGGGGGGAAATGAAGCGTCATAGATGCGATCGATTAAGCTACTGATGATATCCATGTGTCGTGAACGGACCACCGCAGGCGAAGAGTTCAGGCGTTATTTTTCACTGTAGACTCTGGTATCAGATTCGCAACTTCTTCTGTCCTTCCCGCCGCAGAATATTAGTGGCAGTTTTTACTTTGCTCGCAG
Organism: Erwinia sp. S43; assembly: GCF_016624745.1. Taxonomy (NCBI): domain Bacteria; kingdom Pseudomonadati; phylum Pseudomonadota; class Gammaproteobacteria; order Enterobacterales; family Erwiniaceae; genus Erwinia; species Erwinia sp. S43. Next base: position 89,855 of record NZ_JACVTX010000010.1, on the reverse strand, counting down.
CCTTTGCAGGCATGAGTCATATTTTTAACCGGGATTAGCGTCGGTTTAAGCTTGATCCTGCGCAGCAGCGCCAGCACCACAATATTGACCAGCACGACGATAGCGATAATCAGGCTGCTGCTCCCCGGGTGCTGCTGGAAGCTGGCTAGCTGATAAAACATCGCGGCCAGCGACCAGGCGAGATCTAAGCCCCAGAAAATGGAAAACAGCATCCAGCGGTAGCTGCTTTCACGAGCGATTGCCCCCATCACCGATACGCAGGGAACGTACAGCAGAACAAAAATCAGATAGCTGTAAGCCGCAGCATCGCTAACGAATTTACTGTGCATGGTCCCCATCGCGCCGCCGGCCATTTCAGCGTCACCTTTGCTGGCTTCTATCGGGTTAGAAAGCACGCTGAGACTGAATGTGTCTTTGATGCCCTGCCAGGTTTCGTCAACGGCCTCTCGCAGCTGATCGATCAGGCTGAACTGCTCCGCATCAAAAGGCTGCTGTTGGATGGCTTCTGCGGTATACAGCGTATTCAGTGTACCGACCACGACTTCTTTTGCCATGGCACCGGTTAACAGGCCGACGGTCGCCTGCCAGTTATCGTCCGTCACGCCGATAGGGGCAAGCAGCGGTGTCAGCGCGCGGCTGACGCTGGCAAGGGCGGACTGATTCAAATCGCTGACGGGTTTTCCGCTTAACGAAAAACTATTCAGCGCACCAATCAGCATGCTGACCAGCACGATCACTTTGCCAGCGCGCAGTACAAATCCGCGCAGACGCTGCCAGCTTTGCAAAAGCAGACTTTTCAGATGCGGAATGTGCCAGACCGGTAGTTCCATGACAAACGGGCTGGCGGTACCGCGCATCAGCGTATGTTTCAGCACCAGCCCGGTCAGGATAGCAACCACAATACCCAACACATAAAGGCTGAAGACAATCAGTGCACCGTGTTGACCAAAGAAAGCCGCCGCAAAAACGGCGAAAATCGCCAGACGCGCACCGCAGGAGATAAACGGCGCCATCAGGACGGTCATTAAGCGTTCGCGCGGTGCATCGAGCGTGCGGGCTCCCATTACGGAAGGAACGTTACAACCAAAGCCGACAATCAACGGCACAAAGGATTTACCGGGTAGCCCCAGCGCCTGCATCAGGCGATCCATGACGAAGGCGGCGCGCGCCATATAGCCGGAGTCTTCCAGCAGCGACAGGAACAGAAACATCATGCCGATCTGCGGCACCAGCGGCATCACCGTATTGATCCCGCCGCCAACTCCCTGAGCCAGGAAAAGCGTCAGCCAGTCCGGAAAATGCAGAGTGATCCCCAGCCACTGAGTACCCTGAATAAAAATAGCGGCGGAACCGAGATCGAACAGCGGCTGTAGCGCGCCGCCCAGGTTGATCGCCAGAAAGAACATCAGATACATCACCAGGAAAAATATCGGCAGCCCCAGCCAGCGGTTCATTACCAGCTGGTCGAGCCGCTGCGAAAAACTGATGCCGGTGGTACCGTGAACCATCGCACCCATGCAGAGTTCATCGATTCTCTGGTAACGGCTGCTGGCGATAGACTGTGCGGCATCGTCATCGATCTTAAGGAGAAGATCCGCCAGCAGTGCGGTCGCTTCTCCTGCCTGCTGCCGGCTCCAGATATCACCCTCCAGCATTTGCAGCGCCAGCCAACGTTGTTGTTTTTTCGGTATTGCTTCGGGCTGAGCATCCGCAAGCTTAGCGATCGCGTCCTGTAGCGCCTGTGGATAGTCGACGATTGGATTGGGTGCGCTGCGATCGTGACGATCGATAGCCTGTTTAAGTGCATCAATACCCTGACCTCGGGTAGAGATCAGCGGTACGACCGGGCAACCCAGCGCCAGCGAGAGCGCGTTGCTATCAATATTGATCTGTTGACGATCGGCGATATCCAGCATATTCAGCGCAACGATGCAGGGCTGCCCCATTTCCAGCAGCTGGGTGGTGAGATACAGATTGCGCGCCAGATTGCTGGCATCCACCACATTAATCACCAGGTCTGCTTCTCCGCCAAGCAGGTAATGGCAGGCAATTTGCTCGTCCAGCGACGCCTGTGTGGACAGCGTCGTCAGTGAATAGGTACCGGGAAGATCCACCAGCCGCACCTGATTCTGTGGGGTGCTGAACAACCCCTCCTTGCGCTCAACGGTGACGCCCGCCCAGTTACCGACCCGCTGCCGCGATCCGGTCAACTGATTAAAAAGGGTGGTTTTACCCACATTTGGGTTACCGGTGAGTGCGATAGTACAGGATTTCATATTTCTGCCCCGGCGGCGGCCAGGCTTTCGAGCTGAAGCAGGGCGAGATCTTTCTTACGTAGCATCAGGCTGATTCGCGATGTTTTGATTTGTAATGGATCGCCGAGTGGCGCGATGCGAACCAGCTGAAATGTGGAACCGGGTAGCAAGCCCAGGGACATCAGTTTCTGTCGAAATACCGGGCTGACTTCGGGAGAAAAACGAAGAATGCGATAACGCTGTTTTGGTATCAGTTGCATGCCTGTGCCCGCCACATGGATAAAAATGAGTGATAATCAACCGATGCAAATTTTAATGAGAGTGATTATCGCTGGTATTGATATGGCGCAATGTTGGCACTGCAAGTGACAGCAGATCGTAGCAAAGAGGGCGGATCGGCCGATCCGCCCGTGGAGCTGTTAGCGTTTTTTACCGAATGCGGCAGCCAGCGCATCGCCCATTGCGCTGTTACCCGCAGGCTGTGCGGCAGGGCGTTTAGTGCTTTTCGCCGGGCGGGCGTTGTCCCGGTTATTGGTGTTGCTGTTAGTGTTGCCGCCGCCGCGACGGGCGTTGGTTTCCCCCGGCTGTTCGTCAAGACGCATGGTCAGGGCGATGCGTTTGCGCTGCAAATCCACTTCCATGACCTTCACTTTGACAATATCCCCGGCTTTCACCACTTTGTGCGGGTCGTCGACAAACTTATCCGACAGCGAGGAGATATGCACCAGTCCGTCCTGATGAACACCGATATCAACGAAGGCACCAAAGTTAGTCACGTTGGTCACTGAACCCTCCAGTACCATACCCGGCAGCAGATCGTTCAGGGTGTCCACGCCTTCAGCAAACTGGGCGGTTTTAAACTCAGGGCGCGGGTCGCGGCCTGGTTTTTCCAGCTCCTTGATGATGTCGCTGACCGTAGGCACGCCGAAACGCTCATCGGTGAAATCCACCGCTTTCAGGTTGCGTAGCTCACTGGGGTTGCCCATCAGGTCGCCCAGCGACTGTCCGGTTGACGCCAGAATTCGTTCAACGACCGGATAGGCTTCCGGGTGAACGGTAGAGGCGTCCAGCGGGTTATCCCCCTGGCTGATGCGCAGGAAGCCGGCGCATTGCTCAAACGCTTTCGGCCCCAGACGGCTGACTTTCAGCAGCTGCTGGCGGTTCTGGAAGCGGCCGTTTTCATCGCGCCAGCTGACAATGTTCTGGGCAATCATTTTGCTCAGTCCCGCCACGCGGGTCAGCAGTGGTACTGAGGCGGTGTTGAGATCCACGCCGACGCCGTTAACACAGTCTTCCACCACGGCATCCAGCTTTTTCGCCAGCTGGCTCTGGCTGACGTCGTGCTGGTACTGACCGACGCCGATGGATTTCGGGTCGATTTTCACCAGCTCAGAGAGCGGGTCCTGCAGGCGGCGGGCAATGGAGACCGCGCCGCGAATCGATACATCCAGATCGGGGAATTCCTGTGCTGCCAGTTCGGAAGCCGAGTAAACGGATGCACCGGCCTCGCTGACGATCACTTTCTGGCCCTGCACCTGCGGGAACTGTTTTTGTACATCCAGGTAGAAGCGCTCGGTCTCGCGGGAGGCGGTTCCGTTACCGATAGCGGTCAGCTCCACATGGTGCTTCGCACACAGCGCGGCAACGGCGGAAGCCGCTTTGGCGATTTGCCCGGTGTGTGGGTAAATGGTATCAGTAGCAACCAGCTTGCCGGTGGCGTCAACCACGGCCACTTTCACCCCGGTACGTAGGCCCGGGTCAAGGCCCATGGTGGCGCGCATGCCCGCCGGTGCTGCCATCAGCAGGTCGTGCAGGTTACGGGCAAAGACGTTAATCGCTTCATCTTCCGCACGCTCGCGTACCGTGCCCATCAGCTCAGTTTCCAGGTGCAGCAGGACTTTGATGCGCCAGGTCCAGCTGACCACGGCTTTACGCCATGCATCGGCAGGCGCGTTGTTGAGGCGCAGGCCGAGATGATCGGTGACGATCTGCTCGCCGTGGCTTTCGCGCGGCGGCTCATCAAACTGGGGATCGGCATTCAGCGACAGCTGCAAAATACCTTCGTTGCGGCCGCGAAACATCGCCAGCGCGCGGTGTGAAGGCACGGTGGCCAGCGCTTCATGATGGTCGAAGTAGTCGCGGAACTTGGCACCTTCGTCCTCTTTACCTTCAATGACGCGGGATACCAGGTGGGCGTTTTTCCACAGGTAGTCACGCACTTTCGCCAGCAGCGACGCGTCTTCGGCAAAACGTTCCATCAGAATATAGCGCGCGCCGTCGAGGGCGGCTTTCACATCTGCAACGCCTTTATCCGCATCGACAAAGCCCGCAGCCCGCTGTTCTGGGTCCTGCGACGGGTCCTGCCACAGCGTATCGGCCAATGGCTCCAGCCCGGCTTCAATGGCGATCTGCCCACGGGTGCGGCGCTTCGGTTTATAGGGGAGGTAGAGATCTTCCAGCTCGGTTTTGCTCATCGTGCCGTTAATGGCGGCGGCAAGCTCGTTGCTCAGCTTGCCCTGGTCATCGATGGATTTCAGAATCGACTGGCGGCGATCTTCCAGTTCGCGCAGATACCCGAGGCGCGTCTCCAGCGTACGCAGCTGGGTATCGTCCAGCCCTCCGGTCACTTCCTTACGATAGCGGGCAATAAACGGAACGGTATTGCCTTCGTCCAGCAGGCGAACAGCGGCTTCTACCTGTTCTGCTCTGGCCTTGAGTTCATCTGCAATAATGCGGCTCAGCGAATCTTTCATCATTGGGATACTTTTTTGGCTTAAGAAATAGGGGACAGTTATACGGATTGCAGGCGAAAAATGCCAACCCTGAGGCGGTGTAATCGTGATGCAACCGGTTATCGCCGCGTAATTAGGACTCTTCTATATAGCTGATATCGTTCACGTACCAGAGAGCGTCACCTACCGGGGTATGCACGGTGGCGGCATCGCCCACCTCTTTTTTCAGCAGCGCACGGGCCATCGGCGAGTCGATAGAAATATAGTCGTTGCGCCCGAAGATTTCGTCATAGCCGACGATGCGAAAGCGTTTGATGTCGCCGTCGTCGTTTTCCACCTCAACCCACGCGCCGAAAAACACTTTGCCATCCTGCTGCGGTGAGTAGTCGACAATGCGCAGCTGCTCCAGGCACTTGGTCAGATAGCGCACCCGGCGGTCGATCTCACGCAGGCGCTTTTTATTGTACTGGTAGTCGGCGTTTTCGCTGCGGTCGCCGAGGCTGGCAGCCCAGGTGACTTTTTTTGTCACTTCCGGGCGTTCTTCACGCCACAGGTAGTCCAGTTCCTGCTTCAGCAGGTTGTAGCCGCCGCGGGTGATCAGTTTGGTTTTCATCGTTAACCCATGCCGTAACCAGAGAAAACGCTATTTTGTGATGAGATGAGGCGGGGATGCAACCCACAGGGTGATGAGAAAGCAGCAGGGGGATGGATCTCCCCAAAAAAGAATCAGGCCGGGAATCCACCCGGCCATGCGATCAGAAGCGATACTCCATATTCGCCGTTAACGTGCGGCCCGGGTAGAAGTTGTAGCCCATGCTGGTCGGGGTGCCGTCCATCTGGTCGGTCAGGTTGGCCAGGTATACTCCCAGCTTCAAATCTTCCGTGGCCTGGTAGTTGGCAAACAGATCGACCTTAACGGTTTTTGGCCACAGGTTGGCGGTGAGCCAGCCGTCGCCATCGGGTAGCGGCAGCTGAGAATTTTGCTCCGCATAAGGACCGGCCTGCGCATCTTTGACATACCAGTAGGAAGCGCGCTGTTTACCGCGATATTGCAGGGTGGTTCCCAGCTCTAACTTACCGTGATATGGGGTGATTGCGGCGGTGATACTGCCCCGCACTGGCTCGATCAGGCTGGTTTCCATCCAGTTCCAGCCGGAATAGCACTGCGACCCGCCGTTGTCGCCGCCCTGGGTATAGATGGTGTCACCCGCTTCGTTATAGCTCTGATGATAGTAACTTCCGCTTGGCGAATTCGCGCTGCACATCTTATTGTCGTGGCGAAGTGGAACCGTCAAATTGCTGCGGATATAGAACAGCGGTTGTTTATATGCCAGATTAAATTCAAAACCCTGGCGGATCACGGCGTTGAGGTTATTCACGTTACCGACGCTCTGGCCGGTGCTGCCGCCACTTTCCCCGATAACATCATCACGCATCCATAGCGGGCCGTAGCCGATATAGTTTTTGATCCTGTTGCGATAGAAGCCCACGCCGGCGGTAAACTCATCCGCAGCGATAAACAGCGCAGGGCGGTGATAATTGACGCCCAGCTGTAACGACAGGTTTTTTTCCGGTTTCAGGTCGGGATTAACCAGAAATGCCTGCCGCATCCAGACTCCGGAAACATACATTTCACTGCTGGTGGGCGCGCGCTCACTGTAGCCCAATGAGGCGTAAGGGGTCAGCCCGGTATCCGCAAGGGTATACTGCACCGCGAGGTTGCCGGATTTCAGGTTGTAATGCTGTTTCTGATTATCGGTGACCCAGCGCGTGGTGCCTTCTTCTGGATCAATCTTCAGGTCATTGGTTTGGGTACTGAGATCCTGAAAAGCCAGATCGTAGGCTTGATTGTAGTCATAACCCTGCCCAACATAACCGTCGATCAATGTACCGAAACTGGCGATCGTGCCAGCCTTGCTGGTGTTACCGCTGCGATAGTGTGGGTCGTAGATCGTCATATCCACCCGCTGATAGCCCACCCCTGCGCTGATTTGTAGCGGGCCGTTATCATCGGTGCTTAGTGCCAGTGCAAGGCTTTTGGTGGTGGTGCGGGAATCGTTATCCCACTTTGGGATCGGGTAGTCGTAGCCCCAGCTCAGATACTGCTTGTGTAACGCATCCTCTTCGGTGAAGGCGTCGACCTTTTTCTTTTCGCTGCGGTATTCCACGCCGCTATCCAGCCGCCAGTCCCCGACAACCGGCAGGCTGAAATGGCTGCTGTTGGCCAGTTTGATGCCGTTGGACTTGTTATCAACGTTGTAGTGCATGTCCTGGTTATAAGCGTAAGAGCCTGCCGATCCCAGCCACCCCTGTTTACGCCGCTGCTGTTCGTGATAAATCTGCACGCTTGGATTGAACAGATCGGTGAACGCCGCCTGATACTTCAGGCTGAGCATCCGGCTGTCGAGATCGTTTTTTACCGACCAGGGGCTACTGCCCCATTCCGCTTCCGTACCGTCATTCAGCGCTTTCACGTTCGGCTGCTGATCGCTTTCATAGCGGGAATGGCTGGCGGAGGCGAACAGTTCCAGACTTTGGGTGGCCTCATCATTGAAGAAATGGCGCAGTCTCAGCATCTGTGAATCGGCTTTGCGCTCGGTGCCTTTTAATGCGCCGGATTTGGCCGCCTGCTGTAGCCATTGCAGGCGCTGCGGGGTAAGCATGCAGTTGCTCAGGCCGTCCTGATAGCCGCCTGAAATACCGTTGATGCTACCGTAGCGGCAGTTTTCTGCAGAATAATAGGTATTGTTTTGATCGTCAGAGAACTGCATGTTGGTAGCGTGAAAGCCATTCAACATTGCGCCCTGATTAAAATGGCTGCCGATGCGGTAGGCGTCGTTTTTACTGCGGGATACCCCCAACAGTACGTCCCAGTTTTCATCGCGCCCGGCGAGGAAAGCCGCTCCGGAGGGTTCCTGCCCGTTACCGTACTGGCTGAAGCCGGTGGAACCCCGTACCAGACCACCCAGATTTTTACCCGGGCGCAGCACGTCATCCATATCCAGATAGCGGAAGTTCACGCTGCCGCCAAGACTGCCCAGAGTACTGGTTGACGTGTTGACGCCACGGCTGACATCGATGGACTGCAGGAATAACGGCTCTACATAAATCGAACCGGTCTGGCCGATGTCTTTAGTGAAAGCGGTAAAGTTCTGTGAGACCCCTTCCAACTGCTGGGAAACGCGACCAAAACCGGCAACGCCCTGAATACCGATCGACACATCGGGGCGTGCATACAGGCTGTTCATCGAGGTCCCGGAGATTTGGTCCACGATGTCGCTTAGATGGCTGGCATTGCGGCGCTCAATATCTTTTCTGCTGGCTCCGGCGTTTATCCCGCTTTTAGGCGGCAGGGGGGCCGGGGTGCTTTCGGTCACGGTCAGGGTATCCGCAGGTGCCGATGTGGCAAGCTTTGCAGGCGATTCTGCTGAGCTATCTGCGGTGGTTTGCTGTGCCAGCGCCTGTCCGCCGGATAATGAAATCAGAGTAAGAAAGGTGATTTTGGTGAGAGTGCCGCCGTCTTTGGCCTCTTTACGATCCCGAGTCATGTCTTTATCAGCCTGTTAAGAAGAGGAATAACCTTTTGCATGGTTATGAAAATACGAGTGATAGTGATAATTAGAATTATTTCGTAATTGACTCGCACATTTTTTGCCGAAGCCAGGATGCTAGGGGAAGGCGAAAATCGCTGCTACCGCATTTCAGACAAAAGTTGTCTAATCCGGCAACATTTTTACATGTTGCTTACCCCGCGATGCGGGAATGTGGGGATTATTCTGTAGGAAATCGGGATTAGATCGGGATTATTCCGTGGCGCGGTGGCCGTGGACCCAGCGCTTAGGGGAGATGCCAAAGGTGTTGCGAAACACTTTGCTGAAGTGGCTGACGTTGGCAAAGCCCACCGCCTGGGCAGTATCCGTCACGTTAGCACCGGAAGAGAGCATTGCCAGCGCAACGTCAAGGCGGATTCGGGTCAGAGATTCGTGCACAGTGCTGCCGTAAAGCGCGTTAAAACCTGCCTGCAGTCGTTTTTCATTCAGCCCAACGGCCTGGGCCAGGGACTGCACGCTCCATGATTCATGATGACGATCTTCCAGCATGGCGCGCGCCTGCAGTAGTCGAAGGCGATCGGACGGAACCGCCTTCAGGGTTGAGGCACTGCCTTGCTCACGGGAACAGGTGTCCAGCATCGCGGCAATCGCCTCGCAGACTTTAGCGCAGAGAAAGACGTTTCTCGCTTTGCTGTCCAGATAGCTACACTGGGCGATCTCGGCGGCCAGCCTTTGCAGACTGCTAAAAATCGGCATCATCGCGACACTGGCATTGATATGCGGCATTACGCCGATTGCGGATTTCATATACCTTTGCACATCATCCATGTTCAGCCCGGTCAGGCCGCAAAGTGCCTCCGGCGTCAGATGAATATTCACCAGGCGAAATCCCTGTTCGGCAGTAAAAGTATCCCAGCCGGAGAGATGCTCTCCGGTGGCAGTCAGGCTGACGTAGCCGCCTTCAAGACGGAACCGCTCACCATTGTCAAAACCCGCTTCAATGCAGCCTTTTTGCAAAATACTCATTGAAAACGATGCGCCACCTTCGACCGGGAAAGTCCATGGCGCATCGGGTCGCCCGTTCATGCAGCAAATATTGACCCCTTCCCGCGGATGATCCACCTGCATGATTCGCGCCCAGCTTTCGGGAATTGACAGCGCTTTCAGTTCCTTGAGTGCGGCGGGGTTATGCCGTTTTACACGAAAAAAACGCCTTGCAGTACCCGCCATTGACTCTTTCCCACTGTGAAATTAATTGGCAATTATCAGAATAAATTCAGCCCTGGCGTCAGCACGGAGGAGGGGCTGCGGTGACATTATTGAATGTTAATGAGAATCATTATTGATGGTAACAGTAGCGAGGCAGAAGACAAGCTTTAATGCCCGATAATGTAAACCTGCGGTAGCATGATCCGAAACAGCGAACCTCTGAGGGATGAGCACTTTAGCCGCTGTTTGCGCTAAGAATTTTTTATTTACGTACGTGATCGGTAGCGCGTTTAACGAAGAATTTTAAGGATAACCTACTGTTTAATATGCTTTGTAACAATTTCAGCTACAATATAAACCATTATTGGCTGTTACATTCAGGCTTATTTTTTGAAAATATCAGCTTCAGGCAATAGCGCCTTGGGAGTATCGAAATGCAAGAGAACTACAAAATTCTGGTAGTAGATGACGACATGCGTTTGCGTGCGTTGCTGGAGCGTTATTTAACCGAGCAGGGTTTCCAGGTACGTAGCGTGGCGAATGCCGAGCAGATGGATCGCTTGCTGACCCGGGAATCCTTCCACCTGATGGTGCTGGACCTGATGCTACCTGGTGAAGATGGATTATCTATCTGCCGCCGTCTGCGCAGTCAGAGCAACCCGATGCCGATCATTATGGTGACGGCGAAAGGGGAAGAAGTGGATCGTATCGTTGGCCTGGAAATCGGTGCCGATGACTATATTCCGAAACCGTTTAACCCACGTGAGCTGCTGGCCCGTATTCGTGCAGTGTTACGCCGTCAGGCTAACGAGCTGCCGGGTGCGCCATCTCAGGAAGAAGCGGTTATCGCCTTCGGTAAGTTTAAGCTGAACCTCGGCACCCGCGAAATGTTCCGCGAAGATGAACCCATGCCGCTGACCAGCGGTGAGTTTGCGGTGCTGAAGGCACTGGTTAGCCATCCACGTGAGCCGCTTTCACGCGACAAACTGATGAACCTGGCCCGTGGCCGCGAGTACAGCGCGATGGAGCGTTCTATCGACGTGCAGATTTCACGCCTGCGCCGTATGGTGGAGGAAGATCCTGCGCACCCGCGTTACATCCAGACCGTTTGGGGCCTGGGTTACGTATTCGTGCCGGACGGCAGTAAAGCATGAGGCGAATCCGCTTCTCACCCCGCAGTTCATTTGCCCGAACCCTGTTATTGATCGTTACCCTGCTGTTCGTCAGCCTGGTAACGACCTATCTGGTCGTTCTGAACTTTGCCATTTTGCCGAGCCTGCAGCAGTTTAATAAGGTGCTGGCTTACGAAGTGCGCATGCTGATGACCGACAGGTTGCAGCTTGAGGATGGCACGCAGCTGGAAGTCCCGCCTGCGTTCCGTCGTGAGATTTATCGCGAGCTGGGCATTTCGCTGTACACCAATGCGGCGGCGGAAGAGAGCGGATTACGCTGGGCGCAGCATTACGAGTTCCTTAGCCAGCAGATGGCGCAGCAGCTGGGCGGCCCGACCGATGTGCGCGTTGAAGTTAACAAGAATTCCCCGGTTGTCTGGCTGAAAACCTGGCTGTCTCCGGATATTTGGGTGCGTGTGCCGCTGACCGAAATCCATCAGGGAGACTTCTCTCCGCTGTTCCGCTATACGCTGGCGATCATGTTACTGGCGATAGGCGGCGCATGGCTGTTTATACGAATACAAAACCGACCCCTCGTCGAGCTGGAGCATGCCGCCCTGCAGGTGGGTAAAGGCGTGATCCCGCCACCGCTGCGTGAATACGGTGCTTCTGAAGTCCGTTCGGTCACGCGTGCATTTAATCAGATGGCCGCAGGGGTCAAGCAGCTGGCTGACGATCGTACGCTGCTGATGGCCGGTGTCAGCCACGACCTGCGCACGCCGCTGACGCGTATTCGTCTGGCAACGGAGATGATGTCGGAGCAGGATGGCTATCTGGCCGAGTCGATCAACAAAGATATCGAAGAGTGTAATGCGATTATCGAACAGTTTATCGACTATCTGCGCACCGGGCAGGAAATGCAGTTTGAATACGCCGATCTTAACGGCGTGTTGGGTGAAGTCATTGCGGCAGAAAGTGGCTACGAAAGAGAGATTGAAAGCTCGGTGATGCCGGTCGAACTGATGGTCGATATCAACCCGCTGGCGATCAAACGTGCGGTAGCTAACCTGGTGGTCAACGCTGCGCGGTATGGTAACGGCTGGATTAAAGTCAGTTCAGGTCGGGAACTCCAGCGTGCCTGGTTCCAGATTGAGGACGATGGTCCGGGTATTGAACCCGATCAGCTTCAGCATTTGTTCCAGCCTTTCGTACGGGGTGACAGTGCCCGCAGTACCAGCGGAACCGGGTTGGGTTTGGCGATAGTGCAGCGCATTATTGATGCCCACCAGGGGGGACTGGAGATTGGTAAAAGTGAAAAAGGGGGCTTGTCGGTTCGTGCCTGGCTTCCCCTACCTGAGTTTCCTGCACCCGGTGCGGGTGGCCTGCCACAGCATCGTAGCTGATGAGTAGAAAATGGACCGCCATGCGGTCCATTTTTTTGCTTTTTTACAGCTTCGGTCCCGCTTTCACCAGCGCTGCACCGGCTTTAGTGTCGGTAAATTTATCGAAGTTATCGATAAACCGCTGCGCCAGGTCGCGTGCCTTCGCTTCCCACTTGGCTTCGCCGCCCCACGAGTGGCGAGGGTCCAGCAGGCTGGCATCGACGCCCGGCAGCGACAGCGGGATTTCCAGATTAAAGACGGGCAGCGTGACGGTATCGGCTTTATCAATCTCACCGCTCAGAATCGCATTGATAATCGCCCGAGTATCCTTCAGCGAAATACGTTTACCGCTGCCGTTCCAGCCGGTATTGACCAGCCACGCCTGCGCTCCGGCGGCTTCCATTCTTTTTACCAGCACCTCAGCATATTGGGTGGGATGCAGCGTCAGGAAGGCTGCACCGAAGCAGGCAGAGAAGGTTGGCGTTGGCTCGGTAATACCGCGCTCGGTGCCGGCCAGCTTAGCCGTAAAGCCGGAAAGGAAGTGGTACTGGGTTTGATCGGCCGTGAGACGTGATACCGGCGGCAACACACCAAAGGCATCAGCGGTGAGGAATATCACTTTTTTCGCATGGCCCGCTTTTGAAATGGGCTTAGCGATATTATCGATATGATAAATCGGATAAGAAACGCGGGTGTTTTCCGTCTTACTGCCATCGTCATAGTCAACCGAACCGTCAGCACGCACGACGACGTTTTCCAGCAGCGCGTCGCGGCGGATAGCGTGATAGATCTCCGGTTCAGCCTGCTCGGAGAGTTTGATGGTCTTCGCGTAGCAGCCCCCTTCGAAGTTAAATACGCCATCATCATCCCAGCCGTGCTCATCATCGCCAATCAGCCTGCGCAGCGGATCGGTGGAGAGGGTGGTTTTTCCGGTACCCGACAGGCCGAAGAACACCGCAACATCACCTTTTTCACCGACGTTGGCCGAGCAGTGCATGGAAGCAATCCCCTTCAGCGGCAGCAGATAGTTCATGATGGCGAACAGTCCTTTCTTCATTTCGCCACCGTACCAGGTACCGCCTATCAGCTGTATCTTCTCGGTCAGGTTAAACGCAATAAAGTTTTCTGAATTCAGCCCCTGCTGCTGCCAGTTCGGGTTGGTACATTTAGCTCCGTTCATCACCACGAAATCCGGCACGAAATTAGCCAGTCCTTCGTCATCCGGACGGATAAACATGTTTTTGACGAAGTGGGCCTGCCAGGCGACCTCAGTAATAAAACGCACGCTGAGGCGGGTATCCGCATTAGCACCGCACCAGGTATCCACCACGAACAGACGTTTGCCGGAAAGCTGCCGGGAAACTAACGATTTCAGCGACTGCCAGGTTTCCGGTGAAAGAGGGTGGTTGTCATTTTTACCTTTCCCTTCGTCACTCCACCACAGCGTGTCGCGGGTGGTGTCATCACGCACCAGGTATTTATCTTTCGGCGAACGGCCGGTAAAAATCCCGGTATCAACGGCAACTGCACCGGATTGCGTGACCGTGCCGCGCTCAAAGCCGGTTAAACCGGGTTGGGTCTCTTCCTTAAACAGCGTGTCATAATCGGGATTATGAACCACCTCAACCGTATCAGTGATGCCATAAGCGACGAGGTCCAGGCCGGTCAGGTCGTTAGTGCGCATATTACTGCTCCTTATCTCGGTTTTTTACTACAGCAAAGTGTAAGGGTATTTCGATTGCTTCACCGTGATAACCCGCAGGTTCCTGATGCGGGAGGGGGTAGCCATCACGATCGCGCGCAGTTTACTCCTCTCACCCGGGAGGGAAAGGAGCGGAAGACAGAAATGAGAGGAGGAGCATAAATCACTGAAAAGTACCGTAACGCAACGCATTAAAAGAGTGTTTATGGGATTTTAATGAGTGGTAAGTATTGATTAGATGGTTTTTTACCCGATGTCAGCGCAGTTCACTTTTCTACGACAGTGGATGACGGGAAACGACAACATCGGGTGAGTAGATTGACTTATTGCCATTGCATCACCAATACAGCGGAAGCGGATTTATAACCCGTTGTAGTACCGGTGCTGATTGCCTCGACGTTGACTTTAAAATTGGATGTAACGAGGTTAAAAAGCCAAAAAAAAGAGCAGCTAACGTAGCTGCTCCTTTATATTTCAATGGATTATTATCCATTGCGGAGAATCAATGAACCTGTTCCGCCTCGCCCGCTGAACCATTGCGAATTGCTGCAATATCTACAGAATCATAAACATAATGGTTGCCGCAGTAGTCACAGTGCATATCAATCTGGCCATCTTCTTCCAGAATCTGATTCACTTCATCCTGCGCCAGGGAGAGCAGCACTTCACCACAGCGTTCACGGGAGCAGGAGCATTTGAAGACCACGCTTTGCGGATCGTAAACGGTCACCTCTTCTTCGTGATACAGACGCCACAGCACCTCGTTGGCCGGCAGGCCAAGCAGCTCTTCGGTTTTGATGGTTTCGGTCAGGGTGGTGAGGTGATTAAAGTCATCAAGACTTGCATCCTGAGCTGGCAGCACCTGCAGCAGGATTCCTGCCGTACCCGGTAAACCATTGTGCTCACCGGTACGAATAAACAGTCGTGTTGGCAGCTGCTCAGAACGCATGAAGTAGTCTTCCAGGCAGGCAGCAAGCGTATCGCCTTCCAGGCCAACCACACCCTGATAGCGTTCGCCTTCTTTCGGAGAAATGGTAATCACCAGGTAGCCGTTACCGACCATCTCTTTCAGGCTGCTGCCTTCAGCGATCTCGCCCTGAGTGCGGGCTACGCCGCGCATTTCCTGTTGATTATTCCCGTTGATCACTGCCAGATTCAGCGGACCGTCACCCTGTAATTGAACGGTAATATCGCCGTCAAATTTCAGCGTTGCGGTCAGCAGGCTGGTCGCTACCAGCAGTTCGCCGAGGAGCTGCTGCACCGGCTGCGGATAATCATGGCCGTCGATGATATCGCGCCAGGTCTGGGAAGCGGTGACCAGCTCGCCACGCACGGCGTGGTTTTCAAACAGGTAACGGTGCATTTGGTCTTGCTGGGACATAATTTTTCTCTCTTAATGGCGGATTACTCGTCGCCAGAATTTTTAAATTTCATCAGGTCACGGCGCTCTTTTTTATCCGGTCGCCGGTCAGGATGCGGCATGGTGAGCGCGTTCATTTTTCGCGCCAGTGCCACTTTTTCCCGTTTTTCAATGCTCTGTTCCGTTTCGCGGTACAGCAGCTGTGCTTCCGTTGCGGGGCCTCGCTTGTCGCTAACTGCCTGAATAACAACCGTACGTTCATCGTTACCCTGGCGCAGGGTCAGCTCAGCGGCCACTTCAACCAGTTTGCTGGGTTTGCTGCGCTGACCGTTGTAATGGACTTTGCCACCTTCGATCATTTCACGCGCGACGGCACGGGTTTTATAAAAACGCGCAGCCCAGAGCCATTTATCGAGTCTGACCCCTTCTGTGGGTTTTTCTTTCATCGCTGCTCCTGTCGGGAAGCCCCTTATGTATGGGCCAACCCCGTTACTTTCAAGCTGCAGATTGGTAAGCGTTGAGGCTGGTCATAAACAGCCTTAAAAATAGCACAGATGCGCGGGTCAAAACATTGGCCGCACGGAGCGGATGTTACTCAGGGTATGATTAAGGCAGGTATCGTAATAACGCTGGATCTCCTGCAGGCGAACGCGATTGCGGTTCATCCTGCGTAGCGCTAATAGCAGATTTATCGTCACCATTGCCGCCAGGATCAGCAGCAGCAGACTGGTGCCAAGATAGCGCCAGAGAGTCACTGAATTCGGTTCGCTGTGAAGAGCAATATGCCGGGTCCCATTAGCATCCGTTGAGATATTGGTGACGATGCCGTTGGCGGTAAACGGCGTTTGCAGCAGCATACCGGCCAGCCGCCGCAACTCCGGCCACTGGTCGGGAGCGTTGTAATCAAACAGCGACACGGACGGTGCCGGGTGGCTGACCAGAGAACGGCCTTCATCGCTATAGATTAAAAAACCTCCCGGTGGCGGGCTGTTGAGCATCTCCGCGGCGCGGCGCGTTTCGCGATAGAAAAACGTTGATGTGGCGGTATTCACCAGATTTTCCAGCGCCTCGGCGCTGACCGGGCGCAGCAGGACGTTCATACCGCTCAGTGCCCCGGAATTGGCACGGCGCACCAGCGTGGTCCAGTCTTTGGCATTACCGAGGTTAACCAGCGCGTTTTTCAACCGTACGCAATCCAGCTTTTGGCTGCACAGGTCCTGAGTTTTCAGCACGATATCGGAAAAATCATCCAGCAGGATCATGCCGGATTTCTGAATTGCCGTGGCCAACTGCGGATTCAGCTTGGGGTCGGTGTTAGTCTGCGGATGGAGCTGCTGGCGAGTGGTATCCAGCAGTGCCGTTGCCTTATCGATAATATCCGACTGCGGCAGAGGCAGGGCCGGAGCGTTATTCCAGTAGAGTGCAGAACAATCAAACGGCATGAAAGCGTAGCTACGATTGCCCTGGTAGGCCGCAGGGATGGAACACATACCCGTCCCCTGAACCTTCAGACTGTCACCAATGTGCAGCGTTGTTTTTTCCAGATCGGCAATCCGGGTAACCTGTAAGCTGTCTGTACCTTTGATCCAGGCCATGCTGAGCTTAAGCGGCATACTCAAAGGGATAAGGGCAATCAACAGCACCATCACCACAAGTGAACAGCCGGCAAGCACGAGGTTTTTTCGCCAGCGCTGTATAGGGAAATTACGCACCTCATCCTGTAACGACAGAAAGCGCCCCTGACGAACAACATGCCGGTTAAGGTAGATATCAATTTCAGTCGTTTGCCCGAGATCCTGGGCCAGATAGTCCTGCCAGTGCGCGGGATAAATCAGATCAATACTGCCCAAAGAGATATTACTCGCCTGCCCCTGGTTTGATTCACCAAACAGCCCCCAGCGCTTTGGCGCACCCCTCAGGCAGTGTATTTCCCGCAGATCGCTGTCGGCAGGGCGACGGTAAAGGAACCATCCGCTCACCAGTATCATGGTTATTCCGGCCAGTACCAGCCACGGTGTCAGCATGATTGGGCTGATAAGGCTGAAGAAGAACAGCAGCAGCGCGGTGCCAATCACCAGCGCCTCGCGCGTACCTTCCGGGCGGCTGAGTGCATACTCTTCCGGGCTTTCTTTACGGACGCTGAGCAGTTCAATTTGTTCGCTTTCCGCTTTGCGGATGGAGGCATTCGGCGTCGTTGTTCGCAGCGCGGGCGCTAAAACGGGCATATCCCAGTTGTACTGAGTCAGCTGGTGCCCGTTCAACGAGATCACCAGTGGGATGGTCTGCGTTTTGATCAGCTCGACGTAGTTTTCGTCGGTAATGTACTGTTCCCACTGCGGCGGGAGGTGAACTTCGACCGAATCAAGATAGTAGCGCCACTTATGCGGTTCGTCCGTGGAGAGCCCGTAGCGTGTGATGGCACGCGTCACGGGATAGACGTTATTACTTTGTGAAGTCAGCACCAGCTGTTCCTGCGCGCTGCTGGCACCGGTAGGTAAGACGGTGGAACGGCTGCGGGCCAGAGATGACAGGTAGCGCTCAACGGCCGCGCGTTCTTCGTCGCTCAGCTTACGTTGGGGTGGGCTTAAGAATGGTAGAGGCTTAGCCAGCGGTGAGCGACGGCGTAGTGCATACCAAAATACACAACCCGCTACAATTGAGCAGGCCAGTATGGCAAGCAATATGCTAACTAGTGTGCCCATGCTTCCCTCATTCCTGCCACGGTGCTCCTGTTACGGTTCTGGCGAACGGCTTCGGTCATATCTAAACCAATGACGGTGGGCTCAGATTGTGCTGACAATCCGCGTTGAAATTATAAATAGTTATTAAAATCATAATGATAAAATAATAGCATGCCTTTCCTTGCCTAAATCTTACCAGGCATTTGCAGTATTAAGAATCGGTATAATCCTATTTCCCAGCACTAAGATTGACTTTTATTAAAAGATTTTCCTCATATTAACAATGATTTGTTATAAATAAGCAAAATGATCCGTGCGATGATTGGCATCCTGATGCGGCTACCGCACAATAGTGTAAATATGGTCAGCGTTCTGCCTTGTGCGGGCGATGACGTTTAATCTTCGGCTTATTCCTGGGGCCCTTATGACCAGACAATTACAGAAACCTGAAATCCTCAATGTTGAGGCCGTTGCCCGCTCGCGGTTGTTTACCGTTGAAGCCGTGGATCTGGTCTTCAGCAACGGGGCCCGCCGGGTATATGAGCGGATGCGTCCCTCCGACCGCGAAGCGGTGATGATTGTACCGATTATTGACGATCATCTGATCCTGATTCAGGAGTATGCCGTTGGCCTGGAAAGTTATGAACTGGGTTTCCCCAAAGGGCTGATTGATCCGGGTGAAACACCGTTTGAAGCAGCAAATCGCGAGCTGAAAGAAGAGGCAGGTTTCGGAGCACAGCAGCTTGAAACGCTGGGTAAGCTCACCATGGCTCCCTCCTATTTCTCCAGCAAGATGAACATTGTGGTGGCCGAGGGCCTCTATCCGGAAAAGCTGGAAGGGGATGAACCGGAGCCGCTGCCGCAGCTGCGCTGGCCTCTGGATAACCTGCTGGCTTTACTGGATGAGCCGGATTTTCGTGAAGCGCGTAACGTCAGTGCGCTGTTCCTTGTGCGTGAATGGCTGGTGAAGCAGGGGCGGCTCAGCTACTGACCGCCAGCGATCTTCTCGCTGTTCTGACCAAAAAAAGAAGCCGGATTAATCCGGCTTCTTCGTTTTAAGGCGTTAATATCTGTCAGAACAGTTCGTGGGTTTCGCCATTATCCATCAGCGTGGTGCCCACATCATGTACCGAGTATTCAGTCGGCTGAGTACCGTCGATAAAGTACTCCTGGCGAGTGTTGCCTCCGCCATTGGCCAGCTTGCCGGTGCTGCGATCGATGGTCACCGACACGATACCTTCCGGTGGCGTAAGCGGCTGTACCGGTACGCCATCCAGCGCTGACTGCATATACTCATCCCAGGCCGGTTGGGCACTCTTCGCTCCGCCTTCATAGCCGGAAATCTGATCTTTAATGGCTCCGGAAGCCGTCGTGCGGCCCAGATCGCGGCGATGATCGTCAAAACCTATCCATACCGACGTTACAACGCCCGGACCGTAGCCAGAGAACCAGGCATCCTTCGAACTGTTGGTGGTCCCGGTTTTCCCGCCGATGTCGTTACGCTTCAGATCGCGCCCGGCACGCCAGCCGGTCCCCATCCAACCCGGTTCACCAAAGATGTTTGAGTTCAGCGCGCTCTTGATCAGGAACGACAGCGGGGTATTGATGACGTGCGGTGCGTACTGCTGCTCGCCGTCCTGCTGAACCTGCTGCTGCGTTACCTGTTCCAGCTGAGGCTGCGGTACGGCATCGGTTTTCCCTTCCTGCGAAACCGCGACGTTTTCCACGCTGTCTTCGCTCAGTGCGACGGCTTTTTGCGTTTCACCGTAGATAACCGGCAGATTGCACTCCGGGCAGGCTACTTTTGGTTTCGCTTCAAACACCTTATCACCGGCTTCATTCTCGATGCGGGTAATGAAGTAAGGGTCAACCAGGAAGCCGCCGTTGGCCATTACTGAATAGCCGCGCACCATCTGTAACGGTGTGAAGGATGCAGAACCCAGCGCCAGTGACTCGGTATGGACAATGTTTTGCGACGGGAAACCAAAGCGCTGCAGGTATTCTGCCGCATAGTCAACGCCCATCGCGCGCATGGCACGAACCATCACCACATTTTTCGACTCGCCCAGCCCCTGACGCAGACGAATCGGGCCAGCGTAGGTGTTGGGTGAGTTCTTAGGACGCCAGTCGGCACCTGCACCGGCATCCCAGCGGGAAATCGGCAGGTCATTCAGGATCGACGCCAGCGTCAGCCCGCGATCCATCGCCGCCGTATAGAGGAACGGTTTGATGTTCGAGCCCACCTGGCGCAGTGCCTGGGTGGCGCGGTTGAACTTGCTCAGGGTGAAATCAAATCCACCGACCAGCGCCCGCACCGAACCGTCATGGGGATCGAGTGAGACCAGCGATGAGTTAACGTCAGGCACCTGCGACAGCATCCAGCCGTTGTCCGCCTGGCGAACCCAGATCTGCTGGCCCGGCTGCAGAACCTGATTCACGGCGCGTGGAGTTGCGCCCTGCAACGTATCGGATTTGAACGGGCGCGCCCAGCGAACGGCATCCAGATTCAGGTCCGTGGTGCTGCCATCGCGCATCTGTACCGTTGCGGAGTCGCTATTGCTCTGCGTAACAACCGCAGGGAACAGCGGACCGTATACCGGCAGAGACTTCAGCGTTTTCATAATCTCCGTTTTGCCCCAGGCCTGCTCACCGGCTTTCCACAGTTCGCTGGCCGGTCCGCGATAGCCGTGACGCATATCGTAAGCCAGCACGTTATCCTGCACTGACTTTTGCGCCGCCAGCTGCAGCTTGCGGGTGACGGTGGTATAGACCTTGTAGCCGTCGTTATAGGCATCTTCACCGTAACGTTTCACCATTTCCTGGCGCACCATTTCGGTCAGATACGGGGCAGAGAAGGCAATTTCCGGCGCGTGATAGTTTGCCACCAGCGGGGTATTGCGGGCCTCATCATACTGCGACTGGGTGATGTAATGCTGGTCCAGCATACGTGCCAGCACGGTATTACGGCGCTGCACGGCACGTTCATGGGAGTAAAGCGGGTTGAAGGTTGACGGTGCTTTTGGCAGACCGGCAATCATCGCCATTTCACTCAGCGACAGCTGATCGATATTTTTTCCGAAGTAAACCTGAGCCGCAGCGCCCACGCCGTAGGCGCGATAGCCGAGGTAGATTTTGTTCAGGTAAAGCTCAAGGATCTCATCTTTGCTCATCATCTGTTCGATGCGAACGGCAAGAAAGACCTCTTTGATTTTACGCAGCAGGGTTTTTTCCGGGCTGAGGAAGAAGTTACGCGCCAGCTGCTGAGTAATAGTACTGGCACCCTGTGAGGCATGACCGGAGACCAGCGCAATACTGGCAGCACGGAAAATACCAATCGGGTCGACACCGTGATGCTCATAAAAACGGCTATCTTCGGTGGCGATAAACGCCTTCACCATCGTTGGGGGGATTTGTTGCAGCGTCAGCGGGATACGGCGTTTTTCGCCGTACTGCGCGATAAGCTCGTTATCGGCACTGTAGACCTGCATTGGCGTCTGCAGACGCACATCTTTCAGCGTGGCAACGTCAGGAAGCTGCGGCTCTATGTATTTGTATAAACCATAGATCGAGCCAGCTCCCAGCAAGATGCAACACACTGCAAGGATCAATAAATACTTTACGAACTTCACCTGATATTTCCCATTAAGAGTCGATTGGGCAGTTTATAAACAATCGCGCGGTAGTATAAAGGCAAGCCAGTACCTTGGATACGTCCTTTTGTAACTGACGATAAGGAGATTTCGTCAATGGCTTTTCAGACATGGCAGGTCGGGTTGGATATACAAAACGGGCAGCTCTGCGCCATCGCTATCCAGCGCCGCCGCAACGGCTGGCAGCTGCGCCACTGGTGGCAGCATACGTTGCCGCAAGATACGTTAAGAAATGGCCTGGTGCAACGGCCAGAGATCCTCATCTCCATTTTGCAGCGCTGGCGCAGGCTGCTGCCATCGAGGATTGCGCTGCGCGTAGGATTCCCGCCCCAGCTGGTGATGCAGCGGCAGCTG
This sequence comes from Erwinia sp. S43, assembly GCF_016624745.1. NCBI lineage: Bacteria > Pseudomonadati > Pseudomonadota > Gammaproteobacteria > Enterobacterales > Erwiniaceae > Erwinia > Erwinia sp. S43. The sequence goes on along the minus strand of NZ_JACVTX010000010.1, from coordinate 67,867 downwards.
AGCCTGCCCGCTACACACCTGCGTGAAGCCGCGCGTAGTGACTATATTCACGCGGCGGCAAAGCGTTTTTTCCCGATTGAGCCGGAAGCGCTGGCGCTGGATTTTCGCCTGAGCGACGGGGGCGAAAACCAGCTGACGTTAACCGCAACCCGCCGGGAAGCGCTACAGGGCTGGCTGGACTGCCTGCAGCAGGTTGGGCTGGTTCCGGATGTGATGGATCTGACGCCGTCGGCGCTCTCCGTGCTGGCCCGGGCACTGACGCTGGCACCCGATGCTTCGCTGGTACATCGGCTAAGCGACCACTGGCTGTGGTATTCGCCACAGCATGCTGAACGCCCTTGGGGATGGTGCCCGCGGGAAGATATTCCGGATTTTTCTGTACTTCAGCAGCGCTACCTGCCGCCGCAGAGCGCGGTTTGGTACAGCTCTGCGCTGGATGATGCGCCGCCGGAAGGGACCACGGCGCTTTCGCCTTTTACCGCCCTGCACTTTCTTCAGCCGCCGCTGCCGGTCTGCGGTGGGGCTTATACCATTGCGGCAGGGTTAGCATTACGCCCAGAGGATCGCTGATGGTTTGTATTAATCTGATGCCATGGCGAGACCGCCGACAGCGGCAGCAGTGGCAGAAATGGCGGCTGTTGGGGGCGCTGACGCTGGCGCTGATTTTCCTCGGTATGCAAAAAGGATACTGGCAGCAGCGGCTTAATCATCAGCGAGCGGAGCTGCTCAGCTTATGGCCCGTCGTACAGCAGGATGTTGCTGCTCTGCACAATCGTACTCTGGCGGCGCAAAAGCGGCTCGAACAGCTGCGAGAGTCACAACGACAGCAGATGCTACAGCGGCAGGATCTTTCCCGATGGTCGGCGTTTATCCAGCGGCTGAGTGCGGAAATCCCGCAGAATATCTGGCTGAGCGACCTGAAGAAGCATCAGCAGAGCGTTTCACTTAAGGGGTTCAGCCGCAGTATCGCCGAGCTTCATCATTTTCGCGACCGGCTGCATCAGCAACAGGAAATACCGTCCGTAAAGCTTGGCGCTCTTCGTCGTGAGTCGTCTGCCGATGTGAGTTTCAGTATGCAACTCACGCTGGGTAACAAGGATTGGAACAATGAGTAATCGCTGGCTGGCGGGGTGGCTGGAAGCGGATATCCGGCTTCGCATGTTCAGCGTTATCGGCGTGGGGGCACTAATGGCACTGCTGATGTGGCAGTTCTGGCTATACCCGGCCGGGCAAAAATCGCACCAGCTGGACAAACAGGCTGACGAGTCTGTATCTCGCTATCAGCAGCGAATTGCGGTACTGCGCCGTCTGCCGCCACTTTCAACGCTGGAAAAGCAGATTGAACAGATGGGTGAGCAGGCTGCTGTGGAAGATAACCATCATTTCTCTTTACCTGCACTGCTGGCAGCCTGCGGCGGGGAGCTTGAACACTGGCAACCGAATGAACGCGGCGGTGAACTGTCGATTTCTCTTCGCTGGCAGCAGTTTACCGATCTTCTCGGCTATCTGATGACGTTGAGACCAGCGGTAACGATCCCTTTGATGACGCTACAGGGGCAATCTCCACGGTTACATTTGCTGATTCAATTTCACTATGAAATTTAGCGCACTGTTGTTTTTACTTCTGGCGATGGATGTCGGGGCAAGGGACCCGTTTTTACCCGCCGGTGCGGAGCGTTGTCCGGCAGGCAATGCGGTTTCGGTGCCGTGGCGGCTTCAGGGCATTATCGGGCGGCCAGATCGCTTTGAGGGCTGGCTGATCTCTCTTTCAGGAAAGCGGTTGCACGTCAGCGTTAACGATTGGCCTGCCGGTGCGGGGTGGCAGGTTAAGCATATCGATCTGCGGGGCATCACCCTGACAGATGAACAGGCCTGCCAGCCACCGCAGACGCTGACATTTAAAGGAGAACATCTTGTTAAGGAAAATCGCGTGGGGGCTGATTCTGGTTAGCGGGTTGTGCAGAGGCGCAGCGCCCATCTCTCTGGTATTTGAAGATGCGCCGATAGGCCAGGTATTACAGGCTTTGGCAGAGTACCAGCAGCTGAACCTGATGGTGGCCCCTGAAGTAGAAGGTTCGCTGACGCTGCGGCTGCATGATGTTCCATGGCAGCAGGCACTGGAGCTGGTGATGAAAATGGGCAGGCTCAGTATTGAACGGGAAGGCAACGTGATGCTGGTGTTCCCGGAAGAGCATGAACAACAGAAACAGCAGCGCGCCGAGGCAGAGCGAGAAGCCGCAGAGCTGAACAGCCCGCTGCATACGAAGACGGTGATGTTCAAATATGCCGATGCTGCTGCGTTAAATACCAGCCTGCAAAATGAGCGCAGCAGGCTGATGACCGCACGCGGCAGCGTGACCTTAGATACCCGTACCAATGCGCTTTTACTTCGCGATACCCGAAAGGCGCTCGATCAAACCATCCGCTGGCTGCAGCAGCTGGACGTGCCGCTGGAACAGGTTGAGATCGCTGCACAGATTGTCACTATCAGCGAAGAGAGCCTGCGTGAGCTGGGGGTGAACTGGGGGCTGAATGGCGAAGAGCAGGTCGCCGGTGCACTGCGCGCCAGCCAGCTTCGCGTGGATCTTGGCGTTGCGCGCCCCGCAGGTATGCTGGGATTGACCCTGGCGAAGCTGGACGGACGGCTGCTGGATCTGGAATTAAGCGCGCTGGAACGCGAACACCAGGCAGATATTATCGCCAGCCCGCGCCTGTTCACTTCCCATCAGCAAACGGCCAGCATTAAACAGGGAACCGAGATCCCTTACGAAGTGGCTACCGGTAACAGTGGTTCAACGACCATGGAATTTAAAGAAGCGGTGCTTGGGATGGAAGTGACGCCCGTGGTTCAGGGCAACGGCCGGATTTTACTGAAGCTGCACATCAGCCAGAATGTGCCGGGCCGCACCATGCGCAGCGGCGAAAACGAGGTGCTGACGATTGATAAACAGGAAATCGATACGCAGGTGGCGCTAAAGGACGGGCAGACGCTGGCGCTGGGTGGTATTTTCCAGCAGCAGAGTGCCACCGGGCAGACTCGGGTTCCTCTATTGGGGGAAATTCCGTTGCTGGGTGGACTGTTTCGTCACAGCGTACGGGAGCAGAAAAGGAGAGAATTAGTGATCTTCATCACACCTCGGCTAATTCGAAGTGATTAAGGATTTTTGCGACAAAAAACATAGGCAGTATGTTTTTTCCTGAATTGGTTACGGTTGCGTTTGACGCAAGGGCTGAATTAGCTTACAAGGTTTAGCGATTTTGAATATCAGGCCTGTGGCCTTAAGTAGCGAATACATTTTAACCGTTTTTTATCGCGCGCAAACGGCGTAGCCGATGCAACCATATCCGGCTGATAAATGAAGCGGACTGAAACGTGCCAGATTACTGCGTGCAATGAGCAAGGTAAATTTAATCGGTTGCCAAAACCCCTTCAGTGTTGAGATAATTTTTCGTCTGACTCTCGCACTTTAGCTCATGAGGTTTCAGTTCATGTCCTGTCTGGTTTAGGCGGGGTATCATCCACGAATTGTCTTAGTAATACCGAAAAAATGGCAGAGAAACGCAATATCTTTCTGGTTGGGCCTATGGGTGCCGGCAAAAGCACTATTGGGCGTCAGTTGGCTCAGCAACTCAATATGGAATTTTTCGATTCCGATCAAGAAATTGAGCGACGTACCGGAGCGGATGTAGGCTGGGTTTTCGACGTTGAAGGCGAAGAAGGCTTCCGCGATCGCGAAGAAAAAATTATCAATGAACTCACTGAAAAGCAGGGCATTGTGCTGGCGACAGGTGGCGGTTCCGTCAAATCTCGTGAAACGCGCAATCGTCTTTCTGCTCGCGGTGTTGTCGTTTATCTTGAAACCACGATCGAGAAGCAGCTGGCACGGACACAGCGCGACAAAAAGCGCCCACTGTTGCAGGTTGATTCTCCACCCCGTGAAGTGCTTGAAGCATTAGCTGGCGAACGCAATCCAATGTATGAGGAGATTGCCGACGTGACAATTCGCACTGACGATCAGAGCGCGAAAGTGGTGGCTAACCAAATTATCAATATGTTGGAAAAGAGCTGATTAATGCTCTGATTGTTCGCCTGCGGGCAAAGCAGAAAAGGTGATACAGCGTCATGGAGAGGATTACCGTTACTCTTGGGGAACGTAGCTACCCCATCACTATCGCCGCCGGGTTGTTTGCAGATCCGGCTTCTTTTTGGCCGCTTAAGGCTGGCGATATGGCCATGCTGGTGACAAACCAAACGCTGGCCCCTCTTTACCTTGATGCAATGCGTAAGCGCCTTGAAGAGGCTGGCGTGGTTGTCGATCAGGTTATCCTGCCCGATGGCGAACAGTTTAAAAGTCTGGCCGTTATGGACCAGGTCTTCACCGCACTGTTAGAAAAACCTCATGGCCGCGATACGACCCTCATCGCACTGGGTGGTGGTGTTATTGGCGATCTGACGGGATTTGCCGCAGCCAGCTATCAGCGTGGCGTGCGTTTTATCCAGGTCCCTACCACACTGCTGGCACAGGTAGACTCTTCCGTTGGCGGTAAAACCGCCGTTAACCATCCACTGGGCAAGAATATGATTGGGGCGTTTTATCAGCCCGCTGCCGTGGTGGTTGATCTGGATTGTCTGAAGACGCTACCGTCACGCGAGCTCTCTTCCGGGCTGGCGGAAGTGATCAAATATGGCATCATTCTTGACGGCGAATTCTTCAACTGGCTGGAAGATAATCTGGATGCGCTACTGGCACTGGATGGCAGCGCAATGGCGTACTGTATTCGCCGCTGCTGCGAGCTGAAAGCCGAAGTGGTTGCTGCCGATGAACATGAACACGGGCTGCGGGCGCTGCTGAATTTAGGCCACACCTACGGTCACGCGATTGAAGCGCATATGGGTTACGGTAATTGGTTACATGGTGAAGCAGTCGCTGCCGGAATGGTGATGGCGGCACGAAATGCCGAACGTCTTGGGCAGTTCGACCCGGCTGATACCGATCGTATTATCGCACTGTTGCAGCGTGCCGGATTACCGGTCAATGGCCCTGAAAGTATGGCTGCTGAAGACTATCTGCCGCATATGATGCGCGATAAGAAAGTGCTGGCAGGTAAACTGCGCCTGGTGCTGCCTCTCGCTATCGGTAAAGCCGAAGTGCGCAGCGGAGTACCTCATGATATGGTGCTGGCATCCATTCAGGATTGCCAAAAGCCTTGACTCATAATGTTATTATCAGATCGGCCTGATGGCTGCTATTCTGAAGTTATCGCCTTTCAAAGGACGTGAATGGCGTAACCGCTCTATGGGAGGAGGCTAAATGGACGAGTTTAAACCGGAAGACGAGTTAAAACCTGACACCAGCGACCGCCGACCACCGCGGTCGCGCAAAACGTCTTCACTACCGAAAGTCCCGGTTTCACGTCAGCATATGATGATGGGCGTGGGTATTCTGGTGCTGCTGCTCCTGGTGCTGGGTATTGGTTCAGCGCTGAAATCCCCTGATGCACCGAGCGGCCAGACGGCTCAGCAGCCTGCTGCCGGTGGGAGTTCAGGTGGTGAGAAAAATATCGATCTTTCCGGTACGTCTTCCATGAGTGGGCAAACTGCTGGCCAGCCGAACGCCGCTGGTCAAACGTCGTCCCCGCAGGAACTTAGCGCTCCGCAAATTTCATCGACGCCGACTGAAGCCGCGCCGTTGCAGACACCGCAGAATCAACAGCGGGTTGAGCTGCCTGGTGACCTTAACAACGCCCTGAACAATCAGCAGGGGCAGGTTGATGCGGCTTCTCAGGCCGGGATCGGCTCGTCTTCGTTGCCTACCGGGCAGGCCACTGTTGGGGGTTCCGGCAGCAAACCTGCTGCGACCAAAACTGCCAATGTTCCGCATCAAAACGCCGTGCCGCAGAATAAACCTGCTGCCGTACACAGCAAACCTTCAGCAGCTAAGCCGGTAGTTAAGGAGAGTAAGCCTTCCGCGACCGCCAGCCATAGTGCTGTACCGCGAGCTCAAACGCCGACCAGTGTTTCCAGTGCGGCCAAACCCGGTGGTAACTATACGTTACAACTGAGCAGTGCCTCGCGATCTGACACGCTAAATGCGTGGGCGAGAAAACAGAACCTGAGCGGTTATCACGTGTATCAGACAACACGCAACGGACAACCCTGGTATGTCCTGGTGAGTGGTTCTTATAATACGTCCGCTGATGCGAAACGCGCAGTGGCATCACTGCCTGCTGAAGTACGTGCTCAGAATCCCTGGGTAAAACCGGTTAGCCAGGTTAAAAAAGAAGCAGGGCATTAATCCCGTGCCGGGGTAACCCGGCTAATCACGAAGTGTGAGTGTGTGACGACACGCAGACCTTTTAAAGCGCAGATATGCTGTCGGTGTAGCCACAGCCTGATGAGTAAAAAATTAACGACGGCATGAAAAAGAATCGCGCTTTTCTTAAGTGGGCAGGCGGCAAGTATCCATTGCTTGACGATATTAGACGCCATCTGCCAGAAGGTGATTGCCTGATCGAGCCGTTTGTCGGTGCCGGATCGGTATTCCTTAACACCCACTATCCAAGCTATATCCTTGCTGATATCAATAGCGACCTGATCAATCTGTACAATATTGTCAAGGAGCGTCCCCAGGCTTTTGTTGAGGATGTGCGTAAGCTGTTTACAATTGAGTCGAATGACTCAGTCGTCTACTACGCCAGGCGACAGGAGTTCAACCTCAGCCAGGACCCGTATCGCCGGGCGATGCTGTTTCTGTATCTTAATCGTCACTGCTACAACGGCCTGTGTCGGTATAACCTGCGCGGCGAATTCAACGTGCCGTTTGGCAGCTATCGTAAACCTTATTTCCCTGAGGACGAGTTGTTCTGGTTTGCCGAGCGTGCTCAGAACGCCACCTTTGTTTGTGAATCTTATGATGTTACCCTGGCTAAGGCGAAGACGGGCTCGGTAGTCTATTGCGATCCGCCGTATGCCCCTTTGTCGGCTACCGCTAAGTTTACGGCTTATCACACGAACAGCTTCAGCCTGCGCGAACAGCAGCATCTTGCGGAGCTGGCTTCTACGCTGTCGCAGGACAGTAATATTACGGTGCTGATTTCTAACCATGATACGCCGCTCACGCGGAACTGGTATCAGGGAGCGGTACTGCATGAGATTGAGGTACGCCGCTCGATTAGCCGCAGTGGCAACACGCGGAGTAAAGTGAGTGAATTACTGGCGCTCTATACTGGCCGGTGAACAACAATGATCTGACCCTTTGGCCCGAGCAGCAGTCGCATCGGCTGCCGCCACGGCTATCAGGGGTTTAGCCTGGGAGAAACGGATGAAACAGTTTTTAATCGCCCCATCAATCCTTGCCGCAGATTTTGCCCGCCTGGGTGAAGATACGGCGAAGGCGCTGGCTGCCGGTGGTGATGTGATACATTTCGATGTGATGGATAATCATTACGTTCCCAACCTGACGATGGGACCGATGGTCTTAAAAGCCCTGCGCGATTATGGCATTACTGCGCCGATCGATGTGCATCTGATGGCTAAGCCGGTCGATCGTCTGATCCCTGATTTTGCCAAAGCGGGTGCTAACTACATCACCTTCCACCCTGAAGCCTCTGAACACGTCGATCGCACGCTGCAGCTGATCAAAGAGCACGGCTGTAAAGCGGGCCTGGTACTGAATCCGGCTACGCCACTCAGCATTCTTGAGTACGTGATGGATAAACTGGACATCATTCTGCTGATGTCGGTAAATCCTGGCTTCGGCGGCCAGTCGTTTATTCCCGGCACGCTGAACAAGCTGCGTGAGGTTCGTAAGCTGATTGACGACAGCGGCTACGATATCCGCCTTGAAGTCGATGGTGGCGTGAAGGTCGATAACATTGGCGAAATTGCAGCGGCCGGTGCCGATATGTTTGTGGCCGGTTCAGCAATTTTTGGTCATCCCGATTACAAGAAAGTGATCGACGATATGCGCACTGAACTGGAAAAATCCCGCCATGGCTCATTTCACTGATATTCGCGCACTGGCATTCGATCTCGACGGTACGCTGGTAGACAGCGCACCAGGGCTGGCGAGCGCGGTCGATGCAGCTTTAATCGAGCTGCAGCTTCCTGCCGCAGGGGTTGAGCGTGTTGCGACCTGGATTGGTAACGGTGCAGACATTCTTATCGAGCGCGCCCTGAGCTGGGCGCAGGGCCATGCCCCGCGTGAAGAGGCGCTGCGTGAAGCGCGTATTCTGTTTGATAAGCATTATGCCGACACCGTAGAAAGCGGCAGCCTGCTCTATCCCCATGTGCAGGAGACGCTGGCGAAGCTGGCGGCACAGAATCTGCCGATGGCGATCGTCACGAATAAACCGACGCCGTTTGTCGCACCGCTGTTGCAGTCTTTAGGTATAGCGGACTACTTCTCGCTGGTTATCGGCGGAGATGACGTCGCCGCCAAAAAACCGCATCCTGCGCCGCTGTTTATGGTGTTGGGAAAATTTGGTCTGCTACCCGGTGAGTTGCTGTTTGTAGGGGATTCTCGCAATGATATTCTGGCGGCACAGGCGGCAGGATGTCCCTGTATCGGCATGAATTACGGCTACAACTACGGTGAGCCCGTGGCCGCCAGTCAGCCTGACATCACGCTCGATCACTTTAACGATTTAATGCCCGCGTTAGGGCTGTAATTATCAGGACGGAAACATGAGTAAACCCATTGTATTTAGCGGCGCACAGCCTTCAGGTGAACTGACCATCGGTAACTATATGGGAGCGCTGCGTCAGTGGGTACAGATGCAGGATGACTATCACTGTGTTTACTGCATCGTTGACCTGCACGCGATCACTGTACGCCAGGACCCCGTAGCGCTGCGTAAGGCAACGCTGGATACGCTGGCGCTATATCTTGCCTGTGGGATCGACCCACAGAAAAGCACTATCTTTGTGCAGTCGCACGTGCCGGAACACACTCAGCTGGGCTGGATCCTTAACTGCTATACCTACTTCGGCGAACTGAGCCGTATGACCCAGTTTAAGGACAAGTCCGCGCGCTATGAAGAAAACATTAACGCCGGGCTGTTTGATTATCCGGTGCTGATGGCGGCAGATATTCTGCTGTATCAGACCAACCAGGTGCCGGTGGGTGAAGATCAGAAGCAGCATCTGGAGCTGAGCCGTGACGTTGCCGCACGCTTTAACGCCATCTACGGTGATATCTTCAAGGTTCCTGAGCCCTTTATTCCGAAATCAGGTGCGCGCGTGATGTCGCTGCTGGAACCGACCAAGAAAATGTCCAAATCTGATGACAACCGTAATAACGTCATCGGCCTGCTGGAAGATCCGAAGTCGGTGGTGAAAAAAATTAAGCGTGCGATGACCGATGGCGATGAGCCACCTGTCGTACGTTACGATGTGAAAAACAAACCGGGTGTCTCTAACCTGCTGGATATTCTGGCGGGCGTAACCGGTAAGTCCGTCTCCGATCTGGAAAAAGAGTTCGACGGTCAGATGTATGGTCACCTGAAGGGGGCCGTAGCGGATGCGGTATCCGGTATGCTGAGCGAGCTGCAGGAGCGCTATCATCGTTATCGCAACGATGAAGCCTTCCTCGATCAGATTATGCGTGACGGTGCGGCGAAAGCCCGTGCCCGCGCGCAGGAAACCCTGAAAAAGGTTTACGCTGCCGTCGGTTTCGTCGCCCAGCCGTAATCCTGAATATAAAAACGGGTGGCTTCCCGCCACCCGTTTTTGTTTGTCAGAACCAGTTCAGCTTCTCGCGCAGTGCCACTACCTCGCCGACGATAATCAGCGCCGGGCTTTCCACTTCTTCAGCCAGTTCAGCCAGCTCAGCCAGTGAACCCGTGACCACACGCTGTCGCGTTGACGTGCCGTTTTCTACCAGTGCCACCGGCATCTCCGGTGACATACCGTGTGCGATCAGCTGCTGACGTATTTCTGCCGCCTGGGCCAGCCCCATGTAAAAGACCAGGGTTTGCCGCTCTGCGGCCAGATGCCGCCACTCCAGCTCGCCGTTTTGCTGCAGGTGGCCGGTGACCAGCCGTACGCTCTGTGCGTAGTCACGGTGGGTCAGCGGAATGCCGCTGTAGGCCGAACAGCCCGATGCGGCAGTGATACCTGGCACCACGGAGAAGGGGATATCGGCCCCCTGTAGTGCCTCCAGCTCTTCCGCTCCGCGGCCAAAAATAAACGGGTCGCCGCCTTTGAGACGAACCACCCGTTTGCCGCTTTGCGCCTGCTGTAGCAGGATCTGGTTGATTTCGTGCTGGGGTACGCAGTGGTGCCCCGCGCGTTTACCGACAAAGATGCGCTCAGCATCGCGCCGCGCCAGGGCCAGCACCTCATCGGACACCAGCCGATCGTAAACCACCACGTCGGCCTGCTGGATCTGTTGCAGTCCTTTCAGGGTGAGCAGTCCGGCATCACCCGGACCAGCGCCGACCAGCACCACTTCGCCCCGCTGCTCCAGCGGTTCGTTAAATAACTGTTCGCTCAGCCGCTCTACCTGCTGGCTGTCGCCGTTGGCCAGCGACTGCGCCAGCCGCTGGTGGTTAAACAGTTTTTCCCAGAAGCGGCGGCGCTGCCCGCTGCTGAACTGCTGTTTTACTCGCTGCCGCTGAGCACCGCCCCAGGCTGCAAGCCTGCCAAGATGCAGAGGCAGCAGGGCTTCCAGCTTTTCACGCAGCATCCGGGCCATGACCGGTGCATTCCCGCCGGAAGAGACGGCGATCATCAGCGGAGACCGATCGATAATCGACGGCATAATGCAGCTGGCGCTCTGCGGCGCATCGACTACGTTGCAGAACCTCCGCCGCGCGTCGGCACTCTGGCTGACCTGTTGATTCAGCGCCTCATCGTCGGTGGCGGCAATCACCAGCCAGCAGTCATCCAGCAGCGACGGGCTAAACGGATCGGTAATCAGCGTGGCTTTACCCGCCTGCTGCCAGAGCTGGAACTGCGGTGAAAACTCACGGGCGCAGACGCGCAGGAGGGCACCGCTCGCCAACAGCAGATGGGCTTTACGCTCGGCGACGTCGCCACCGCCAACCAGCAGGCAGGGCTTATCACGCAGCTGACAGAACAGAGGAAGAAAATCCATAAAGACTCACAAAAGAAAACGGCGGGATGGCCGCATGCGAAGGTGCGTGCGGCCGGTAAGGGATGTGTCAGGCGGCGGAGGTTTCCGCCGCAAGGTTTATCTCAATCATTCCGTGACAGATCCGAGCCGGATAGCTCGGAACTGAGTGGCTTTCATCTTCCATGCACAGGCCATCGCGCAGGCGGAAACGCTGTTTTTTCAGCGGGCTGGCCACCCACAGCTCCTGCTGGTGCTCGGCGATGATACCGCGCGACAGCACGCTGGCGTGGGCAAACGGGTCGATATTGCTTAACGCAAAGACCTGCTCATCTTCACCTGGGCGGAAAATGGCAATCTGCTGGCTACCAACCAGCGCGCAAACGCCGGTTGCGGGCAGAATACTGGTCAACGGGCAAATCTCCTGCCACTGGCTCATACATTTTCCTCCAGTTGGATAATCTCAATGCGTTCCTGCACCCGAGCAGGACGATGCTGTTCGCGCTCCGGCACCATCTGCACCAGTGGATCGCGCATGCTGCTGTTAACAAAGTGGGCAAAGCGAGCGCGCTGCTGCGCATCATTAACCGTTTCAGTCCACTCGCAAACCACCTGTGCGCGCAGACGATTGATTTCTTCTTCCAGCTGCGCGTTGATACCCAGTTTGTCGTGAATCACCACCTGCCGCAGATAGTCGATACCGCCTTCCAGATTATCCAGCCACACCGAAGTGCGCTGAAGCTTATCGGCGGTACGGATATAGAACATCATAAAGCGGTCCAGATAGTGCATCAGCGTATCGCGGTCGAGATCGGCAGCCAGCAGGTCGGCATGGCGAGGCTTCATGCCGCCGTTACCAGAGACGTAAAGGTTCCAGCCTTTTTCGGTGGCGATAATCCCAACGTCTTTACCCTGTGCTTCGGCACACTCGCGGGTACAGCCGGAAACGCCGAATTTCATCTTGTGCGGCGTACGGATGCCTTTGTAGTGATTTTCCAACTCGACGCCGAAGCCGACACTGTCGCCGACGCCGAAACGACACCAGGTGCTGCCCACGCAGGTTTTCGCCATGCGTAGCGCTTTGGCGTAGGCGTGACCGGTTTCAAACCCGGCGGCAATCAGCTGCTCCCAGATGGCCGGCAGATCGTCCTGCTGTGCGCCAAACAGGCCAATACGCTGTGAACCGGTGATTTTGGTGTACAGGTTGTACTGACGGGCAACGTTGCCGATCGCCATCAGGCCCTCTGGCGTGATCTCGCCACCCGCCGAGCGAGGGATAATCGAGTAGGTGCCATCCTTCTGAATATTACCGAGGAACAGGTCGTTACTGTCCTGCAATGGCGTATGTTCCGGCTTCAACACATATTCATTCCAGCAGGATGCCAGCAGCGATCCTACCGTTGGCTTACACACTTCGCAGCCGTAGCCTTTGCCATATTTGTTAATCAGCTGATTAAACGACCGGATGTTATTGACGCGGATCAGGTGATACAGCTCCTGGCGTGACCACGGGAAGTGTTCGCACAGATGATGGTTTACCTCGATGCCCTGGCGGCTCAGTTCCGCATTCAGCACCTGAGTGATCAGCGGGATACAGCCACCGCAGCCGGTCCCGGCTTTGGTTTCCGCTTTCAACGCGGCAACGCTGTGGCAGCCGTTTTGTACCGCCTGCACGATTGTGCCTTTGGTGACGTCAAAGCAGGAGCAGATCTGCGCGCTGTCCGGTAGCGATTCAACGCCAATCGACGGTTTTGCTCCGGCGTGTTCAGGCAGAATCAGTCCATCCGGATTGGCCGGCAGTTCGATCGCATTCAGCGCCAGCTGCAGCAGGTTGCCATAGTCGCTGGTGTCACCTACCAGCACCGCGCCCAGCAGCGTTTTGTTATCCGCGCTGACGATCAGGCGTTTATAGACTTCTTTACTCTCATCGAGATAAACGTAGCTGCGTGCGCCGGGCGTCCGACCGTGGGCATCGCCGATACCGCCCACGTCCACGCCCAGCAGCTTGAGCTTGGCGCTCATGTCCGCGCCTTCGAAGTGGCTGCTGCCGCCTAACAGATGGTCGGCGGCGATTTGCGCCATTTTATAACCCGGCGCGACCAGGCCATACACGTGCTCACGCCATGACGCACACTCACCGATGGCGTAGATATCCGCATCGCTGGTCTGGCAGCTGTCGTTAATCACCACGCCACCGCGCGTACCGGTGGCCAGATTGCACTGTTTCGCCAGCGCATCCTGCGGGCGGATGCCGGTGGAGAATACGATAAAATCGACCTCAAGCTGGCTGTCATCGGCAAACTGCAGGGTTTTACCTCTCGGAGCATGGTGCACAATCTGCCGGGTATTTTTCCCGGTATGCACCTGCACGCCGATGCTCTCGATTTTACGTCTTAGCTGCTCGCCGCCCATACGATCGAGCTGTTCGGCCATCAGCACTGGGGCAAATTCGATAACGTGGGTTTCAATACCGAGGTTTTTCAGTGCGCCAGCGGCTTCCAGGCCCAGCAGACCGCCGCCGACGACCGCACCACGTTTGCTGCGGCGGGCACAGGCTTCAATGCCGTTCAGATCTTCAATCGTGCGGTAAACGAAACAGTCAGCGCCTTCTGCACCAGGGATCGGCGGCACCCACGGACGAGATCCGGTGGCCAGCACCAGCTTGTCATAGGGCACCAGTCGGCCGCTGTTGGCGTGAATGACTTTCTCTTCGCGGTTAATCAGGATAGCGCGTTCACCAATCAGGATATTGATGCCGTGCTTCTGATAGTAACCTTCCCGCACCAGCGACAGCTCTTCGGCGGTGTGGTGAGAGAAGTAAGCGGAAAGGTGGACCCTGTCGTAGGCCACGCGAGGTTCTTCGCAAAAGACAGTGATCTCAAACTGTCCGGGCTGTGACTTTTCCACCAGTTCTTCGATCAGGCGGTGGCCGACCATACCGTTGCCAATGATGGCGAGTTTGATACTCATGCTTTGCCTCATTAATAAGATTCTGATCGTACGATAACCTCTCGGATATCGAGGTTATTGATGTGTATCAATCCCCCCCGGCAAATACCCATTAGTGGGTAGGCGGCAGAAAAAATGTTAGCTACATAACATTATGAAATCATAGCTTTTATGATTTTTAACGTGAGAGGAAAGTCGGTCGGGTATTGAGGGGGGTTAACGGATGATTTACCGGAATGACATATAAAAAAAGCCGGTGCACAGGCACCGGCTTGTTAGCTGCATTAAGGTCGAGAATTAATGCGAGTTCATATGGCCATGCAGCTTGTGCTTGCTGACGAAGCCCAGCAGCAGACACATCACAAACACCACCGCGTACAGGCCGTTAGCCGTTGCCAGCGCTGCGTGAGCGCCGCCTTTTTCCACGATAGGGCCGGTGACCACGAAGGTCAGCATGGTTCCTACGGTGCCGCAGGTCAGAATAAAGTTCACCAGTTTTGGTGAGGAGACTTTGGTCTGCAGGGAACCCAGCGTGATGATGGTGGTGTAGATCGCGCTGGAGAAGAAGCCCAGGCTCAGCATGATCCATTTCAGCATTGAGGCGTCGGTGGTGGTGATGAACCAGTACATCAGCGCGGTAGCCAGCAGGGCAAGCAGGGTGACGATACGCTGTGGATCGAAGAAGCGCAGGATGGCGCTGAACGCCCACATGCCAATCATATAGGCGGTCCAGAAGTTGCCCACCAGACTACCGGCCTGGCCGATATCCATGCCCATGCTTTTGGTTGCATACTGAGGCACCCAGCCGATAAAGCCCAGCTGGCCGAGGATATAGCACAGAGCGGCCACCGCGAGGAAGCCAACGCCCACGCCCCATTTTTCTTTTTTGACCGGCTCGCCGCTGGCGGTTTTTTTGCCCAGTACCGGGAATTCAAAGCACAGCGCCAGAACAAAGATCGCCACGTAGATCACGCCGATGCACACGTAAACCCAGTACCACGGCAGCGCACGCGCCAGCAGAGCGGCAGCGATAATCGGGAAGATAGTACCGGCCATGCTGAAGAAGGAGTCGGTAAACAGCAGGCGTGAACCGCGCTGGCGTCCTTCATAAAGATGGGTGATCAGGAAGGTACCGATCGACATGGTAATACCGCTCACCACGCCCAGCACGAACATGCAGAGCGAGAACACGCTCAGGCTGTGGCTGGTCATCAGCCCCAGTATCGCCAGAACCATCAGCACGAAGCCAAACATCAGCTGACGCTTCAGCGGCACGATTTCCATCAGCCAGGCGTTAAGGAATACCGCCAGCAGGATCCCGGCGTTGAGGAATGTAAAGGTGTTGCTCATCTGAGCCACGGGAAGCTGGAAGTACTCTGCTATATTCTCCAGTACCATACCGGTAACGATAACCACTGCACCGGTCAACGCATAAGAGAAGAAGCTGATCCAGGTAAGTCCGATTCGATCGCGATTTGTCATTGTGGAAACCTGTCTGGAAGGAAGTTCCTCAGGCGAGGTACCTGAGATATGCCGTAGGAGTTTAACCATATTCGTGATCTGCATGAATATTTAATGAAATAATAATTTTCGAATTTCATTGTTAGTGTGATTTTTGTCACATTTATTCATCAGGCAGCCCGTTCTACCGTGATTTCTTCCTGAGTAAATAAAGGTAAAACGCTGGCGCGTTGGTAAGTGCCTATTTACAATCAGCGTTGCATTTATGGCTTATTGCCCTCAGTAAGGAATATTTCATGTTGAAACGTACTTTGACCGCGGTGGCGGCAGTTCTCGCACTGTCATCGATCTCTGCTTCTGCATTCGCCGCGAAAGGGGATACACATGTACTGCTGACCACTTCAGCAGGTAGCATTGAGCTGGAATTGAATAATCAGAAAGCCCCTGTTTCGGTAAAAAACTTTGTTGATTACGTCAACAGCGGCTTTTACAACAACACCACATTCCATCGTGTGATCCCGGGCTTTATGCTACAGGGCGGTGGCTTCACCACTGACATGCAGCAGAAGCAGCCTAACGCTCCGATCAAAAATGAAGCGGATAACGGCCTGCTGAACAAACGCGGTACCATTTCTATGGCGCGTACAGCAGAAAAAGACAGCGCAACCAGCCAGTTCTTTATTAACGTGGCGGATAACGCCTTCCTTGATCACGGCCAGCGGGACTTTGGTTACGCGGTGTTCGGTAAAGTGGTTAAAGGTATGGATGTGGCTGATAAGATTGCCCAGGTGCCAACCCAGAATGTCGGTCCTTACCAGAATGTGCCGGTGACTCCGGTGGTGATCCTCTCCGCCAAAGTTCTGCCGTAAGCTCATGCACTGCACCTGAATCGGTCTGCGGGGCTGATTCAGGTTTTTGCCTCATCTTCTCTACCGTAAAGAGATAAGCGAAACGGTGTAAAATCCGTAAAATAGCGGCGTAAATCGTTTACCGGAATTCGCCATGCTGCTGCTTATCGACAATTACGACTCCTTCACCTGGAACCTCTACCAGTATTTTTCTGAACTGGGCACCGAGGTCATCGTTCGCCGTAACGACGATATTACGCTGGCTGAAATTGCCGCTCTCGCCCCTCAACATCTGGTTATCTCCCCCGGTCCGTGTACGCCCAACGAAGCGGGTATCTCACTGGCGGCGATCCGCCATTTCGCCGGTCAGGTGCCCGTGCTTGGCGTTTGCCTTGGACATCAGGCAATCGCCCAGGCGTTCGGTGCCAAAGTGGTTCGTGCTCGCCAGGTCATGCACGGTAAAACGTCGGCCATTGAGCATAACGACGGCGGCGTTTTTGCCGGGCTGAATCATCCGCTGACCGTCACCCGCTATCATTCGCTGATTGTAGAGACCGGGACGCTGCCGGATGAATTTGAGCTGACGGCCTGGACGCTGCGCGACGGCCAGCCGGATGAAATTATGGGATTTCGCCACCGTACGCTGCCGCTGGAAGGCGTGCAGTTCCACCCGGAAAGTATCCTGAGCGAGCAGGGGCATCAGCTGCTGGAAAATTTCCTGCGCTACTGAGTTAGTGTTTGCCTTTTTTTGATTTTTTATGCATATTTCATGACTATATTTTCACATTAATGCAAAGATTAAACGGCGAGGTGGTTGATGGCAGCGGAAAAATTAGCGGTAACGCGGGCAACATTCGATGAAGTGATTTTGCCTGTTTATGCACCAGCGCAGTTCGTTCCGGTAAAAGGAAAAGGGAGCCGCATCTGGGATCAGGAAGGGAAAGAGTACGTCGATTTCTCCGGCGGTATTGCGGTAACCGCGCTCGGTCACTGCCATCCGGCACTGGTTGAAGCGCTGAAAACCCAGGGTGAAACCCTGTGGCATACCAGCAATGTCTTCACCAACGAACCTGCCCTGCGCCTGGCCAGCAAGCTGATTGCTGCAACCTTCGCCGAGCGCGTGTTCTTTGCTAACTCCGGTGCAGAAGCCAACGAAGCGGCATTCAAGCTGGCGCGCTATTACGCTACCCAGCGCCACAGCCCGTTTAAAAGCAAGATCATCGCTTTCCATAACGCCTTCCATGGCCGTACGTTGTTTACCGTTTCCGTCGGTGGGCAACCGAAGTACTCCGACGGCTTTGGGCCGAAGCCTGCCGACATCGTCCATGTGCCGTTTAACGACCTGGCGGCGGTCAAAGCGGTTATCGACGATCACACCTGCGCCATCGTGGTGGAGCCGATCCAAGGCGAAGGCGGCGTAACGCCTGCGACTCAGGAATTTATGCTGGGGCTGCGTCAGCTGTGTGATGAGCATAATGCGCTGCTGGTACTGGATGAAGTACAGAGTGGAATGGGCCGCAGCGGCAAGCTGTTTGCCTATGAACATTACGGCGTGAAGCCGGATATCGTCACCACGGCGAAAGCGCTGGGCGGCGGCTTCCCGGTGAGTGCGATGCTGACCACCAACGAGATCGCATCGGTGATGGCCCCTGGCGTGCACGGCACCACCTACGGCGGTAACCCGCTGGCCTGTGCGGTAGCGGAAGCGGCGCTGGATATTATCAATACTCCAGAGGTGCTGGACGGCGTGGCGCAGCGCCGTCAGCTGTTTGTTGATGCCCTGCAGGCGCTGGATGCCAAACTGGATCTGTTCAGCGAAATCCGTGGAATGGGGTTGCTGATCGGTGCCGCGCTGAAGCCGCAGCATGCCGGTAAAGCGCGCGACATCCTGAATGCCGCAGCGGCTGAAGGGGTGATGGTACTGGTGGCCGGTACGGACGTGATGCGCTTTGCGCCATCGCTGGTTATCGATCCGGCGGATATTACCGAAGGGATGAAGCGCTTTGCGGCAGCGGTAGAAAAAGTTTTAGGCTAGGGCGACTTACGTAAACGCCGGGACAGCCAGCGCCCCTGATGCGGGCGCTGGCTCCAGGTCAGCGACGAGATAGTGTGCATGGTGCTGAGGTGGCCGAGAATACGCTTCACGTGCCGTTCCAGGATGGTCACCGGACCCTGATGAAAATCTTCCGGCGCTTCCAGTACGTTGCTGTCTGAGCTGGGGCCGTCATATTCCAGGCGCTGCTGGCAGCGCTGCAGTGCGATTTCGCACGACTGCAAATAGCGCTGTGCCAGTGATTCCGTGAGCATGGTGTGCTCGCGAGCCAGAATAGTCATGGCATTAATGTGTTCGACAATAAACTGGCTGTGGGTCACCCACAGCTGCATATCCTTCAGATAGCTGGCATTAAAATTTGGTTCCTGCATCGCCTGATGCAGCGAGTTAAACAGCGCGTTGTGGGCCTGATTGACCCGCATCCTCTGCCAGGCCAGTTTTGCCGGTTCCTGTTCCTGCCCCAGCAAAAGCTGCAGCGCTTCCTGATAGGCTTCCAGCGCATCGTGGGCATTCTGCCTTAACAGCCCGCTCTGCCACTGCGGCCACAGCCAGATCATGCCACCGAAGGCAATCAGACAGCCAATTAGCGTATCCATCAGGCGCGGTATCAGCAGCTGTACACCGTTGAGCGACAGCAGTTGCAGCGTGAATACCGTGGTAATGGTAAAGCCGATCGTGGCCCAGCCGTAGAATTTACGGATAAACAGATTACCGATTAGCGTCAGGGCCAGCATAACCAGCAGCATTACCGATTCCGGTGCGTGCAGGCGCAGCATAACGGCGGCAATGATCAGTCCGGCCAGGGTTCCCATTGCCCGGTGCTGAATGCGAACCCGAGTGGCACCGTAGCCATTGAGGCTGACGAACATGACCGTCATCAGTATCCAGTAGGGCTTGGGCAGATTAAAAAACAGCGCCAGCGAGCTGGCAAAGGCAAGCATCACGCCATAGCGTGCGGCGCTGCGCAGGCCCGGAGATTTCAACGACAGGTAGCTCTTCAGCGCCGGGATCAGCGGTAGCCGGCGCTGACGATCCGCCATCAGATCGCGTCGATACAGCGGCCGCTGGGTGCGGAGCACACGGGCGATGCGGCTGAAATGGTAATAGCAGAAATTACCCACCGGATTGTCTTTATTCTGCCGGGAGATTTTCTCCAGCGCCTGCAATGGTTTATCCATGGTGAAACGTTCAGGATAGCGATGATAGAGAATGTCATCGGCCAGCACTCGCAGCCGGGCAGCAATGGTTTGTGCATTCCAGCGGATCACCGCTTCGGCGTGGCTCTGTTCCACCAGCTTTTGCACTTCTTCCGGCTGATGCAGGCTGACGGAAATGTGTTCCTGTAGATCCAGTGCCACCTGAAAGGCCCGCGTTAGCCGCTGATAGTGGTTATCCTGGCTGGCGGCCAGCATATACATCTGCTGATAGCAGGTATTAATTAAATCCACCGCTTTCTGCTGGCGTGCCAGCAGCGGCGGGAGGGCCGTCTGCGGGTCGGTCAGCCGGGTCAGCAGCGTATATTTCGCCTCGCAGTAGTCGGCCAGCTCGCGATACAGCAGGCTAAGCGTTTCACGCATCGGCTGCTCTTTCCACAGGCGGAACCACAGCCAGTTAAACAGCCCGTACCAGATGGTACCGAGAATATAGAGCAGCGGCGGTTGCCAGAGGGGAACTCTTCCGGCAAGGCTGAGGGTAAAAATGGCGGCAATGAGCGAGGCGGGCAGCAGACGGCCATGCAGTGGACTGATTTCCGCAGTGACGCCCAGCATCAGTGCCATCACCAGCATGATGATCGGCAGCGGTACGCCCTGTTCCCCGGCATACAGGATCATAAAGCTACAGAAGGCAAACAGGCTGCCGCCGATAATCAGGCGCTTGAAAAAACGTTTATGGGGAGTATCAAGACCGGCGTTGTTACAGCAGGCGGGAACCAATGAGAAGAGTAAACCCTGTCGAAGATCGCCTAACAGCCAGCCAACGGCTATCGGCAGGCACAGCACCAGCGTTTGCCGCAGTGCATAGTTCACTTCAGGGTGATAGATGATTCTCCGCCACATGCCCAATACCACAGAAAAAAAGGCGCGACCAGAGTGTCGCGCCACAGATCCACAACCGCTTAGCGCGTACCGTAAACCACGATAGTTTTACCGTGCGCGGAAATCAGGTTTTGATCTTCCAGCATTTTCAAAATACGCCCCACGGTTTCACGAGAACAGCCAACGATCTGGCCGATCTCCTGGCGGGTGATCTTGATCTGCATGCCATCCGGGTGGGTCATGGCATCCGGCTGTTTGGCCAGATTAAGCAGGGTTTGTGCAATACGACCGGTTACGTCAAGGAAGGCGAGGTTACCCACCTTCTCAGAAGTGACCTGCAGACGGCGTGCCATCTGCGAAGAAAGACGCATCAGAATGTCAGGGTTAACCTGAATCAACTGGCGGAATTTTTTATAGGAGATTTCAGCTACTTCACAGGCACTTTTAGCGCGCACCCACGCGCTTCGCTCCTGGCCCTCTTCGAAAAGGCCCAGTTCGCCAATAAAGTCGCCCTGATTGAGGTAGGAAAGAATCATTTCTTTGCCTTCTTCATCCTTGATCAGCACCGCTACTGCGCCTTTGACGATGTAGTAGAGGGTTTCTGCCTTTTCACCCTGATGGATCAAGGTGCTTTTGGATGGATATTTGTGAATATGGCAATGTGACAGGAACCATTCGAGGGTTGGGTCTGTTTGCGGTTTGCCGAGAACCATTCGCTGTTATCCTCTTATTGTAATCGTGCCTAAATATACCCTTTTATCACTCAGGTTGCAGAAATGTTAACTGCTTTTTGAAATATTTCGGGTACACAGGGAAGGAGTTCCCTGTCAGGCGCTTCCCATAGGAAAATCAAACGGGCCATACCGTTAAGAGTCTGGCTCATCCTGTTGTCCCGTTTTCACCATGCATTGCAATGCCAGAATAATAATACAGCACCGTTTGTAGCACAGCTTGACCTGGCTGTCTTGTGTTGTGTCATGTTGTCTCGCTTCAGCATAGTGAGAAAAGGAGCGGCTGTCGTTTTTATTGTCTGGAGAGGGATCTGTAAGCCTGCTGTACGAGGGCCGTTTTGGCACGGTTCGCCACAGATCTTGCACTGATTTGTGTTTTTATCACCCTATTCACCCTACCCATGAAATGCGTTTTCTGCGGCTGTTGGCCCGGTCATTGACCGGGTGAACACGAGTGACGGATGGGGTGACTGGCTTCACTGCCCGGTAGTCGGCTCTGGCTGCTTTTTCACCGTTACAGGAGTAACTATGAAATCTCAAACCGCGTCACTGATTAAAGATATCACCCCACGAGTACTGCAATGGCGTCGACATATTCATGAGCATGCCGAGCTCTCTTTTCATGAGCAAAAAACTGCGGATTACGTCGCCAGCGAGCTTCAGCAATGGGGTGCATTAACCCTTAGCCGTCCCTCACCTAACAGCGTGCTGGCGGAGCTAAAAGGGGCGCGCCCCGGCCCATGCATAGCGCTACGTGCTGATATGGATGCGCTGCCGATCCATGAGCTGAACCAGGAGCCTTTTACCTCGCGTAATGCGGGCGTCATGCATGCCTGTGGTCACGATGCGCATACGGCCATGCTGATGGGAGCGGCCTGGGTACTGTGCCAGCTGCAACAACAGATTGCCGGAACCGTGAGATTTATTTTTCAGCATGCGGAAGAGGTGCCGCCGGGTGGGGCACAGGAACTGGTTTCTCTGGGTGTGCTTAATGGGGTTTCGATGATTTTTGGTCTGCACGTGATGCCGGCTTTTCCTACCGGTACCGTCAGTTTCACCGAAGGTGTTTTTAGCGCGGCCAGTGATAATTTCGATCTGATTCTGCAGGGGAAAGGCTCGCATGCTGCTCTGCCGCATACGGCGTGCGATCCCGTGGTGTTAGGTGCCGGGGTTGTTCAGGAGCTGCAGCAAATCATTTCACGCAGGCTTGACCCTAACGAGGGTGCCGTGCTCAGTATTGCCAGTTTTCTGGCCGACGGGGGCTACAACGTTATTCCGGATGTGGCACATCTCAGAGGCACCCTGCGCACGCTGAGTGAAAATACGCGCACTGAAATCCCAAAAATGATGGAACAGATGCTCGGCGGCATGACGGCGGCGGTTGGGGCCAGCTACAAGCTGGAATGGACAAAGGGTTACACGCTGGGCTTCAACCACCCGGATGCCTGTCGTTTCGCCGCAAAAAATGTGGTGGATACGCTGGGAGCCGACGCGTTGAAAATAATGCCGCATCCCATGTTTGGCTGTGAAGATTTTTCAGCCTACCAGCAGGTTATCCCCGGATGCTTCTTGTTTATCGGTTCGGGCAACGAGGAAAAAGGCACCTGCTGGAGCTTGCATAATCCGCACTTCCGCCTTGATGAAGATGTTCTGCCAATTGGCGTGCAGCTGCACATTGGTTTTATCCATCAGCAGCTTATGTCATTGTCGCGATGACCATCCGATTAGCTGATTTTTTTCCCTTCGATCAGTCGCTTAACCAGTGGGCCCATAATCAGTTCCATCGCCAGGCCCATTTTTCCGCCCGGCACCACCAGGGTTTTAATATGGGAGATAAATGAGCCCTGAATCATGGTAAGCAGATAGGGAAAATCGATATCTTCCAGCCCCTGGAAGTGAATAACCACAAAACTCTCGTCCAGTGACGGGATGCCACGGGCGGCGAAGGGGTTGGAGGTATCTACGGTCGGAACGCGCTGGAAGTTCAGGTGGGTGCGGGAAAACTGTGGCGTGATGTAGTTGATGTAATCTTCCATTGAACGCACCACCGAATCCATCACCGCTTCGCGCGAATGGCCGCGCTCGCTGGTATCGCGCACCAGTTTCTGTATCCACTCAAGGTTGACGATAGGCACTACGCCAACCAGCAGATCGACGTTTTCCGCCACGTTATTCTGCGGGGTGAGTACGCCGCCGTGCAGACCCTCATAGAACAGCACGTCGGTGGGTTCAGGCAGCGGCTGCCATGGGGTAAAGGTCCCGGGCACCTGATTCCAGGGCACCGCCTCATCGTAGGTATGCAGGTATTTGCGTGATTTGCCTTTACCCGTGCGCCCATACTCAATAAAGGTTTGCTCCAGCAGTCCGAAGTCGTTGGCTTCCGGGCCAAAGTAGCTGATGTGTTTACCCAGATCGCGCGCTTTACGGATGGCCATATCCATCTCCGGGCGGGTGAAGCGATGGAAGCTGTCTCCCTCGACCTCCGCTGCCCTCAGGTTAAGCTGCTGGAATATTTTCCGGAAGGCAACGCTGGTGGTGGTCGTTCCTGCACCGCTGGAGCCGGTGACGGCGATAACCGGGTGTTTGGCTGACATGGTAAACAACTCCCTGAGAGATAGGCGGACGGATCATTCCTAACATGTTTATCGGTGCAAAGTCATCCTCGCCGCGTGGCGGCCGGGAAAATTATCCTCAACCGTTAAATTGCCCGCGAGGCATGATGTTGACGGTTTCATGCAGCTCTGACCACACCAGCACCGCGTCTCCGCTGGCCAGCTGGCGGCGAACGTCTTTCACTTTTTGTTCCAGCGAACGTTCCTGTTCACCGTAGTCGGTTCCCTCGCGCAGAACAAAGGATTCAATCAGGTTATCAAGCGTTTCAGAGTCGAGATCTTTCCAGGGAATAATCATCAGGGTTCCAGCCAGGTTGAAAGCCATTGCGGTATACGCTGTTCCAGCCACATTTGCGGCTGGCGTAGCGTTCCGCCTACAAAACCAACGTGTCCACCGTAGCGGGTCAGCTGATACTCAATATTGTGCGGCAGCAGGGCCGGATCGGGGATCACCTCAGCGGTCATAAAGGGATCGTCCAGTGCATGAATGATCAACAGCGGTTTGCTGATGCCGGGCAGCAGCGGTAGTCCGCTACAGCGGCGATAGTAGTCGGTCGCGTCGGCAAAGCCGTGGGCTCTGGCGGTAATCGCATCATCAAAGGCGCGAAGCTTTTTCAGTGCTCGCAGCTGTGGCAGCTCTATGGGCAGCGTGCCGGGCCAGGCCATCAGCTTGCGCGTGGCGTTCTGCTTGAGCAGATTGAGCAGATAGCGCTGGTAGATACGGGAAAACCCCTGCTCCAGCCGCTGGCTACAGGGTTCCAGCATCAGCGGAGCGGAAACGACTACGCCTGCATCCAGCAGGCAGTTATCGCCCTGTTGCCCCATCAGGCAGGCCAGCATATTACCGCCGAGGGAGACGCCGACAGCGGCGGTCGGCACCTGGCCCCACTCATCGCGCAGCCACTGCAGGAAGTAGCTGGCATCACTGGTCTCTCCGGAGTGATAGATGCGGTTCAGGCGATTCGGCTCACCGCTACAGCCGCGAAAATGCATCACTACGCCCAGCCAGCCGCGATCTTTCCACGCCTGCAGCAGACCGTGCGCATAGGGGCTGTTAAAGCTGCCTTCCAGACCGTGGAACAGGACCACGCGAGGTTTATGCCGCGCCTGTGCCGGGTCTTCACTCCAGGCAAGATCGACGAAATCGCTGTCCGGCAGGGTTAAGCGCTGCCAGTGCGGTTGCAGGGTAATGCGACGTCGCACCAGCCTGGGTAGCAGGGTTTGCAGATGAGGGTTACGGCCTCCGCGCAGAGGCCTGAAAGATTTGTCATCTAGGTGACTGAAAATCCGTGGTTCAGAGCTTGTAGTATCCATAACTCGCTGTTAGCTTCTTCGGGTTGTTTATTTCTTCAGGGGTGGGGAGCACCCGTTCTATGGAACTGAGTCTGTTTCTGTCTATGTTAGGTTTTCTCTGGGTCGCCGCCATCACACCTGGCCCTAATAATATGTTACTCACCGCCTCCGGTGCCAACTTTGGTTTCTGGCGATCGCTGGCCCTGCTGGTTGGCATTATGCTCGGTATGCAGATCATGCTGCTGATGGTGGCGTTTGGTATCGGCGGGTTAATTTTGCTCTATCCCTCCCTGCATCTGTTTATGAAGATTGCCGGTAGCCTTTATCTGCTGTGGCTGGCATGGAAAATCGGCACGGCGAAATATGAGAAGCTGGAGACCGGTGACGGCCCGGCGTCCCCGATGCCGTTCTGGCAGGGTGGTCTGCTGCAACTGATTAACCCCAAAGCCTGGCTGATGGTGCTGGGTGCGGTGGCCAGCTTCAGTCTGGCCGGAAAGGGTTACCTCGGCTCCGTCGTCGCCATCAGTATTGCGCTGGCAATCGTGAACTTCGCGTCGGCGGTGATCTGGCTGGGATTCGGTACGCTGATTGGCCGCATTCTACGCAGCCGCCGGGCATGGACGATTTTCAACGTGTTCATGGGCCTGCTGACCGCCGCCTGCGTGTTGCTCATCTGGCACTGATTATTCCTGGGCGTGTGCAGCACGCCCAGGGCGTTAACTTCTCAAGCCTTGCACTCCACCGCGTCAGTCAGAATCATGGCTGCCACTGGCAGACCCTCAGCCAGCCTTCCAGCAAAGCCAGTACGAAAGAAAATGTCTCATCTGCCATGACATATGCCGCCTCCTGCGTAATCAGTAATGGGTCAAGGCGGCGCTATGTGCACTTTCCGGCAGACTTTTGCGTAAAAATTACTAAGTACACTTAGATATAAAAAAGAATTTTTAATTACTTTATTGCGATAGTCGCGCCCGGTTACAAAGGAGGTGTTCACCGATAACAACAATACTGGAGCGGGCTATGGCGGGTAAATTTACAGTTTCAATTCTGGCAGCGGCACTGGGGCTGGCAGCACTTAACGCACAGGCGGTGGACGTGACCGTCGCCTATCAGACATCAGCAGAACCGGCGAAAGTCGCGCAGGCCGACGACACCTTTGCTAAAGAGAGCGGGGCAAAAGTTGACTGGCGCAAATTCGACAGCGGTGCCAGCGTGGTCAGGGCACTGGCTTCTGGTGATGTGCAGATTGGTAACCTCGGTTCCAGCCCGCTCGCCGTTGCGGCCAGCCAGGGCGTGCCGATTGAAGTCTTCCTGCTGGCATCACAGCTCGGTAACTCCGAAGCGCTGGTGGTGAAAAAGAACATTAAAGATCCTAAGGACCTGATTGGTAAACGTATCGCCGTGCCGTTTATCTCCACCACGCACTACAGCCTGCTGGCCTCGCTAAAGCACTGGGGTATTAAGCCGGGCCAGGTACAGATTATTAACCTGCAACCACCGGCGATTATTGCCGCCTGGCAGCGCGGAGATATCGACGGTGCCTACGTCTGGTCACCGGCGGTTAACCAGCTGGAAAAAGACGGCACCGTGCTGACCGATTCCTCGCAGGTGGGGAAATGGGGTTCTCCGACCCTCGACGTTTGGGTAGTGCGTAAAGACTTCGCCGAGAAGCATCCTGAGGTGGTGACCGCCTTTGCCCGCAGCGCGCTAGCCCCGCAAAAAGCCTATATCGATAACCCGGAAGCCTGGCTGAAGCAGGATGACAACCTGAGCAAGCTGTCGCGCCTGAGCGGCGTACCGACCGAAGATGTGCCGGTGCTGGTCAAAGGGAATACCTATCTTACCGCTCAGCAGCAGGTGCAGGAGCTGAACGGCCCGGTGAATAAGGCGATTGTTGATACCGCTAACTTCCTGAAAGAGCAGGGCAAGGTGCCGCAGGTGGCCAGCGACTACAGCAGTTTCGTCACCGATCGTTTTGTTAAACCGCTGACGCAATAAGCGAGGTAAAGCCGATGCTGTCCGTCTCTCATCTCAGCGCTCGCTATCAAAACCAGCTGGCGCTCCAGGATATTAATCTGTCGATTGACAGCGGTGAACTGCTGGTGGTGCTGGGGCCATCCGGCTGCGGCAAAACGACGCTGCTGAACCTGATTGCCGGCTTTATCCCGGCGGAGAGCGGCAGCATTACGCTGGACGGCAAGCCGGTCAACGGGCCGGGTGCCGATCGCGGTGTGGTCTTTCAAAACGAAGGGCTGCTGCCCTGGCGTAACGTGCTGGATAACGTTGCCTTCGGCCTGCAGCTGGCCGGGGTCGAAAAAAATGAACGGCGGGAAATTGCCCGCCAAATGCTGAAAAAAGTGGGCCTGGCGGGCGCGGAGCGACGCTTTATCTGGCAGCTTTCCGGCGGGATGCATCAGCGGGTCGGCATTGCCCGCGCACTGGCGGCCGATCCGCGGCTGCTGCTGCTGGATGAGCCTTTCGGCGCGCTGGATGCTTTCACCCGCGAACAGATGCAGGAGCTGCTGCTGACGCTCTGGCGGGACAGCGGCAAGCAAATCCTGTTGATTACCCACGATATTGAAGAGGCGGTATTCCTCGCCAGCGAGCTGGTGCTGTTATCGCCTGGCCCTGGCCGCATTGTTGAACGCCTTGCGCTGGATTTCGGCCGCCGCTACGCCAACGGCGAACCGTGCCGGTCAATTAAATCCGACCCGGCGTTTATTGAACGCCGCGAGTATGTTCTTAGCCGGGTATTCCATCAGCGCGAGGTGTTGGTATGAGCTCACTGATTAATGAAAAAAGCACGCCGCGCCGCTGGCGTTTTCGCTGGCCGCTGTCGCGCCAGCTGACGTTGAGTAGCGCCACGCTGGTAGTGTTAATCGCTATCTGGTGGCTGGTAACCGCGCTACAGCTGGTAACGCCGTTGTTCCTGCCGCCGCCGCAGCAGGTACTGCAAAAGCTGCTGACCATCGCCGGTCCGACCGGATTTATGGATGCCACTCTGTGGCAGCACCTGGGAGCCAGCCTGACGCGTATCCTGATTGCGCTGCTGGCGGCGGTGGTGATTGGCGTGCCGGTGGGCATCTTTATGGGGCTGAATGAGACGGTGCGCGGCATTCTCGACCCGCTGATTGAGCTTTATCGCCCGGTGCCGCCGCTGGCCTATCTGCCGCTGATGGTGATCTGGTTTGGCATTGGCGAAACCTCGAAAATTTTACTGATTTATCTGGCGATTTTCGCCCCGGTGGCGATGTCTGCGCTGGCCGGTGTGAAGAGCGCTCAGCAGGTGCGGCTGCGCGCCGCACGTTCGCTGGGGGCCAGCCGTTGGCAGGTGCTGTGGTATGTCGTCCTGCCCGGTGCGCTACCGGAAATTCTCACCGGTTTACGCATTGGCCTGGGCGTGGGCTGGTCCACCCTGGTGGCAGCGGAGCTGATTGCGGCCACGCGCGGCCTTGGTTTTATGGTGCAATCCGCGGGGGAGTTCCTCGCCACCGACGTCGTGCTGGCAGGCATTGCGGTGATTGCCCTGATTGCATTTGCACTTGAGCTGGGGCTGCGTGCCTTACAGCGTCGTTTAACCCCGTGGCACGGAGCACAGTCATGAACGAACGAATTACTATTCAACCGCTTGGGCCCTACATTGGTGCGCAGGTTAGCAATCTGGATTTACGCCTGCCGCTCAGCGACGGTCAGTTTGAACAGCTTTACCATGCGCTGATCCGCCATCAGGTGCTGTTCCTGCGCGATCAGCCGATCACGCCGCAGCAGCAGCGTGCGCTGGCGGCTCGTTTCGGCGACCTGCATATTCACCCGGTCTATCCTCATGCCCCCGGCGTGGAGGAAATTATCGTACTGGATACCCATGACGATAATCCGCCGGATAACGATAACTGGCATACCGACGTCACCTTTATTGAGACGCCGCCCGCCGGGGCCATTCTTGCCGCGAAGCACCTGCCGGAAACCGGCGGAGATACGCTGTGGGCCAGCGGGATCGCTGCCTGGGATGCGCTATCCGAGCCGCTACAGCAGTTGCTGAGCGGGCTGCTGGCGGAACATGACTTTAAGAAATCGTTCCAGGAGTACAAATATCGCGGTAGCGAAGAGGAACATCAGCGCTGGCAGCAGGCGGTCGCGAAGAATCCACCGCTGCTGCATCCGGTAGTGCGGACTCATCCGGTCAGCGGTAAGCAGGCGCTATTTGTTAATGAAGGCTTCACCACGCGTATTGTCGGCATCAAGGAGAAAGAGAGCGACGCGCTGCTGCGTTTCCTGTTTGCTCATATCACCAAGCCGGAGTTTCAGGTGCGCTGGCGCTGGCAGGTCGGGGATGTGGCCATCTGGGATAACCGGGTGACTCAGCACTACGCGAATGCGGATTATCTTCCACAGCGGCGCATTATGCACCGCGCGACGATCCTCGGGGATAAGCCGTTTTATCGCGCTGAATAATGTCGCCGTAGAAAGAACGTCTAAACGAAGTTGGAAGGGCAATACGGGCTGAATCCGAGGTGTCAGTTCAGCCTGAGCAGGGGACGGCTGAAACCGTCCTCTGCCTGATGGAGTATTATTCCGCGTTTAGCATCGCTTCAAGCTGTTCCTGTGCGTCCAGCCATTCCATTTCACTCTCTTCCAGCGCGGATTTTGCCGTTGCCTGCTGTTGCAGTGCGGCGGTGAGATCGGCCTTGCGGTTTTGCTCGTAGATCGCCGTGTCTGACAGCTTCGCTTCGGCATCCGCCAGCTGAAGGTTGTGCTTCTCCATCAGCTTTTCCAGCTTTTCAATCTGCTTGCGCAGAGGCTGGGTCTGCGTGCGCAGTTCGGCCTCGCGGCGCTTTTGATCTTTACGCGACTGTGCGCTGTTGGCGCTTTCTACTTTCGGGGCGGATTCTGCCGCTACCTGTTTTTGCAGGTCGCTGAGCCACTGCTGATAATCTTCCAGGTCGCCATCAAAGGCTTCGACTTTACCGTCATGCACCAGGTAGAGATCGTCGGTCGTGGATCGCAGCAGGTGGCGATCGTGCGAAACCACCACCAGCGCGCCCTCAAAGTCGATCAACGCTTCGGTTAAGGCCTGGCGCATATCCAGATCGAGGTGGTTAGTGGGTTCATCAAGCAGCAGCAGGTTCGGGCGCTGCCAGACGATCAGCGCCAGCACCAGACGGGCTTTCTCGCCGCCGGAGAAGCGTTTCGTCTCCTCGGTGACTTTATCCCCCTGAAAGCCGAAGCCGCCCAGATAATCGCGCAGCTGCTGTTCCAGCACCTTTGGTGCCAGCCGTGCCAGATGCTGTAGCGGGGATTCATCCGCGCGTAAGAATTCAAGCTGATGCTGGGCGAAATAGCCGAGCTTGATGCCTTTCGCCAGACCGATATCACCCTGTAGCGGGGCCAGTTCACCCGCCAGCAGCTTGATCAGCGTGGATTTACCGGCACCGTTACGGCCCAGCAGGCCGATACGCGATCCGGGTACCAGGTTCAGCTTGATGGAGTTGAGGATTTTTCTGTCGCCGTAGCCCGCGCTGACTTTTTCCATTTTCAACAGCGGGTTAGGCAGGCTTTCCGGCTCGCGGAAGCTGAAGGTAAACGGGTTGTCGACGTGCGCCGGGGCGATCAGCTCCATGCGTTCCAGCATTTTGATACGGCTTTGCGCCTGCTTGGCCTTGGTCGCTTTCGCTTTGAAGCGGTCAATAAAGCTTTGCAGATGGGCCACTTTTTGCTGCTGGTGCTCAAACATCGACTGCTGCTGCGCCAGCTTGGTGGCGCGCTGAATTTCGAACGAGCTGTAGTTACCGGTGTATTCGAAGATTGTTTGCTGTTCGATATGCAGGATCTTATCCACCACCGGATCAAGGAAGTCACGATCGTGGGAGATCAGGATCAGCGTGCCGCTGTAGCTTTTCAGCCAGCGTTCCAGCCAGATCACTGCATCAAGATCGAGGTGGTTAGTCGGTTCATCGAGCAGCAGCAGATCGGAACGGCAGAGCAGGGCCTGCGCGAGGTTTAAACGCATACGCCAGCCGCCGGAAAAATCACTGACCGGCCGCTGTAGCTGTTCCTGGCTAAAGCCCAAACCGCTAAGAAGGCTTGCCGCGCGGGATTGTATTGTCCATGCCTGAATCGCATCCAGCTTGCCGTGCAGCGTGGCGATGGCATGGCCGTCGTTAATGTCGTTGGCGTGCGCTAATTCAGACTCAAGCTGACGAAATTCACGGTCGCCGTCGATAACATACTCAATAGCGGCAACGTCCAGCGCGGGCGTTTCCTGGTTGACCCACGCCAGTGACCAGCTACCGGGGTAGCTAAAGCTGCCGGCATCGGCGCTTATCTCGTTTTTAAGCAGAGCCAGCAGCGTGGATTTACCGCAGCCGTTTTTACCGACCAGGCCCACTTTCTGACCGGGATTGATAGTCGCCGTAGCGTTATCCAGCAGTACGCGGACACCGCGACGAATTTGTAACGAGGAGAATACAATCATAAGCGCCGTAAGTTCAGAGTATGTTAAATTAAGTCATCATAATCAGTTTGTCGGAATCACGTATTCCGTTGCGTCGTGCATGGTAGCGGAAATCCCCGGCCGTGACGACGATTTGGAGGGGAATGATGTCGCAGCCGCCTAAAGTTCTGCTGTTGTATGCCCATCCGGAGTCTCAAGATTCGATCGCTAATCGTGTTTTGCTGCAACCGGCTCGTAATCTGGAACACGTGACGGTCCATGACTTATACGCGCACTATCCCGATTTCTTTATTGATATTCACCATGAGCAGCAGCTGCTGCGCGACCATCAAATCATTGTTTTTCAGCATCCTCTCTATACCTACAGCTGCCCGGCGCTGCTGAAGGAGTGGATGGATCGCGTGTTGTCCCGTGGCTTTGCCAGCGGACCGGGCGGTAACGTGCTGGAAGGTAAATACTGGCGCAGTGTGATCACCACCGGCGAGCCGGAGGCGGCCTATCATCAGGAAGGGCTGAATCGCTACCCGATGTCTGAGATTATGCGCCCGTTTGAGCTGACGGCGCAGATGTGCCGGATGCACTGGCTGACGCCGATGATTGTCTACTGGGCGCGCCGCCAGTCTGCTGAAACCATGAAAAACTATGCCAACGCCTACGATGACTGGCTGGAAAATCCACTGCCCTATGGAGGTGTTTAATGGAAGGTGAAACTCTCCTGACCGCAGGCGTGGTGTACCTGTTTGCCGCGGTGATTGCGGTGCCGATTGCGGCGCGTCTGGGTATTGGCGCTGTGCTGGGGTATTTACTGGCGGGTATCGCCATTGGCCCGTGGGGCTTAGGCTTTATCAGCGACGTGGAGGAGATCCTGCACTTCTCTGAGCTGGGCGTGGTATTCCTGATGTTTATCATCGGCCTGGAACTGAACCCCTCGAAACTGTGGCAGCTGCGCCGTTCGATTTTTGGCGTCGGTGCGGCGCAGGTGATCCTCAGTGCTGCAGTGCTGGGTGGCCTGCTGTATCTGACCGATTTCTCCTGGCAGGCGGCCACTATCGGCGGGATCGGGCTGGCGATGTCGTCTACGGCGATGGCATTACAGTTGATGCGCGATAAGGGCATGAATCGCAATGAATCCGGGCAGCTCGGCTTCTCGGTTCTGCTGTTTCAGGACCTGGCGGTGATCCCGGCGCTGGCGCTGGTCCCTCTGTTGGCCGGTAACGATAGCGGCCATACCGACTGGATGAAAGTGGGCATCAAGGTGCTGGCGTTTGCCGGTATGCTGATTGGCGGGCGCTATTTGCTCCGCCCGATCCTGCGTTTTATTGCCGCCTCCGGCGTGCGCGAGGTATTTACCGCCGCGTCGCTGCTGCTGGTGCTGGGCTCTGCACTGTTTATGGATGCGCTTGGGCTGTCGATGGCGCTGGGCACCTTTATCGCCGGTATTCTGCTGGCAGAAAGCGAATATCGCCACGAGCTGGAAGTGTCGATCGATCCGTTTAAGGGGCTGCTGCTGGGGCTGTTCTTTATTTCGGTGGGCATGGCGCTCAACCTCGGCGTGCTCTATACCCATATTGTTGAGATCCTCGTTGGCGTCGTCGCCCTGGTGGCGGTGAAGACGCTGGTTCTCTATCTGCTGGCCCGCGTTTATGGTCTGCGCAGCTCCGAGCGGTTGCAGTTTGCCGGCGTGCTGAGCCAGGGGGGAGAGTTTGCCTTCGTACTGTTCTCCGCTGCGGCTTCGGCAAAGTTGTTCAGTGGCGATCAGATGCCGCTGTTGTTGGTGACTGTAACGCTGTCGATGATGACCACGCCGCTGCTGATGCAGGGAGTGGATCGTATTCTCGCCCGGCGCTTTAACGAAGCGGACGACACGCAGGAAAAACCGTTCGTTGAAGATGATAAGCCGCAGGTTATCGTGGTGGGCTTCGGACGTTTTGGCCAGGTCATTGGCCGCCTGCTGATGGCGAACGAAAAGCGCATTACCGTGCTGGAGCGTGATATCAGTGCCGTTAGCCTGATGCGCAAATACGGCTACAAAGTTTATTACGGCGATGCTACTGAACTTGAATTATTGCGGGCGGCGGGCGCAGAAACGGCGCAGTCGATCGTGATAACCTGCAACAGTCCGGAAGACTCGATGGAGATTGTTCATCTGTGCCAGCAGCATTTCCCGCATCTGCAAATTCTTGCCCGCGCCCGTGGCCGTGTAGAGGCCCACGAGCTGCTGCAGGCCGGTGTGATGCAGTTCTCGCGTGAAACCTTCAGCAGTGCGCTGGAGCTGGGCCGCAAGACGCTGATGACGCTGGGCATGCATCCGCACCAGGCGTTTCGCGCTCAGCAGCACTTCCGTCGTCTGGATATGCGCATGCTGCGTGAGCTGATGCCGAATCATACCGACAGTCAGCATATCTCCAGGGTGAAAGAGGCACGGCGCGAGCTGGAAGATATCTTCCAGACCGAGATGCGCCAGGAAAAACGGCAGCTCGATGGCTGGGACGGCAACGAGTAGCGGGCGATTTCTCGGCGAGCGTCCGTACGACAGAACTAAATCATCATTTTTCTGGGATCATTATGCGTAAACGTTTTATCGCTGGTGCAACCTGCCCCAGCTGTCAGGCTAAAGACACTCTTGCTCTGTGGCGGGAGAATAATGTTGATGTGGTTGAGTGCGTTAAGTGTGGTCATCAGATGCGCGAAGCCGATAAACAGGCCCGCGAACAGGTACGCGAGAAGGAACAGGTGATCGGTATTTTTCATCCCGACTAGCGCTACCGCCCAGCTTTTTTTAAGCTGTAGCGTACAGCCGCATTGAAATTCGATACAATTGGCGCCACTTAGAGTCCATAACGTTGGTAATGATAGCCAGCGAAGCTAAGGGCTCAACGCTCTCAACGGTTAGGAGAAATCATGAAAGTAGCAAAAGACCTTGTGGTCAGCCTGGCATACCAGGTACGTACAGAAGATGGTGTGTTGGTTGATGAGTCACCGGTGAGTGCACCGCTGGACTACCTGCACGGTCATGGCTCCCTGATTTCCGGCCTGGAGAAGGCGCTGGAAAATCGTGAAGTAGGCGATAAGTTTGATGTGAAAATCGCTTCTAACGATGCCTACGGCGAGTATGACGATAATCTGGTTCAGCGCGTTCCTAAAGACGTCTTTATGGGCGTGGACGAACTGCAGGTTGGTATGCGCTTTATGGCCGAAACTGACCAGGGTCCGGTTCCGGTTGAAATCACCGAAGTGGAAGACGAGCACGTTGTGGTTGACGGTAACCACATGTTGGCCGGTCAGAACCTGAGCTTCAACGTTGAAGTGATCGCCATCCGTGCTGCAACCGAAGAAGAGCTGGCTCACGGCCACGTTCACGGTGAGCACGACCATCACCACGATCACGACCATGACCACGGTCACGGTGGTTGTGGCAACGGTGGCTGTGGCTGCAGCCACTAATCGCCGATCGTTAAAAAGCGAGCAGCCGCTATCTTTCTCAGGTAGCGGCTTTTTTTTGCGTTTCTTTCGGTGTTTCAGTGTAACGGGGAAGCGGGTACTGCGTGACACTCAGTAGTGTGGCGGAGGTGTTTCTTCCGACTGTGATGCGATCTGCGAAGGGGCGGCGGCCTTGAGTTTATCGGTCAGCAAGCGCATCTGTTCACGCAGCCGCGCCATATCCAGCTCGTGCTGTACCACGGTCTGGTTCAGCTCCTCAATAGTGTGTTCCTGAAACGCCAGTTTACTCTCCAGCACTTCAATTCGCTGTTCCAGCAATGTTTGTTGCATTTTATTCCCTCTTGTTACTACTTACCGTTCGTTCGAGCGGGTGAATTGTCCGATTCTAACGGCAAAAGAGAGGCTAACACAGGTAAAATGGCGTAAATTGGCGATTGAGGGTTGAAAAGTCAGGCGGCTGTTGCCATCACAGGCAGTGAAACTTTTCGGCAGCCGGATTGTCGGAAGTTAACTTCTATATTTCAGG
Organism: Erwinia sp. S43; assembly: GCF_016624745.1. Taxonomy (NCBI): domain Bacteria; kingdom Pseudomonadati; phylum Pseudomonadota; class Gammaproteobacteria; order Enterobacterales; family Erwiniaceae; genus Erwinia; species Erwinia sp. S43. Next base: position 32,391 of record NZ_JACVTX010000010.1, on the reverse strand, counting down.
CGGGAGTATTTTGTTTTCCCGCGCCCGGTTATAGTACGGACCGAAGGTCTGCAAACGATTCCCGAGGTGAGACGCTTCGGTTTTGGAGAAATGGATGAAATCATTATTTAAAGTCACATTGTTAGCTACCACTATGGCCCTCGCGCTGAATGCTCCGCTGACAATGGCTGCTGATGCGGCCCCGGCTCAGAAAGCGGCAGAGCAGGCACCTAAGAATGCTGCGTTCAAAAACGACGATCAGCAGTCTGCTTACGCACTGGGTGCTTCACTGGGTCGCTACATGGAAAACTCCCTGAAGGAACAGGAAAAACTGGGCATCGCTCTGGACAAAACCCAGCTGATTGCGGGCGTTCAGGATGCGTTTGCCGGTAAGAGCAAACTCTCCGACCAGGAAATCGAACAAACGCTGCAGTCCTTCGAAGGCCGTGTGAAAGGCGCAGCTCAGGCGAAGATGGAAAAAGACGCGAAAGAGAATGCCACCAAGGGTGAAGCTTTCGCTGCTAAATTCGCTAAAGAGAAAGGCGTGAAGAAAACTGAAACCGGTCTGCTGTATAAAGTTGAGAAAGCCGGTACAGGTGATGCGCCGAAAGACAGCGATACCGTTGTTGTGAACTACAAAGGAACCCTGATTGATGGTTCCGAGTTTGATAACTCTTACACCCGCGGCGAGCCGCTGTCATTCCGTCTGGACGGCGTGATCCCTGGCTGGACCGAAGGTCTGAAGCAGGTTAAGAAAGGCGGTAAAATCAAACTGGTTATCCCACCGAACCTGGCCTACGGTAAAAACGGCGTTCCGGGTATCCCGGCTAACTCCACGCTGGTGTTTGACGTTGAACTGCTGGATATCAAACCAGCGGCTAAAGCTGAAGCCCCGGCAGCCGCGCCTGCTGAAGGCGCCGCTAAACAGCAGTAATTCCTGCCTGCCGCCACCTTCGGGTGGCGGTTTTATTTCCCGCTCTTACCTCGCTGTTTCTTCTGGTTTTTTGCTTAGATCATCATTTCACGACAAAGTCGGGACACACCTTTCTGATATTTGCTAGACTAGCCAACGCGCATTTAATAAGAATGAGTCTGCCCTTGCGCTGTGTGACAGGCTCTTGTCAAAGGGTGGTGTCGTCTATGTCTGGTTCATTTTTTCCCGCCGATATTACGGATGCGGATCTGCTTGAGCAGCATCCCTTCGTGCCTGCGGATTTTGATATTTTAAGGTCTTACGAAGCCGTGGTGGATGGCCTGGCCATGCTGATCGGCTCGCACTGTGAGATCGTGCTGCATTCACTGGAAGATTTAAAATGCTCGGCGGTGAGAATCGCTAATGGTGAACATACCGGGCGTAAAATCGGGTCGCCGATTACCGATCTCGCGCTGCGTATGCTGCATGATATGACCGATGCAGACAGCAATGTTTCTAAAGCCTATTTCACCCGCGCTAAAAGCGGTGTGCTGATGAAATCCGTCACCATCGCGATTCGCAACGGCAATCAGCGTGTTATCGGTCTGCTGTGCATCAACATGAACCTGGATGTCCCGTTCTCGCAAATTATGGCGACCTTTATGCCGCCGGAAACGCCTGATGTCGCCTCGTCGGTGAACTTTGCGTCTTCGGTGGAAGATCTGGTGATGCAAACGCTGGAGTTCACCATTGAAGAGGTGAGCGCCGACCGTAACGTATCAAACAATGCCAAAAATCGTCAGATTGTCCTGAATCTCTATGAGAAGGGGATTTTTGATATCAAAGATGCGATTAATCAGGTGGCTGACCGCTTAAACATCTCCAAGCACACCGTTTATCTCTACATCCGCCAGTTTAAAAACGGTGACTTCCACGGGCAGGATAAGTAATGCGTTTCGCGCTGATGGTCACCGGCCCGGCCTACGGCACACAGCAGGCCAGCAGCGCCTGGCTGTTCGCTAACGCGCTGCTGGAACAGGGGCATCAGCTTGAGAGCGTGTTCTTCTATCGTGAAGGTGTGCTGAATGCCAGCCAGCTTAATGCCCCCGCCAGCGATGAGTTTGATTTAACTCGCAGCTGGCAGCAGCTACAGCAGAAATACGGTTTTGCTTTAAACATCTGCGTGGCTGCAGCGCTGCGGCGGGGGATTACCGATCGGCAGGAAGCAGAAAATCTGGGGCTGCCGGCGGCAAACCTGGCAGACGGATTTCAGCTTTCGGGCCTTGGGGCGCTGGCGGAAGCGGCACTGAGCTGCGACAGAATGGTGCAGTTTTAATGAATCGCATTGCGTTTGTTTTCAGCCAGGCTCCGCATGGCACGAGTGCAGGCCGTGAAGGATTAGATGCCGTACTGGCCACTTCTGCCTTGAGTGATGAGATTGCGCTGTTCTTTATCAGCGACGGCGTGTTACAGCTCACCGCGGAGCAGCAGCCACAGCAAATACTGGCGCGTAACTACATTGCGACCTTCGGCGTTCTACCGCTATACGATGTAGAGCATTGCTATATTTGCGCAGCGGCGCTGGCGGAACGTGGGCTGGCCGTTGACGCGGTTCGTGTGCTGCCCGCTGAAGTGCTGGCTCCGGAAGCGCTGCGTGCCAGACTGGCGGAATACGACCGGGTGCTCACTTTCTGAGGACGCTATGCTGCATACTTTGATGACTTCACCGTTTCGCTGTGACCTGAATGCCGTGGTGCGGCTGTTAGCGGAAGGTGATGATGTTCTGCTGATGCAGGACGGCGTTATTGCCGCACTGGCCGGTAGCCCGGCACTTGAAGTACTGCTTCAAGCCCCCATATCTCTATTCGCTTTGAAAGACGATCTTGACGCTCGCGGGCTTTTTGGTCAAATTTCAACCAGTGTGACGGCGATAAGCTATACTGAGTTCGTTGCGCTGGCGGTTAAAAACCCTCAGCAAATAACCTGGTAATGACAGTACCCCTGGTTATTTCTTGACTCTTTTTAAGCTCAGCCCTAAAATTCCGCGGCCTCGTGATTCCGCGAGGTGATTTATTACGTGTTTACGAAGCAAAAGCTAAATCCAGGAGCTATTTAATGGCAACAGTTAACCAGCTGGTTCGCAAACCACGCGCACGTAAAGTTGCAAAGAGCAACGTACCTGCGCTGGAAGCCTGCCCGCAGAAACGTGGTGTATGTACTCGTGTATACACTACTACCCCTAAAAAACCGAACTCCGCACTGCGTAAAGTTTGCCGTGTTCGTTTAACCAACGGTTTTGAAGTTACCTCCTACATCGGTGGTGAAGGTCATAACCTGCAGGAACACTCAGTGATCCTGATCCGTGGCGGTCGTGTAAAAGACCTGCCAGGTGTGCGTTACCACACCGTTCGTGGCGCGCTGGACTGCTCAGGTGTTAAAGACCGTAAGCAGGCTCGCTCCAAGTACGGCGTGAAGAAGCCAAAGGCTTAATGGTTCTCCGTTAAGTAAGGCCAAACGTTTTAACCTTAATGTCAAAATAAACTCGTAGAGTTTTGGACAATCCTGAATTAACAACGGAGTATTTCCATGCCACGTCGTCGCGTCATTGGTCAGCGTAAAATTCTGCCAGATCCTAAGTTCGGATCAGAGCTGCTGGCCAAATTTGTAAATATCCTGATGGTAGATGGTAAAAAATCTACTGCTGAAGCTATCGTTTATAACGCGCTGGAGACCCTGGCTCAGCGTTCTGGTAAAAACGAGCTGGAAGCTTTCGAAGTAGCTCTGGACAACGTCCGCCCAACCGTGGAAGTTAAATCTCGCCGCGTTGGTGGTTCTACTTATCAGGTACCAGTTGAAGTCCGTCCGGTTCGTCGTAATGCCCTGGCAATGCGTTGGATCGTAGAAGCTGCTCGTAAACGCGGTGATAAATCTATGGCTCTGCGCCTGGCGAACGAACTTTCTGATGCTGCAGAAAACAAAGGTACTGCAGTTAAGAAACGTGAAGACGTTCACCGTATGGCCGAAGCCAACAAGGCGTTCGCTCACTACCGCTGGTAACAGCCCTGTAGTTGTTATTCACCCAGTGGGCGTTCAAGTGACCAACCCGCTGGGATTTAACTTAGAACGTCCGAGAATCAGAGGAATCAAATGGCTCGTAAAACACCCATTGAGCGCTACCGTAATATCGGTATCAGTGCGCACATCGACGCCGGTAAAACGACGACGACCGAACGTGTTCTGTTCTACACCGGTGTAAACCACAAAATCGGTGAAGTACATGACGGCGCAGCAACCATGGACTGGATGGAGCAGGAACAGGAACGTGGTATTACTATCACCTCCGCTGCGACCACCTGTTACTGGTCTGGTATGGCTAAGCAGTTTGAGCCACACCACGTAAACATCATCGACACCCCGGGACACGTTGACTTCACCATCGAAGTAGAACGTTCCATGCGTGTTCTTGACGGTGCAGTAATGGTTTACTGTGCGGTTGGTGGTGTTCAGCCACAGTCTGAAACCGTATGGCGCCAGGCTAACAAATATAAAGTTCCACGCATCGCGTTCGTTAACAAAATGGACCGCATGGGTGCTAACTTCCTGAAAGTTGTTGGTCAGATGGAATCGCGTCTGGGTGCAAACCCAGTGCCATTGCAGCTGGCTATCGGCGCAGAAGAGAAATTCACCGGTGTTGTTGACCTGGTGAAGATGAAAGCAATCAACTGGAACGACGCCGATCAGGGCGTTACCTTCGTTTACGAAGATATCCCAGCTGATATGCAGGATCTGGCCGACGAATGGCGTGCGAAGCTGGTTGAAGCGGCTGCGGAAGGTTCTGACGAGCTGATGGAGAAATTCTTCAGCGGTGAAGAGCTGACCGAAGAAGAGATCAAAACTTCTCTGCGTAAGCGCGTGCTGAAAAACGAAATCATTCTGGTTACCTGTGGTTCTGCATTTAAGAACAAAGGTGTTCAGGCGATGCTGGATGCGGTTGTTGAATACCTGCCGGCACCAAATGACGTTGAAGCAATCAACGGTATGCTGGACGACGGTAAAGACACGCCGGCGGTTCGTCACTCTGATGACGCAGAACCGTTTGCTGCTCTGGCGTTCAAAATCGCTACCGACCCGTTTGTAGGTAACCTGACCTTCTTCCGCGTTTATTCTGGCGTTGTGAATTCTGGCGACACCGTATTCAACCCGGTTAAGTCAGCTCGTGAGCGTCTGGGCCGTATCGTACAGATGCACGCCAACAAACGTGAAGAGATCAAAGAAGTTCGCGCGGGCGATATCGCTGCAGCTATCGGTCTGAAAGACGTGACTACCGGTGACACCCTGTGTGACCCGGAAAGCGTGATCATTCTGGAGCGCATGGAATTCCCTGAGCCGGTAATCTCGATCGCCGTTGAGCCAAAAACCAAAGCTGACCAGGAAAAAATGGGTCTGGCTCTGGGCCGTCTGGCGAAAGAAGACCCATCATTCCGCGTATGGACTGATGAAGAGTCTAACCAGACCATCATCGCTGGTATGGGTGAGCTGCACCTCGACATCATCGTTGACCGCATGAAGCGTGAATTCAACGTTGAAGCGAACGTCGGTAAACCTCAGGTTGCTTATCGCGAAGCAATTCGCTCTAAAGTTACCGATATCGAAGGTAAACACGCCAAGCAGTCTGGTGGTCGTGGTCAGTACGGTCATGTTGTTATCGACATGTACCCACTGGAGCCGGGCTCTAACCCTAAAGGTTACGAGTTCGTCAACGACATCAAAGGCGGCGTGATTCCTGGCGAATACATTCCTGCGGTTGATAAAGGTATCCAGGAGCAGCTGAAATCAGGTCCTCTGGCTGGTTATCCAGTAGTAGATCTGGGCGTTCGTCTGCACTTCGGTTCATACCATGACGTTGACTCCTCTGAGCTGGCGTTTAAACTGGCGGCTTCTATCGCGTTTAAAGACGGCTTTAAGAAAGCAACTCCAGTTCTGCTTGAACCAATCATGAAGGTTGAAGTAGAGACTCCGGAAGAGAACACCGGTGACGTTATCGGTGACCTTAGCCGTCGTCGTGGTATGCTCAAAGGACAGGAATCTAACGCTACTGGCGTTCAGATCCACGCTGAAGTTCCGCTGTCTGAAATGTTCGGATATGCTACTCAGCTGCGTTCTCTGACTAAAGGCCGTGCTTCTTACTCCATGGAGTTCCTGAAGTACGATGATGCGCCGAACAACGTCGCTCAGGCCGTTATCGAAGCTCGTAGCAAATAAGCTACAGTTTTAAAATATTGATCCTATGCTCTCACCAAAGGGTGAGAGCATTAAAGTAAGGAATATCGTCGTGGCTAAAGAGAAATTTGAACGTTCCAAACCGCACGTCAACGTAGGTACTATCGGCCACGTTGACCACGGTAAAACTACCCTGACTGCTGCTATCACCACCGTTCTGGCTAAAACCTACGGCGGTTCTGCTCGTGCATTCGACCAGATCGATAACGCACCAGAAGAAAAAGCACGTGGTATCACCATCAACACTTCTCACGTTGAATATGACACCCCGACTCGCCACTACGCGCACGTTGACTGCCCGGGCCACGCCGACTATGTGAAAAACATGATCACCGGTGCTGCTCAGATGGACGGCGCAATCCTGGTTGTTGCTGCGACTGATGGCCCAATGCCACAGACTCGTGAGCACATCCTGCTGGGTCGTCAGGTTGGCGTTCCATTCATCATCGTGTTCATGAACAAATGTGACATGGTTGATGATGAAGAGCTGCTGGAGCTGGTTGAGATGGAAGTACGTGACCTGCTGTCACAGTACGACTTCCCAGGCGACGACACCCCAATCGTTCACGGTTCTGCACTGAAAGCACTGCAGGGCGAAGCTGAGTGGGAAGCTAAGATCATCGAACTGGCTGGTTACCTGGATTCTTACATCCCAGAGCCAGAGCGTGCTATTGACAAGCCGTTCCTGCTGCCTATCGAAGACGTATTCTCCATCTCCGGCCGTGGTACTGTTGTTACCGGTCGTGTAGAGCGCGGTATCATTAAAGTGGGTGAAGAAGTTGAGATCGTGGGTCTGAAAGACACCGTGAAATCAACCTGTACCGGCGTTGAAATGTTCCGTAAGCTGCTGGACGAAGGCCGTGCGGGTGAGAACTGTGGTATCCTGCTGCGTGGTATTAAGCGTGAAGACGTTGAGCGCGGCCAGGTTCTGGCTAAGCCGGGCTCAATCAAGCCACACACCAAGTTCGAGTCAGAAGTTTATATTCTGTCTAAAGAAGAAGGCGGCCGTCACAGCCCATTCTTCAAAGGCTACCGTCCACAGTTCTACTTCCGTACAACTGACGTGACCGGTACCATCGAACTGCCAGAAGGCGTTGAGATGGTAATGCCAGGCGACAACATCAAACTGGTTGTTGAACTGATCAAGCCAATCGCAATGGACGACGGTCTGCGTTTCGCAATCCGCGAAGGCGGCCGTACCGTTGGTGCTGGTGTTGTTGCTAAAGTTATCGCTTAATTGTGATACTTGTCTGGCAGAGTTCGCTCTGCCAGAGCAGAAAAGAGAGCGCTTCGGCGCTCTTTTTTTTGGCCAAAATTCAGTATTCCTGATAATCGCGTTCGTATAATGGTTGCTTTGCCTCCAGATGTACGTATAATACGCGGGCCTGCCAATATGGTCAGGCGCGATTCAATATGAGTCGCCAGCCGGTGTGAAAATGCCAGCTAACAATACTCGCGATATGCGGGTTATGTGCTCAACGATTACACTCCTCCATCAATCGTAATGGATGCGAGTAGTAATTCTTTTCGTTTATAAATAATTGGAGCTCTGGTCTCATGCAGAACCAAAGAATCCGTATCCGTCTTAAAGCGTTTGATCATCGTCTGATCGATCAATCAACTGCGGAAATCGTAGAGACTGCCAAGCGCACTGGTGCGCAGGTTCGTGGTCCTATCCCGCTGCCGACCCGCAAAGAGCGCTTTACCGTTCTGATCTCTCCGCACGTCAACAAAGATGCGCGCGATCAGTACGAGATTCGCACTCACAAGCGTCTGGTTGACATCGTTGAGCCAACCGAAAAAACGGTTGATGCTCTGATGCGTCTGGATCTGGCTGCAGGTGTTGACGTGCAGATCAGCCTGGGTTAATCAGGTCATTGAGCGATTGAGAGGTTGAAACAATGATTGGTTTAGTCGGTAAAAAAGTGGGTATGACCCGTATCTTCACAGAAGATGGCGTTTCTATCCCTGTAACCGTGATCGAAATTGAAGCAAACCGCGTTACTCAGGTCAAAGGCCTGGAAAACGACGGTTACACTGCTATCCAGGTAACTACCGGTGCTAAAAAAGCTAACCGTGTAACTAAGCCGGAAGCAGGTCACTTTGCTAAAGCTGGCGTTGAAGCTGGCCGTGGTCTGTGGGAATTCCGCACTGAAGAAGGCGCAGAGTTCACCGTAGGTCAGAGCATTAATGTTGACATTTTCGCTGACGTGAAAAAAGTTGACGTGACTGGAACATCTAAAGGTAAAGGTTTTGCCGGTACTGTTAAGCGCTGGAACTTCCGTACTCAGGATGCTACTCACGGTAACTCCTTGTCTCACCGCGTACCGGGTTCTATCGGTCAGAACCAGACTCCGGGCAAAGTGTTCAAAGGCAAGAAAATGGCAGGCCAGCTGGGTAACGAACGTGTAACCGTTCAGAGCCTGGACGTAGTGCGTGTTGACGCTGAGCGCAACCTGCTGCTGGTTAAAGGTGCAGTTCCCGGTGCTACCGGTAGCGACCTGATCGTTAAACCAGCTGTGAAGGCGTAAGGGGATAGCAATGGAATTAGTACTGAAAGACGCGCAAAGCGCGCTGACTGTTTCCGAAACTACCTTCGGTCGTGATTTCAACGAAGCGCTGGTACATCAGGTTGTTGTTGCTTATGCAGCAGGTGCCCGTCAAGGTACTCGTGCTCAGAAGACTCGTGCTGAAGTAACTGGTTCCGGCAAAAAGCCGTGGCGCCAGAAAGGTACCGGCCGTGCGCGTTCAGGTTCTGTAAAGAGCCCGATCTGGCGTTCAGGTGGTGTGACCTTCGCTGCGAAGCCTCAGGACCACAGTCAAAAAGTTAACAAAAAGATGTACCGCGGCGCGCTGAAAAGCATTCTGTCCGAGCTGGTACGTCAGGAACGTCTGATCGTTGTCGAGCAGTTCTCTCTGGAAGCGCCTAAAACTAAGCTGCTGGTAGAGAAACTGAAAGACATGGCTCTGGAAGATGTGCTGATCATCACTGGCGAACTGGAAGAGAACCTGTTCCTGGCCGCACGTAACCTGTACAAGGTTGACGTACGTGATGCAGCGGGTATCGACCCAGTTAGCCTGATCGCCTTCGACAAAGTCGTTATGACTGCTGATGCAGTTAAGCAAGTTGAGGAGATGCTGGCATGATCCGTGAAGAACGTCTGCTGAAAGTACTGCGCGCGCCGCACGTATCTGAAAAAGCATCTGCTGCGATGGAAAAAACAAACACCATCGTTCTCAAAGTTGCTAAAGACGCGACCAAAGCAGAAATCAAAGCCGCTGTGCAGAAACTTTTCGAAGTTGAAGTCGAAGTCGTTAACACCCTGGTAGTTAAAGGGAAAGTTAAACGTTCTGGACAGCGTATTGGTCGTCGTAACGACTGGAAAAAAGCTTACGTCACCCTGAAAGAAGGCCAGAATCTGGACTTCGTCGGCGGCGCTGAGTAAGTCGGAGGAGAAGAACAATGGCAGTTGTTAAATGTAAACCGACATCTCCGGGTCGTCGCCATGTAGTTAAAGTGGTGAACGCGGAGCTGCACAAGGGCAAACCATTTGCCCCGCTGGTAGAAAAAAACAGCAAATCCGGTGGCCGTAACAACAATGGTCGCATCACTACCCGTCATATCGGTGGTGGTCACAAGCAGGCTTACCGTATTGTTGACTTCAAACGCAACAAAGATGGTATCCCAGCGACCGTTGAACGTCTTGAGTACGATCCGAACCGCTCCGCGAACATCGCGCTGGTTCTGTACAAAGACGGCGAGCGCCGTTACATCCTGGCCCCTAAAGGCCTGAAAGCTGGCGACCAGATTCAGTCTGGCGTTGATGCTGCGATCAAAGCAGGTAACACACTGCCGATGCGTAACATCCCAGTTGGTTCTACCGTGCATAACGTAGAAATGAAACCAGGCAAAGGCGGTCAGATTGCTCGCTCTGCTGGTACTTACGTGCAGATCGTTGCGCGTGATGGTTCCTACGTTACCCTGCGTCTGCGTTCTGGTGAAATGCGTAAAGTCGAAGCTGACTGCCGCGCGACCCTGGGCGAAGTCGGTAACTCGGAGCACATGCTTCGCGTTCTGGGTAAAGCCGGTGCAACCCGTTGGCGTGGTGTTCGTCCGACCGTTCGTGGTACCGCGATGAACCCAGTTGATCACCCGCACGGTGGTGGTGAAGGTCGTAACTTTGGTAAGCACCCGGTAACTCCGTGGGGCGTTCAGACCAAAGGTAAGAAGACCCGTAGCAACAAGCGTACTGATAAATTTATCGTACGTCGCCGTAGCAAATAATTTTAGAGGATAAGCCATGCCACGTTCTCTCAAGAAAGGTCCTTTTATTGACCTGCACTTGCTGAAGAAGGTAGAGAAAGCTTTGGAAAGCGGAGACAAGAAGCCACTGCGCACCTGGTCCCGTCGTTCAACGATCTTCCCTAACATGATCGGTTTGACCATCGCTGTCCATAATGGTCGTCAGCACGTTCCTGTCTTTGTTTCCGACGAAATGGTCGGTCACAAACTGGGTGAATTTGCACCGACTCGTACTTATCGCGGTCACGCAGCTGATAAGAAAGCTAAGAAACGCTAACAGGAGGAAGAGATGGAAACTATCGCTAAACATCGCCACGCTCGTTCTTCTGCTCAGAAGGTTCGCCTGGTAGCAGATCTTGTACGCGGTAAGAAAGTGTCGCAGGCTCTGGACATTTTGACCTACACCAATAAGAAAGCGGCTGTACTGGTCAAGAAAGTTCTGGAATCTGCCATTGCTAACGCCGAACACAACGATGGCGCTGACATTGATGATCTGAAAGTCACGAAAATCTTCGTAGACGAAGGCCCAAGCATGAAGCGCATTATGCCGCGTGCGAAAGGTCGTGCAGATCGCATCCTGAAGCGCACCAGCCACATTACTGTGGTTGTGTCCGATCGCTGAGACTCTGGAGACTAGCAATGGGTCAGAAAGTACATCCTAATGGTATTCGCCTGGGTATTGTTAAACCCTGGAACTCTACCTGGTTCGCAAATACCAAAGAATTCGCTGACAACCTGGACAGCGACTTTAAAGTTCGTCAGTTCCTGACCAAGGAACTGTCAAAAGCATCCGTCTCTCGTATCGTTATCGAGCGTCCAGCTAAGAGCATCCGTGTGACCATTCACACCGCTCGTCCTGGCATCGTCATCGGTAAGAAAGGTGAAGATGTAGAAAAACTGCGCAAGGTCGTAGCGGATATCGCTGGCGTTCCTGCACAGATCAATATCGCCGAAGTCCGTAAACCGGAACTGGACGCTAAATTGGTTGCTGACAGCATCACTTCACAGCTGGAGCGTCGTGTGATGTTCCGTCGTGCTATGAAGCGTGCTGTACAGAACGCAATGCGTCTGGGCGCTAAAGGGATTAAAGTTGAAGTTAGTGGCCGTCTTGGCGGTGCAGAAATCGCGCGTACCGAATGGTACCGTGAAGGCCGCGTGCCACTGCACACTCTGCGTGCAGACATTGACTACAACACCTCTGAAGCCCACACCACTTATGGTGTAATCGGCGTTAAGGTATGGATCTTCAAAGGTGAGATCCTGGGTGGTATGGCTGCTGTTGAACAACCGGAACCGGCTGCTCAACCTAAAAAGCAGCAGCGTAAAGGCCGTAAGTAAGGAGAGTCGCTGATGTTACAACCAAAGCGTACGAAATTCCGTAAAGTGCACAAAGGCCGCAACCGTGGTCTGGCGCAGGGTACGGATGTTAGCTTCGGTACTTTCGGTCTGAAAGCTGTTGGCCGTGGTCGTCTGACTGCCCGTCAGATCGAAGCAGCACGTCGTGCTATGACCCGTGCAGTTAAGCGTCAAGGTAAAATTTGGATCCGTGTATTCCCGGACAAACCAATTACTGAGAAGCCGCTGGAAGTGCGTATGGGTAAAGGTAAAGGTAACGTGGAGTATTGGGTTGCCTTGATCCAGCCAGGTAAAGTCCTGTATGAAATGGACGGTGTTCCGGAAGAGCTGGCCCGTGAAGCATTCAAGCTGGCAGCAGCAAAACTGCCTATCAAAACCACCTTTGTAACTAAGACGGTGATGTAATGAAAGCAACAGAGCTGCGTGAAAAAAGCGTTGAAGAGCTGAACACTGAGCTACTTAACCTGCTGCGTGAGCAGTTCAACCTGCGCATGCAGGCGGCATCCGGCCAGCTGCAACAGACTCATCTGTTGAAGCAAGTGCGTCGTGATGTTGCACGCGTTAAGACTTTACTGACTGAGAAGGCGGGTGCGTAATGACCGATAAAATCCGTACTCTGCAAGGTCGTGTGACTAGTGACAAAATGGAGAAATCCATCGTTGTTGCTATCGAACGTGTTGTGAAGCACCCAATCTACGGGAAATTCATCAAGCGTACGACTAAACTGCACGTACATGACGAGAACAATGAATGTGGTATCGGCGACAAGGTTGAAATCCGTGAATGCCGTCCACTGTCCAAGACTAAGTCATGGACTCTGGTTCGCGTTGTAGAGAAAGCTGTTCTGTAATAAGAACGTCTATCTCTGTAAAAACCCCCGCTTGTCGGGGGTTTTTTCTTATATCTACCCTCAAAACTTTTCTTTCTTTCTCCAAATCACCGTTCTGAGCGAAATAAGCTGACGTAATGTACAGATTGCGATTGCTACCGGATGAACAATTCCTTAGAATGTCGCGTTCCTCTTTCCAGAGGTCCAAATAACGACTCGATACGAGTCGCTTATTTTTTCTACCCATATGCGAAATGCGGTGTTATAATGCTGCGCCCTCAATTATGGGGCTTTTAAACGACCTGAATCAGGTCCCGAAGTAGTAGTTGACATTAGCGGAGCACTAAAATGATCCAAGAACAGACTATGCTGACCGTCGCCGACAACTCCGGTGCACGTCGCGTAATGTGTATCAAGGTTCTGGGTGGCTCGCACCGTCGCTACGCAGGCGTTGGCGACATCATCAAAATTACCATCAAGGAAGCAATTCCTCGCGGTAAGGTTAAGAAGGGTGATGTGCTGAAGGCGGTAGTGGTGCGCACCAGGAAGGGTGTTCGTCGCCCGGACGGTTCTGTCATTCGCTTCGATGGTAATGCATGCGTTATTTTAAACAATAACACTGAGCAGCCAATCGGAACGCGTATTTTTGGGCCGGTAACTCGTGAACTTCGTACTGAAAAGTTCATGAAAATTATCTCTCTGGCACCAGAAGTACTCTAAGGAGCGAAAAATGGCAGCTAAAATCCGTCGCGATGACGAAGTTATCGTGCTGACCGGCAAAGATAAAGGTAAGCGCGGTAAAGTTAAAAATGTTCTGTCTTCTGGCAAGCTCATTGTTGAAGGTATCAACCTGGTTAAAAAACATCAGAAGCCTGTACCGGCTCTGAATCAGCCAGGTGGCATCGTTGAAAAAGAAGCCGCTATTCAGGTTTCCAACGTTGCACTGTTCAACTCGGCAACCGGCAAGGCTGACCGTGTAGGCTTTAGATTCGAAGACGGCAAAAAAGTCCGTTTCTTCAAGTCTAACAGCGAAACTATCAAGTAATTTGGAGTAGTACGATGGCGAAACTGCATGATTACTACAAAGACGAAGTAGTTAATAAACTCATGACTGAGTTCAACTACAATTCTGTCATGCAAGTCCCTCGGGTCGAGAAGATCACCCTGAACATGGGTGTTGGTGAAGCGATCGCTGACAAGAAACTGCTGGATAACGCAGCAGCCGATCTGGCAGCAATCTCCGGTCAAAAGCCGTTTATCACCAAAGCACGCAAATCAGTTGCAGGCTTCAAAATCCGTCAGGGCTATCCGATCGGCTGTAAAGTGACTCTGCGTGGTGAACGCATGTGGGAGTTCTTTGAGCGCCTGATTTCTATTGCTGTACCACGTATCCGTGACTTCCGTGGCTTGTCCGCTAAGTCATTCGATGGCCGCGGTAACTACAGCATGGGTGTTCGCGAGCAGATCATCTTCCCAGAGATCGACTATGACAAAGTCGACCGCGTTCGTGGTTTGGATATTACCATTACCACTACTGCGAAATCTGATGATGAAGGCCGCGCACTGTTGGCTGCTTTTAACTTCCCGTTCCGCAAGTAAGGCAGGGTTACTGATGGCTAAGCAATCAATGAAAGCACGCGAAGTCGTTCGCGTGAAACTGGCTGACAAGTACCGCGCCAAGCGCGAGGAACTGAAAGCTATCATTTCAAGTGTGAACTCATCCGACGAAGATCGTTGGAATGCTGTTCTCAAGCTGCAAACTCTGCCGCGTGATTCCAGCCCGTCTCGTCAGCGTAAGCGCTGCCGTCAAACTGGCCGTCCACATGGTTATGTGGGCAAGTTCGGGTTGAGCCGTATCAAGTTGCGTGAAGCCGCCATGCGCGGTGAAGTACCTGGCTTGAAAAAGGCTAGCTGGTAATTACCAATAGAATCACGGGAGTAAAGACAGATGAGCATGCAAGATCCGATCGCGGATATGCTGACCCGTATCCGTAACGGTCAAGCCGCGAACAAAGTTGCGGTCACCATGCCTTCCTCCAAGCTGAAAGTGGCAATTGCCAACGTGCTGAAGGAAGAAGGTTATATTGAAGAATTTAAAATCGAAGGCGACATCAAGCCAGAACTGGAACTGACTCTTAAGTACTTCCAGGGCAAGGCTGTTGTAGAAAGCATTCAGCGTGTTTCACGCCCAGGTCTGCGCATTTATAAGCGCAAAGACGAGCTGCCAAAAGTTATGGCAGGACTGGGTATCGCTGTTGTTTCTACCTCTAAAGGTGTTATGACCGATCGTGCCGCACGCCAGGCTGGTCTTGGTGGCGAAATTATCTGCTACGTAGCTTAATCGGAGGAATAAATGTCTCGTGTTGCTAAAGCACCAGTCGCGATTCCTGCCGGCGTAGAGGTAAAACTCAACGGTCAGGTAATTTCGATCAAAGGTAAAAACGGCGAGCTGACTCGTACGCTCAACGACGCTGTAGAAGTTAAGCATGCTGACAATGCACTGACTTTCGCTCCACGCGAAGGTTTTGTGGATGGTTGGGCACAGGCTGGTACTTCTCGTGCGCTGCTGAACGGTATGGTTATCGGTGTTACCGAAGGCTTCACTAAGAAGCTGCAGCTGGTTGGTGTAGGTTATCGTGCAGCCGTTAAAGGCAACTCTGTGAGCTTAGCCCTGGGCTTCTCTCACCCTGTTGACCATGAGCTGCCAGCGGGAATCACTGCTGAATGTCCAACTCAGACTGAAATCGTGCTGAAAGGCGCTGATAAGCAGCTGATTGGTCAGGTTGCAGCGGATCTGCGCGCCTACCGTCGTCCTGAGCCTTACAAAGGCAAGGGTGTTCGTTACGCCGACGAAGTCGTGCGTACCAAAGAGGCTAAGAAGAAGTAAGGTAACACTATGGATAAGAAATCTGCTCGTATCCGTCGTGCGACCCGCGCACGTCGCAAGCTCAAAGAGCTGGGTGCTACTCGCCTGGTGGTACATCGTACCCCGCGTCATATTTACGCACAGGTAATCGCACCTAACGGTTCTGAAGTCCTGGTTGCTGCTTCTACAGTAGAAAAAGCTATCAGTGAGCAACTGAAGTACACTGGAAACAAAGACGCTGCTGCTGCTGTAGGTAAAGCAGTTGCGGAACGCGCAATCGAAAAAGGCATCACTGGTGTTTCTTTCGACCGTTCTGGTTTCCAATATCATGGTCGTGTCCAGGCACTGGCAGATGCTGCCCGTGAAGCTGGCCTACAGTTCTAAGGTAGAGGTGTAAGATGGCACACATCGAAAAACAAGCTGGCGAACTGCAGGAAAAGCTGATCGCGGTAAATCGCGTATCTAAAACCGTTAAAGGTGGTCGTATTTTCTCCTTCACAGCTCTGACTGTTGTTGGTGATGGTAACGGACGCATTGGTTTTGGTTACGGTAAGGCGCGTGAAGTTCCAGCAGCGATCCAGAAAGCGATGGAAAAAGCTCGTCGCAATATGATTAACGTTGCGCTGAACAACGGCACCCTGCAGCACCCTGTTAAAGGCGTGCACACAGGTTCTCGCGTGTTCATGCAGCCGGCTTCTGAAGGTACCGGTATCATCGCCGGTGGTGCAATGCGCGCCGTCCTGGAAGTCGCTGGGGTTCATAACGTACTGGCTAAAGCCTACGGTTCCACCAACCCGATTAACGTGGTTCGTGCAACTCTGGATGGCCTGGCCAATATGAATTCTCCAGAAATGGTTGCTGCGAAACGTGGCAAATCCGTTGAAGACATTCTGGGGTAATGACCATGGCTAAGACTATTAAAATTACTCAAACCCGCAGTTCGATCGGTCGTTTGCCAAAACACAAGGCAACGCTGCTTGGCCTGGGTCTGCGTCGTATTAACCACACCGTAGAGCGTGAAGACACGCCAGCTGTACGCGGTATGGTTAACGCGATTTCCTACATGGTTAAAGTGGAGGAGTAACAGATGCGTTTAAATACTCTGTCTCCGGCCGAAGGGTCTAAGCACGCTCCTAAACGTTTAGGTCGTGGTATTGGTTCCGGTCTCGGAAAAACCGGTGGTCGTGGTCACAAAGGTCAGAACTCACGTTCTGGTGGTGGCGTACGTCGTGGTTTTGAAGGCGGCCAGATGCCTCTGTACCGTCGTCTGCCGAAATTCGGTTTCACCTCTCGCAAAGCAATGGTCACTGCAGAAGTTCGTCTGTCTGACCTGGCGAAAGTTGAAGGCGGTATCGTCGACCTGAACACGCTGAAAGCGGCTAACATTATCGGTATTCAGATTGAGTTCGCGAAAGTGATCCTGTCTGGCGAAGTTTCTGCACCGGTAACGATTCGCGGCCTGCGTGTCACTAAAGGCGCTCGTGCTGCAATCGAAGCTGCTGGCGGTAAAATTGAGGAATAAGTAGCAGATGGCTAAGCAACCGGGATTAGATTTTCAAAGTGCCAAGGGTGGTTTTGGCGAACTAAAACGCAGACTTCTGTTTGTAATTGGTGCGCTGATTGTCTTCCGAATTGGCTCTTTTATTCCAATCCCTGGTATCGATGCCACTGTACTTGCCAAACTGCTTGAGCAACAGCGTGGCACCATCATTGAAATGTTCAACATGTTCTCTGGTGGTGCTCTGAGCCGTGCTTCTATCTTTGCCCTGGGTATTATGCCGTATATTTCGGCCTCTATTATTATCCAGCTGCTGACGGTGGTTCATCCAGCGTTAGCAGAAATCAAGAAAGAAGGGGAGGCTGGCCGTCGTAAGATTAGTCAGTACACCCGTTACGGCACACTGGTATTAGGTATTTTCCAGTCTATCGGTATTGCTACCGGTTTACCGAACATGCCTGGAATGCAGGGCCTGGTATTAAATCCAGGTTTTGCTTTCTACTTTACCGCTGTTGTCAGTCTGGTCACCGGGACAATGTTCCTGATGTGGTTAGGCGAGCAAATTACTGAACGAGGTATCGGTAACGGTATCTCGATCATTATCTTTGCTGGTATTGTTGCGGGTCTTCCGCCGGCCATTGGCCATACCATCGAGCAAGCGCGGCAAGGCGACCTGCACTTCCTCCTGTTGCTGTTGGTTGCAGTTCTCGTATTTGCAGTGACCTTCTTCGTTGTTTTCGTTGAGCGTGGTCAACGCCGCATTGTGGTGAACTATGCGAAACGTCAGCAAGGCCGTCGTGTCTATGCTGCGCAGAGCACGCATTTACCGTTGAAAGTGAATATGGCCGGTGTAATCCCTGCTATATTTGCATCCAGTATCATTCTGTTCCCGGCGACCATCGCGTCATGGTTCGGGGGCGGCACGGGCTGGAACTGGCTGACTACTATTTCGATGTATTTACAGCCAGGTCAACCGCTTTATGTGTTACTCTATGCGACTGCAATCATCTTCTTCTGTTTCTTCTACACGGCGTTGGTTTTCAACCCGCGTGAAACAGCAGATAACCTGAAGAAGTCTGGTGCATTTGTACCAGGTATTCGTCCGGGAGAACAGACGGCGAAGTATATCGATAAAGTGATGACACGCCTTACCTTAATCGGTGCGTTGTATATTACCTTTATCTGCCTGATCCCGGAGTTCATGCGTGATGCGATGAAAGTTCCATTCTACTTCGGCGGTACATCACTGCTGATCGTAGTCGTTGTCATCATGGACTTTATGGCTCAAGTGCAAACTTTGATGATGTCAAGTCAGTATGAGTCTGCATTGAAGAAAGCAAACCTGAAAGGCTATGGCCGTTAATTCAGGCGCTTGAGAAGTTACGGAGAGTAAAAATGAAAGTTCGTGCTTCCGTCAAGAAATTATGTCGTAACTGCAAAATCATCCGTCGCGACGGTGTTGTACGTGTGATTTGCAGTGCCGAGCCAAAGCATAAACAGCGCCAAGGCTGATTTAATCGCATATTTTTCTTGCAAAGTTGGGTTGAGCTGGCTAGATTAGCCAGCCAATCTTTTGTATGTCTGTGCGTTTCCATTTGAGTATCCTGAAAACGGGCTTTTCGGCATGGGACGCATAAGTTAATTAATAGGAGTGCATAGTGGCCCGTATAGCAGGCATTAACATTCCTGATCATAAACATACCGTTATCGCATTAACTGCTATCTTCGGTATCGGTAAGACCCGCTCACAGAAAATCTGTGCAGACACGGGTATTGCTGAAAATGTTAAGATCAGTGAACTGTCTGAAGAACAAATCGACATTCTGCGTGATGCAGTTGCTAAATTTGTTGTTGAAGGCGATCTGCGTCGTGAAGTCACCCTGAGCATCAAGCGTCTGATGGACCTTGGTTGCTATCGTGGTTTGCGTCATCGTCGTGGTCTCCCAGTGCGCGGTCAGCGTACTAAGACCAACGCACGTACCCGTAAGGGTCCGCGTAAACCGATCAAGAAATAATCGGGGTGATTGAATAATGGCAAAGGCACCAGTTCGTGCACGTAAGCGTGTAAGAAAGCAAGTCTCTGACGGCGTGGCTCATGTCCATGCGTCTTTTAACAACACCATCGTAACTATTACCGATCGTCAGGGTAATGCGCTGGGTTGGGCAACAGCCGGTGGTTCCGGTTTCCGTGGTTCTCGTAAATCTACGCCGTTCGCTGCTCAGGTAGCTGCAGAACGTTGCGCAGACGCCGTGAAAGAGTACGGTATTAAGAACCTGGAAGTTATGGTTAAGGGTCCTGGTCCAGGCCGCGAATCAACTATTCGTGCCCTGAACGCTGCTGGTTTCCGCATCACTAATATTACTGATGTGACTCCGATCCCTCACAACGGTTGTCGTCCGCCGAAAAAACGTCGCGTATAACGCCCCGTTTTTTAGGAATGTTGGAGAAAGAAAATGGCAAGATATTTGGGTCCTAAGCTCAAGCTGAGCCGTCGTGAAGGCACAGACCTGTTCCTCAAGTCTGGCGTTCGCGCGATTGATACCAAGTGTAAGATTGAACAAGCTCCTGGTCAGCACGGTGCGCGTAAGCCACGTCTGTCTGACTATGGTGTACAGTTACGTGAAAAGCAGAAAGTTCGTCGTATCTACGGCGTGCTGGAGCGTCAGTTCCGTAACTATTATAAAGAAGCAGCACGTCTGAAAGGCAACACCGGTGAAAACCTGTTAGCTCTGCTGGAAGGTCGTCTGGATAACGTAGTTTATCGTATGGGCTTTGGTGCCACTCGTGCAGAAGCACGTCAGCTGGTTAGCCACAAATCTATCATGGTAAACGGCCGCGTTGTTAGCATCGCTTCTTATCAGGTATCTCCGAATGACGTTGTTAGCATCCGTGAGAAAGCCAAAAAGCAGTCTCGCGTGAAAGCCGCTCTGGAGCTGGCTGAACAGCGTGAAAAGCCAACCTGGCTGGAAGTTGATGCGACTAAGATGGAAGGTGTGTTCAAGCGTACTCCTGAACGTACCGATCTGTCTGCGGACATTAACGAACACCTGATCGTCGAGCTTTACTCCAAGTAAGGCTTAGTACCAAAGAGAGGACACAATGCAGGGTTCTGTGACAGAGTTTCTAAAACCGCGCCTGGTAGATATCGAGCAAGTGAGTTCGACGCACGCCAAGGTGACCCTTGAGCCTTTAGAGCGTGGCTTTGGCCATACTCTTGGTAACGCACTGCGCCGTATTCTGCTTTCATCAATGCCGGGTTGCGCGGTGACCGAGGTTGAAATTGATGGTGTACTGCACGAGTACAGCACCAAAGAGGGCGTACAGGAAGATATCCTGGAAATCCTGCTCAACCTGAAAGGTTTGGCGGTAAGAGTTCAGGGCAAAGATGAAGTTATTCTTACTCTGAATAAATCTGGCATTGGCCCTGTGACTGCAGCCGATATCACCCATGATGGTGATGTCGAAATCGTCAAGCCGCAGCACGTGATCTGTCACCTGACCGATGAAAACGCAACTATCAGCATGCGTATCAAAGTTCAGCGTGGTCGTGGTTATGTGCCGGCTTCTGCCCGAATTCATTCGGAAGAAGATGAGCGCCCGATCGGTCGTCTGTTAGTCGACGCCTGCTACAGCCCTGTAGACCGTATTGCCTACAATGTTGAAGCTGCGCGTGTAGAACAGCGTACCGACCTGGACAAGCTGGTCATCGAAATGGAAACCAACGGCACTATCGATCCTGAAGAAGCGATCCGCCGTGCGGCTACCATCCTGGCAGAACAACTTGAAGCTTTCGTTGACTTACGTGATGTTCGTCAGCCAGAAGTTAAAGAAGAGAAACCAGAATTCGATCCGATCCTGCTGCGCCCTGTTGACGATCTGGAATTGACTGTCCGCTCTGCTAACTGCCTTAAGGCAGAAGCTATCCACTACATCGGTGATCTGGTACAGCGTACCGAGGTTGAGCTTCTTAAGACGCCTAACCTTGGTAAAAAATCTCTTACTGAGATTAAAGACGTGCTGGCTTCTCGTGGTCTGTCACTGGGCATGCGCCTGGAAAACTGGCCGCCAGCTAGCATCGCTGATGAATAACCCGATCACAGGTTAAGGTTTCACTGAGAAGGATAAGGTCATGCGCCATCGTAAGAGTGGTCGTCAACTGAACCGCAACAGCAGCCATCGTCAGGCTATGTTCCGCAATATGGCTGGCTCTTTGGTTCGTCATGAGATCATCAAGACGACCCTGCCAAAAGCGAAAGAGCTGCGTCGCGTAGTTGAGCCGCTGATTACTCTTGCCAAGACCGACAGCGTAGCTAATCGTCGTCTGGCATTCGCCCGTACTCGTGATAACGAGATCGTGGCAAAACTGTTTAACGAGCTGGGCCCGCGTTTCGCGAGCCGTGCCGGTGGTTACACTCGCATTCTGAAGTGTGGCTTCCGCGCTGGTGACAACGCTCCGATGGCTTACATCGAGCTGGTTGATCGTCCAGAAGCTCAAGCAGAAGCTGCTGCAGAGTAATCTGTAGTTGCAACGTGAAAAAACCCGCTTCGGCGGGTTTTTTTATATCTGAAATTCCCTTCGTTCATCATTTCCCTGCCAGTTGCGCTATGCTGTAGGCCTTCCTGCCAATGGAGGTGAATCAGTGTCATTACTCGATCAACTTGCTGAACAGCATATTCTCGCCGCCCTGCGAGAGGGCGAACTTGATAATCTGCCCGGAGCTGGTCAACCATTACTGCTGGATGACGATAGTCATGTCCCTAAAGAGTTACGCGCAGGATATCGACTGCTAAAAAACTCTGGCTACCTGCCACCCGAGCTGGAGATGCGTCGAGAGGCTATCGAACTTGAGCAATTGCTGCACGGTATCGATCCACAGGATGAGTGTTATGAACTTCATGCGAATCGATTACATCTACTCGAGTTACGGCTGAGGCAGGCCGGGATGAGTACGGATTTTCTACACAGTGGGTATAGCTTAAAGATTAAACAGCATTTCAGCGGGGATAAGTAATGTATCGTATCGGACAGCTGGCCAAACTTGCAGATGTAACACCGGATACCATTCGTTTTTATGAAAAGCAGCAGATGATGGAGCATGAGATCCGGACGGAAGGTGGATTTCGGCTGTACAGTGATAACGATCTGCAGCGGCTTAGATTTATTCGCTACGGGCGGCAGCTGGGTTTCACGCTTGAAGCAATCCGTGAATTACTTTCGATACGCGTCGATCCAGAGCACCACACCTGCCAGGAATCGAAGACCATTGTTCAGAAACGGCTGACGGAGGTTGAAGCGATGATCGCTGAATTGCAGCACATGCAGCGCTCACTAAAGCGTTTGAACGATGCCTGCTGCGGCACTGCTCACAGCAGCGTGTACTGTTCGATCCTGGAAGCGCTTGAAAAGGGGGCAATGACACCTTTAGCTAAAACGGGTGATTGAATTCTACTTCGGAGAGGCCTATATTCATCACCGAAATCTATCAACAGGAGTTTATCATGGCAAATTATCAGCACAGGAAAGGCGTTATTCGTGATAACGCACTCGAAGCTTTACTCAGCGACCCGTTATTTAAACCGCGAATTGAAGTCAACGTTAAAGGTAAAGGAAGTTATCGCCGTAAAGGAAAACACGGCAAAAAAGGTAACTGGGAGGCCAGTGGTAAATGCGATATCAAACATTTACCACTGGCCTTCCGCTTTACAGGCATAAAAAAACC
This sequence comes from Erwinia sp. S43, assembly GCF_016624745.1. NCBI lineage: Bacteria > Pseudomonadati > Pseudomonadota > Gammaproteobacteria > Enterobacterales > Erwiniaceae > Erwinia > Erwinia sp. S43. Next base: position 9,646 of record NZ_JACVTX010000010.1, on the reverse strand, counting down.
GTCGAATCCGACGGTTTTTTCTATCTGATTACGCTTACAGCGTTTTATTGTTCTGCGCTTTCAGCAGATCGCGGATCTCGGTCAGCAGCGTCTCTTCTGCGGAAGGCTTAGGCGCCGGTTTTTCCACTTCTTTCTTCTGATACATTTTGTTCATAATCTTAATTGCCATAAAGATAGCAAAGGCAACGATGACAAAATCAAAAATGGTTTGAAGAAATACACCGTATTCCATCACAACGGCTGGTGCAGTACCATCGGCCGCTTTCAGTACCCAGCTAAACTGCTTGAAATCAACGCCGCCAATCAGCAGGCCCAAAGGTGGCATGATGATGTTCGCGACGAGAGAGGACACAATCTTACCAAACGCGGCACCGATGATAACACCGACGGCGAGGTCAACGACATTGCCACGCATCGCGAAATCGCGAAACTCTTTGAATAAACTCATTGTTATCTCCTTTCCTGTGCCAGGTTGTAAAGTCTAACAAACCATCGCCGTTTTTCCACGATGAGATCGAATAAAGATCATTGATTAGTGTAGTAAAAAGACCGGCAATGCACATGCATTGCCGGATGAGTTACAGGAAGAAAGGACTCGGCTGGAACAGACGCTCAACGTCCGGAACAAATTTCTTATCGGTCAGGAACATAATCACATGATCGCCCTGTTCAATACGCAAATTATCATTGGCAATCATCACGTCGTTACCACGTACAACAGCACCGATAATTGTACCCGGTGGCAGTTTGATATCATCAATCAGGCGACCAACTACTTTGGATGTAGTCTCCTCGCCGTGGGCGATGGCTTCAATTGCTTCCGCTACGCCCCGACGTAACGACGAAACGCCAACGATGTCTGCTTTACGTACGTGGCCCAATAGTGCCGAAATGGTTGCCTGTTGAGGCGAAATGGCGATATCAATTACGCTTCCCTGGACCAGATCGACGTAGGCGCGCCGCTGGATCAGCACCATGGCTTTTTTAGCCCCCATGCGTTTAGCCAGCATGGCCGACATGATGTTGGCTTCGTCATCATTGGTGATGGCAATAAACAGATCGATTTGATCAACATGTTCTTCAGCGAGCAGTTCCTGATCCGAAGCATCACCGTAAAATACGATGGTATTTTGCAGATGCTCAGCCAGCTCCGCTGCGCGCTGCTGATCGCGTTCGATCAGTTTTACGCTGTAGTTCTTCTCAAGCCGCTGAGCAAGACCAAAACCAATATTGCCGCCGCCGACGATCATAATGCGTTTATAGGGCTTTTCCAGACGCTGGTACTCGCTCATTACTGCACGAATATGCTGGCTCGCTGCAATAAAGAAGACCTCATCGCCGGCTTCAATAATCGTTGATCCCTGTGGGCGTATAGGACGATCCTGGCGAAAAATCGCGGCAACCCGGGTGTCGATGTGCGGCATATGCTCCCGCATTACGGAAAGCGCATTACCGACCAGCGGTCCACCGTAATAGGCTTTGACTACTGCCAGACTGACTTTTCCCTCGGCAAAATTCACCACCTGCAGGGCTCCGGGATATTCGATCAGTCGATAAATATTATCGATGACCAGCTGTTCCGGTGAGATCAAATGATCGATCGGTACGGCTTCAGGGATGAACAGCTTATCGGCATCGCGAATATAGTCCGGAGCACGGATACGCGCGATGCGATTGGGCGTGTTAAACAGGGAATAAGCGACCTGGCAGGCAACCATATTGGTTTCATCAGAGTTGGTCACGGCAACCAGCATATCTGCATCTTCAGCCCCGGCCTCCCTTAATACGCGAGGATGAGAGCCGTGGCCCTGCACAACGCGCAGGTCAAACTTATCCTGGAGCTGACGCAGACGGAGAGGATCGGTATCGACCACGGTAATATCGTTGTTTTCACCGACCAGGTTTTCTGCGAGCGTGCCGCCAACCTGTCCAGCGCCAAGAATGATGATTTTCATATTGCTTCAGTCTTTCTTATTGTTGTTCGGTTAGTGGCGCCACCGGTGCAGCGCCATGGGGGTTATGCTTTAATTAACTTCGCGTAGTAGAACCCATCACCGCCGTCTGCCTGAGGAAAGACCTGAATTCCCGGCTGGGCCATATTACCTGTATCAACCAGTCGGGCATCAGCATGGCTCTTCAGGAACTGGCTTACTTGCAGATGGTTTTCTTCCGGAAGCACCGAACAGGTCGCATATAGCAGCGTACCGCCTGATTTCAGATGGGGCCAGATCGCTTCAAGGATTTGCTGTTGCAGAGCCGCAAGTTCGGCAATGTCGCGATCGCGGCGCAGCCACTTGATATCCGGATGACGACGAATGACACCGGTAGCAGAGCAGGGAGCATCAAGCAGAATACGATCAAACTGCGTCTGGCCACACCATTCTGCCGGGGTACGACCATCGCCGAGTTTAACCTCTGCTTTCATTTCCAGGCGTTGCAAATTCTCGCTAATTCTAGCCAGACGCTGGGCATCAACGTCAACAGCCATCACGTCAGCCTGCGGAGCGGCTTCCAGAATATGAGTGGTTTTACCGCCGGGTGCTGCGCAAAGATCGAGGATCTTCTCGCCGTTTTGTGGATCGAGTAGAGCAACGCAGCCTTGAGCTGACGCATCCTGGACGGTTACCCAACCCTGGTCAAAACCAGGTAATTGGCCTACCGCGCAGGGTGTTTCCAGGCGCAGCGCATCGATGTGTTGTGGATGCGGAAATGCTGTTTTCCCGCTTTCTGTCAGTAGATTAAGCCAGGCATCGCGGCTGTGATGCTGGCGGTTAACGCGCAGCCACATCGGTGGGCGTTGATTATTAGCATCAACAATCTGTTGCCACTGCGTTGGCCAGGCCTGCTTGAGGCGAGTCAGCAGCCATTTAGGGTGAAGATATTGCTGGTCACCCTGGTTCATTTGCTGCATCAGCTCTTCCTGCTGACGCTGGAATGTACGAAGCACGCCGTTAATCAGCCCTTTCAGCTGTGGACGTTTTAAGGCGATAGCGCCATCTACCGTTTCCGCCAGAGCTGCATGAGCAGGAATACGGGTGAACATCAGCTGGTACAGACCAACCATGATCAGAAAATGGATCGCGCGCTGTTTTCCCGTCATAGGTCGGGACATTAACTTGCTGACAATCCACTCCAGCTGCGGCAGCGTGCGAAGAACGCCATAGCACAATTCCTGCAGTAGGGCTGCGTCCTTCTCTCCGACCGATTTCTGTGCGGCAGGTAGCACATTACTGAGCGACTGCCCCTGTTCGACAACCTTTTCGATAGTCTGCGCGGCAACGCAACGTAAGTTTGTATTTTTTTTCATAGTGGGTTCGCAATTGAAACGACTGCCCGGGTTGAGTTCCGGGCAGATTATCAGGCAATAATGTTGCCCGGAATGAACCATTCACGGCGGGAGTTGAGCAGATCCTGTACTTTCATCGCTTTCTTGCCCGCTGGCTGTAGCTCTTCGATATTGAGCACGCCGTCTGCAGTGACAACCTGAATACCCAGTTTATCAGCCTGCAGGATTTCACCCGGCTGGCGGTTATTCACCGCAGGGAGTACGGATGCTTTCCATACCTTTACCGGCTGCTCATCAATGATGAAGTAACTTACGGGCCAGGGATTGAAAGCGCGAATGCAGCGTTCCAGCTGTGCGGCGGAAAGCGACCAGTCGAGGCGGGCCTCTTCTTTACTCAACTTTTCTGCATAGCTGACCAGTTCTTCATTCTGCACTTCCGGTGTGGTGCTACCTTCGGCAAGCTGCGTCAATGTCGTCAGCATACCGGCAGGGCCAAGGTCTGCAAGCTTGTCGTAAAGTGTGGCGCTGGTGTCGCTGGCTTCAATAGGGCAGGACAGCTTATAAAGCATATCTCCGGTATCCAGTCCGACATCCATTTGCATAATTGTCACGCCGGTATCTGCATCGCCCGCCCAGAGTGAACGTTGGATCGGTGCAGCACCACGCCAGCGTGGCAGCAGCGAACCGTGAACGTTGATGCAGCCCAGGCGAGGCATTCCCAGCACCGCCTCAGGCAGGATCAGTCCGTAGGCAACAACGACCATCACATCGGCTTCCAGCTGAGCGACCAACTGCTGATTTTCTAGCGGACGTAAGGATTTTGGCTGAAATACCGGAATGTTGTGCTGCTCAGCCAGCTGTTTAACCGGGCTGGCGGTCAGTTTATTGCCGCGTCCGGCCGGGCGGTCGGGCTGGGTAAACACGCCAACAATCTGGTGCCCTGATGACAGCAGCGCGTCAAGATGACGCGCTGCAAAGTCAGGGGTGCCGGCAAAAATGATCTTTAATGATTCGGACACGTTATTCCCTTCAGTCAATCAAGACGCTCAGTCACGGGCATTCTGGCGATAAAGCTTTTCCAGTTTCTGGCGAATACGCTGACGTTTCATTGGCGACAGGTAATCAATAAACAGTTTTCCAACCAGATGATCCATTTCATGTTGGATACAGATCGCCAGCAGATCGTCAGCTTCAAGTTCAAAACTTTTGCCATCACGGTCGAGCGCTCGAATTTTTACTTTTTCCGAACGAGGGACCAAAGCGCGTTGTTCCGGAATCGATAGGCAACCCTCTTCAATACCGGTTTCGCCGCTTTCTTCCAGCAGTTCAGGGTTAATCAGCACCAGGCGCTCATCGCGGTTTTCTGACACATCAATCACGATGATGCGCTGATGAATATTTACCTGAGTGGCGGCCAGGCCGATGCCTTCTTCGGCATACATGGTTTCAAACATATCATCAACGATACGTTGAATATCGGCATTTACTTCTTTCACGGGTTTCGCAACGATGCGCAGGCGCTCGTCAGGAAAATGTAATACCTGCAAGACTGACATAACTTTCCAGATTCGTGTTCAAGGGATTAAATATTTATTCCTCTTATTGTAGACATTTCACGCTGTGATTGACAGCATTCCTGGCAGGTAACCTTCAGGGGGAAGGGGCGGTATCAGGGATGAATTATGTCACCATTGGAAAGTGCATTAAGGCTGTCAGGTGTTTCCGGGTTATCCAGTTTGCAGCGGGAATCTCTGCTCGGCGCTTTAGTACAACTTAACAGTCCGACGTCTGCCGATCTGGCTGGTCTTGGTTTGCGCAGCGAGCAACGGCTGGCATTTGAACAGTATGACGAGAAAATCCTGGTTCAAAGTGAAATCTGGCTGAATGAGCCAGAGCATCACTTTATTACGCCATCAAGTCCTTATTATCCCGAGCGATTAAAAACTATCGATAACTTTCCTCTGATGCTCTTTATTGCGGGCGATCCGGGACTGTTATCTTCACCGCAGCTGGCGGTTGTGGGGAGTCGGTACTGTTCTCATTACGGTCGTGACTGGGGAACCTGGTTTAGTCAGGCGCTGGCACTTAGCGGTTTAACGATTACCAGCGGCCTCGCGCTGGGAATCGATGGAATTGCCCATCGTGCAGCGTTAGCAGTGCAGGGTAAAACGCTGGCAGTGTTGGGAGGGGGGCTGGAGGCTATTTATCCCCGGCGGCATAAGGGCCTGGCACAGGATATTATCGCCAGTGGCGGTGCTTTGGTCTCTGAATTTCCGCTGCATGTTGCTCCCCTGGCCCACCATTTTCCACGGCGTAATCGAATAATCAGCGGGTTAAGTCACGGCGTATTGGTGGTTGAAGCGACGCTAAAGAGCGGCTCGCTGGTAACGGCACGGCTGGCTCTGGAACAGAACAGAGAGGTGTACGCGCTGCCCGGCGCATTGGGGAATCCCGGGAGTGAGGGAACCCACTGGTTGATACAGCAGGGGGCGATGCTGGTTGCACATCCCAATAATATAGTTGAGCAAATGCAAAGTGGCTTGTCGTGGATACCCGATTTGCCAGCAGCTGCAAACAATTCGGCAGAGAGCAGCAATCCTCCATTGCCATTTCCCGATGTGTTGGCTAACGTAGGAGATGAGGTTACACCTGTTGACGTCGTCGCTGAACGTGCCGGCCAACCTGTGCCAGCCATCGTAGCTAAGCTGCTTGAGTTGGAGTTAGCAGGGTGGATCGCAGCTGTACCCGGCGGCTATGTCCGATTGAGGAGGGCAAGCCATGTTCGACGTACTAATGTACTTATTTGAAACGTATATCCACAACGAAGCAGAAATGCGCGTTGATCAGGATAAATTGACTGATGATTTAACCGATGCCGGTTTTCATCGTGAAGATATCTATAATGCGTTGAACTGGTTGGAAAAGTTAGCTGATTATCAGGACGGCCTTGTCGCTCCGATTCTGCTGACTACCGATCCGCTGTCTATGCGTATCTACACCGAGGAAGAGAGTCAGCGTTTAGATGCTAACTGTCGTGGTTTTATTCTGTTCCTGGAACAGATTCAGGTACTGAATCTGGAAACCCGAGAAATGGTTATCGAACGTATTATGGCTCTGGATACCCTCGAGTTTGATCTGGACGATCTCAAATGGGTGGTGCTGATGGTGCTGTTTAACATCCCCGGATGTGAAAATGCCTACCAGCAAATGGAAGAGCTACTTTTCGACGTCAATGAAGGAATGCTGCACTGAAGATTGCCTTCGTGTACAAAAAGTTATGAATAAAACAGCGCTTTTCGCTGTGCGAAAAAATGAACCCTGCCCCGAGTGTGGGGCAGAACTGGTCATCCGCTCCGGGAAGCATGGCGCTTTTCTTGGCTGCTCACATTATCCCGAATGCGATTATATTCGTCCGCTGAAAAGTCAGACTGACGGGCACATAGTAAAAGTGCTCGACGGGCAACTTTGCCCGCTATGTGGTGCCAGCCTTGCACTGCGGCAGGGGCGCTATGGTATGTTTATCGCCTGCAGCGACTACCCTGAATGCGCACACACCGAAATTATCGATAAGCCTGATGAAACCACGATCGCCTGTCCGCAGTGCGCCAACGGTAAGCTGGTGCAACGTCGATCGCGGTATGGCAAAACATTCCATGCCTGCGATCGTTATCCTGACTGCCAGTTTGCTGTGAATTTCACACCTGTAGAAGGTATCTGCGAGTTCTGTGCGTTCCCATTGCTTATTGAAAAGAAAACCGCCAGAGGCGCTAAGCGTTTTTGCGCCAGCAAAGCCTGTGGCAAACCCGTAACAGCAGGAAATGGTTGTGAAGATGAATCAAAAGCATGACTCACTTGAGCTATGTATCAGACAGTTACAGCTGTCAGCGGTCATTGCTTATCCCACCGAAGCAGTATTTGGCCTTGGCTGCGATCCCGACAGTGAATCGGCCGTTACGGCATTGCTGGCGTTAAAACATCGGCCTGTGGAAAAAGGGCTGATTTTAATCGCTGCCGATTATGAACAACTCGTTCCTTATATTGCTGACGAACAGCTTAGCGCAGAGCAGAAAGAGCGCATGTTTTCCCGTTGGCCAGGGCCGGTAACATGGGTATTGCCTGCCCGGGCTGAGACGCCGCGTTGGTTAACCGGTCGCTTTAATTCGCTGGCTGTTCGCGTTAGTGACCATCCGGACGTTGTGCAGCTGTGCAGCCAGTTTGGTAAGCCACTGGTTTCCACCAGTGCAAACCTGAGTGGATTACCTCCTTGTCGCGATGCAGATGAAGTCCTGGCACAGTTCGGTGCTGATTTCCCGGTATTGCGGGGGGAAACGGGGGGGCGCCTCAATCCCTCAGAGATTCGCGATGTATTGACCGGTGAATTAATTCGCCAGGGATAAGAATGCTATGCCGTCCTTTGTTGTTTTCGGTAATCCAATTAAGCACAGTAAATCACCCCGTATTCATCAGCTCTTTGCCCAGCAAACGGCAATTCCTCATCCTTACGATCGCTTTTGTGCTCCGTTGGAAGGGTTTAAGCAGACGGTGGATGAATTTTTTGCACAGGGTGGTGGTGGTGCAAATGTCACATTGCCTTTTAAACAGCAGGCTTACGAGCTTTGCGCTGAGCTGACGGAACGCGCGGCGCTGGCCGGGGCGGTGAACACTCTCAAAAAATTGGATGACGGTCGCATTCTGGGAGATAACACTGACGGTATTGGTTTGCTAAGCGATCTGCAACGGCTCAATTTGATCAAAGAGAACGACAGGATCCTGTTGATCGGTGCGGGTGGTGCTGCACGTGGGGCGATTCTGCCGCTGCTGAATTTCAACTGCAGTATCACGATCGTTAACCGTACCCATGCTAAAGCAGAGGAGCTGGTCCAGGTCTTCCAGCATCATGGTTCTGTTCGAGCGCTGGCGGCAGATGAGCTTCATGATGCGCAATTTGATTTAATTATCAATGCAACCTCCAGCGGAGTGGCCGGCAGTATACCGGACCTGCCTGCGGTACTGGTAAATAGCCAGGTTCGCTGCTACGACATGTTTTATCAGATCGGGGATACGCCGTTTCTTTTATGGTGTCGGCAGCAGGGAGCAACCGATCTTGCTGATGGGTTAGGCATGCTGGTGGGCCAGGCCGCTCATGCATTTATGCTTTGGCACGGCGTTATGCCGGAGATCGCCCCTGTTATCGCTAAGCTAAAACATGAGATGCAGGCGTGAATCAGGCGATTCAGTTTCCTGAACGTGAGTGGTGGGATGAGGACATCCAGGCCGTTTGCTTCACCGCGCTGGTTAACGGCTTTCAGCTAGTCTGTGCAATTCACGGCGAAGAACTGCTTCGCCGTTATCATGATGAATTCATCGCGCTGGATGCTTTTTGCAAAAATCGCTGGGATATAGAAGAAGAAGCAACCCACGCGATAGAACAGCAGCAGGAAAACGATCAGGGCTGGCTTTGGCTCTCTTCTGCGAGATAGTCGTTTTTCCATGTGACATAGTTATTTGCTGAATAGAGCAGTCCGGCAATTTCAGCTTCCGTTAGCGGTCGAGCTTTCTTTGTCGGGCTGCCTAAATAGAGATAACCGCTTTCAAGGCGCTTGCCGGGTGAAACCAGGCTGCCGGCACCAATCATTACATCATGCTCTACGACTACACCATCCAGTAGTATTGCCCCCATACCGACCAGAACCCGATCGCCAATGGTACAGCCGTGAAGCATAGCCTTATGCCCCACGGTAACGTCTTCACCTATTACGAGGGGATATCCATCTGGATTAGCTGCTGACTTATGTGTCAGATGCAGAACGCTACCATCCTGAATATTTGTACGTTTACCGATGGTGACCTGATTAACGTCGCCGCGAATCACCACCAAAGGCCAGATCCCCACATCGTCATCGATCACCACATTACCAATGATCACACTGCTAGGATCGATCATTACCCGCTTGCCCAACTGCGGACTCACTCCTTTATATGCACGTACATTGTGACTCATAGCTGCCTCACTGTTGATATGATCCTGTTAGCCTAGTGTTTGAAAGGATCCTCAAGCAAGAATTCCTGGTAAAAACAGGCTTAAAAACGTGCGATGCGCCTGTTATCTCATCGATAAGAGTGAAAATTCGGCGGTCGGAAAAAAAGATCGCAAAAAGGCTTGTGCATTAAAACGAGATCCCTATAATGCGCCTCCACTGACACGGAGCAACGGCTTACAGGCCAGCGTGTTAGAGGTTCAGAAAGTTGTCTGAATCGCCGGAAAAAACTTCTCAAAAAGAAGTTGACTCCGAAGGAGGAAAGCGTAACATACGCCACCTCGCAGCAGGAAGCCTCGGCACTGACTGCACTGCTCTTTAA